>NZ_JBUYWT010000054.1:0-54224 GCF_055264925.1 Bradyrhizobium sp. KZN70725
GACGCCGCTTGAGCGTCGCGCTCCTCGGCCGCATGCAAAGGTGTCCTTGCTGCATCCGGCTCATCAAAGGGCGCGACCCGCCGATCCACTTATGACACAGTAAGATTAGAGCCCCGTTGCGATTCTATCGGAACGGGAAAGACTTCAGGCTCACGCATAGCGCGCCGCGCCCATGCACAGCGCGGTGATCGCGAGCAGCCCCGCGGCGATGCGCTGGGCAACCGCCAGCCGCGAGCGTGCGGCTGACGTATCGTCCACGCTGCTGCGCAGCTGCCGGACCGCGCCGCCGCCGACGATGATCTGCACGGCGATTGCAGCCAGTGCTGCGATCGCGCCACCGGCCAGGATCTGCTCCGACAGCCCGAACGAGCCTTCATGGACCAGGCGCCAGAGCGTGGCGCCGGTCACGATCGCGACCGTCGCGGCGCCGATTTGCGGAAACAGCAGCTTTTCGCCGCCGAGGCCGCCGGTGCGCGCCAAGGTGAAGCTCGAGCCGGCCCAAAACACCGATGACAGGACGTGAAGGGACAGCGCTATGATGAGGGCGGTCTGCATGATGTCGCTCCGGATGGGCATTGGAAATTAGATATACATAATGTATAGTCAATCTGACGAAAGCAAGGCAAACCGATGCCGCCGCGCAGCTATGTGAGCCCGGCGCGCAGCGCTGCCGCCGCCGAGACCCGCGAGCGCGTGATCGAGGCCGCCTCGCGCACATTGCGCGACGAGAGCATCGCGCGCTTCTCGCTGGATACGGTGGCCAAGGCGGCCGGCGTGACCCGGCTGACCGTCTACAACCAGTTCGGCTCGCGGCGCGGGCTGCTCGAGGCGGTGTTCGACGAGATCGCGCGCCATGGCGGGCTGCACCAGCTCGCCGACGCCATGACAATGGCCGATCCGCGCGCCGCGCTCGACCGGATGGTGGAGATCTTCTGCGGATTCTGGAGCCGGGATTCCGCGGTCGGCCGGCTGCACGACGCGATGGCGACCGATCCCGAATTCGCCGAGGCCGTGCGCGAGCGCAACGAGCGCCGCCGCCGCGGCGTCACCGCATTGATCGACCGCGTCGCGGGCAAGGGCGCGTCACAGCAAGCGCGCAAGGACGCGGTGGACCTGATCTTCGCGCTGACAAGCTATCCGACCTTCGCGTCGCTGAGCGCGGGGCGGTCGAGCGATGATGTCTGCCGTGTCGTGCAGAGCGCCTGCCACGCGGCGCTGCAGCCGCTCGCAAACCCATCCTGAGGGTCACTGTCCATCAACCGTCATTGCGAGGAGCGTTAGCGACGAAGCAATCCATCGCTCCACTACGCGGTGAAATGGATTGCTTCGCTACGCTCGCAATGACGGGATGGGAGCCGGGTTCGTCGGCTACCCCACCTTGAACTTGCTGTAGGCCTCGCGCGTCGCGATGATGACGTGCTCCTCGCAGCCGTTGCGGCGATGCGGGTCGCAGCGATCTTCGTAGTCGGCTGAAGTCATCATGTCGATGAAGGCGGCGACGCTCGGGTAGTAGACCAGCGCGAGATAATCCCAGCGCTGGCCGGCCGGCTCGCCCAGCGCGACCGTCTCGGCGCTGCCGGTCCACAGCAGCGTGCCGCCGCGCGCCTTGATCATCGGGACGGTGAGCGCGCTGTAGCGCAAATAGGCATCCCAGCCCGAGCCGTCGCCGTCGAGCGACCGCGCCCGAAACCGCATCAGATTGACCATCACGACCGGCGCCTCGCGGTCCAGCTCGTTCAGGCCTTTGACGTTCAAGAGATCGACACCCATCACCCGCTCCCGCCCAAAGCCCGTCACTCCCGCCACATCGGTCTAGCCGCAACGATTATGTCACATCGCAGGACTAGCCTGAAATACCGCCGGGCCGTAAGCTCAGGCCAGCTCTCGGAGGTCAAGGCCGTGATGACCCTTCCAGAACTAGCGGCCGACGCGCTCGGCAAGTTCCTCGGCGAGTACATGCAGCGCCGGTTCGGCTCTTCGCAGACCCAGCTGGTGGAAATGGTGCCCTCGATCGCCCGGATCGCGCTCGAATGCATCGGCAACAGCGACGCGCTCTATCACAATGTCGAGCACACCATGCTGGTGACGCTGGCCGGCCACGACATCCTGCGCGGCCGCGCGCTGCACTCGCACATGAGCGCCGAGGATTATGCCCATGTCATCATCGCCTGCCTCACCCATGACATCGGCTATGTGCGCGGGCTGTTCGAGGCCGACGGCCAGGCCGGCTATCTGGTCGATGCCGTCGGTCGCAAGATCATCCTGCCACGCGGGTCGTCGGATGCCGCACTGATGTCCTACCACGTCGACCGCTCCAAGATCTTCGTGATGGAGCGGCTCAAGGGCGTCACCCTGCTCGACAAGGAGCGCATCGTGCGTGCCATCGAAGGCACCCGCTTTCCGCTGAGCGCCCCTGATGACGACGAGGATTTCGGCGAAGAGGCCACCCTGCTGCGGGCCGCCGATTTGATCGGCCAGCTCGGCGATCCCCACTACATCCGCAAGGCCAACGCGCTGTACATCGAATTCGAGGAGGCCGGACTGAACCACCAGCTCGGCTACGATTCGCCGGCCGATCTCGTCGAACGCTATCCGCGCTTCTACTGGGACAGCGTCGCGCCGCATGTGCAGAAGGCGATCCGCCACCTCAACATCACCTCGAGCGGACGGCAATGGATCGCCAATCTCTACAGCAACGTGTTTCGCGCCGAGCGCGACATCTCGCTGTCGGGGCCGCAGAAATAGGCGGGGATGCAGCGCAATCTCTCCGCTCGTCCTCTCCGCTCGTCGTCCCGGCTTTCGCCGGGACGACATCGAGTATGTTGCGTCATCGAGAGGCATTCATTCACGGTCTCTCAGGATGACGGGTTCTGTTATTCCGCGGCAGTGTGGCTTCCGTGTCAGATTGAGCCCCCGCGCATGGCTCCAATCCGCTCTTTCGTCTTGTCGCGGCGCCGGATTCGGGCACAACATCCGCCCGATAATGACCGCTTTGCCCGCATCTGCCACAACGCCACGCCGCTCGCCGCTCAACTGGCTCAATAACCAGCCCTATCTGCTGCTCAGCCTGACGTCGCTGTTCTGGGCCGCCAACATCGTGCTGGCGCGCCATGTCGGCAGCCATGTGCCGCCGGTCACGCTGACCACGATCCGCTGGTTCGGCGTCTTCCTGATCCTGTTGCCGTTCGCCTGGCCGCATCTGAAGCAGGACTGGCCGAAGCTGCGCAGCGCCCTGCCGCTGATGCTGCTGCTGTCCGCGGTCGGCTTCGCCTTCAACAACGCGATCTCCTACTGGGCGATGCAGTATACTGAAGCGCTCAACGCGCTGCTGATCCAGTCGGCGGGGCCGCTGTTCGTGGCGCTGTGGTCGCTGATCCTGTTCGGCGTGCGGCTGACGCCGGCGCAGCTGGCCGGCATCGCGATCTCGCTGGCCGGCGTGCTGACCATCATCCTGCGCGGCGACTTCTCCGCGCTCGCCGGCATCAGCTTCAACCGCGGCGACATCATGTTCGGCGCCTCGCTGGTGTCGTTCGGGCTCTATTCGGCGCTGATCCCGCGGCGGCCGAAGATCCACCAGCTCTCGCTGATCTCGTTCACCACTTGCTGCGGCGCGCTGATGCTGCTGCCGGTGGCGGCCTGGGAGTTCGCCAACGGCGTGACGCTGAAGTTCGACTTGCTGACCGGCGCAACGCTCGCCTATGTGCTGATCTTCCCGTCCACGCTCGCCTATCTGTTCTTCAACCGCGGCGTCGCGCTGATCGGCCCGAACCGCGCCGCGCCGTTCTTCCATCTGGTGCCGGTGTTCGGCTCGGCGATGGCGATCCTGCTGCTCGGCGAGAGCCTCGCGCCGTTCCATCTGATCGGCTACGCGCTGGTGCTCGCCGGCGTCATCATCGCCTCGCGACAAGGATCCGCCAAGACATCGGCGAATCCCTAGACTAGCCTACCTTGCGCAAGCCGGCGGATTTGCGTGGCGAATATGGCTTTGCCGCCAGCGTGTCCGTGATGAAGTCGATAAACCGCCTCACCTTCGCCGGCACGTGGTTACGCGAGGCGTAATAGACGTAGAGCGGAAAACACTCGTCGGGCCAGTCCGGAAACAGCTCGATCAGCGCGCCGCTCCTCAGGTGATCGTCGAGGCCGAGATCGATCACCTGCGCGATGCCGAAGCCGGCCAGGCAAGCGCCGAGCTTGGTTCCTGAATCGGTTACGGTGAGCCGCCCGTTGACCGCGACCGGCACGACCTCGTTGCCGCGCCGAAACTCCCAATCGAAGGGACGCCCGGTCGCCGCATCGATTGCATGGATGCACTGATGGTCGCGGCTTGCCAGCTCCCGCGGATCAAGCGGCCGGCCGTGTCGTTCGAGATAGATCGGCGAGGCCACGGTGAGCACGCGCGCATCGAGCACGCGGCGCGCAATCAGCGCCGACGGCACCGGCTCGCCGAAACGCACCGCCAGATCAAAACCGTCGCTGACCAGATCCGCGATCCGGTCGCGGGTCTCGATACGCAGCTCCATGCCTGGATTCTGCAGCAGGAACTCGCTCAGCTTCGGCGACAGCACCATGCGGGAGAACAGCGGGTCGACATTGACCCGCAACCTGCCGCGGACCGCATCGCGCGATTTCGAGGTCTCCGCCGCCGCTTCGCCGATCCCGGCCAGATGCGCAGCAACCCGCTCGCACAGCGCGCGTCCTTCCTCGGTGAGCTCGACGGCGCGGCTCGTGCGGTGAACCAGCCTGGCATCGAGGCGCGCCTCGAGCTTGGCGATCGCCTTGCTGACCCCGGATTGCGTCATGCCGAGCCGTTCGGCGGCCCGGCCAAAACTGCGCGCATCCGCCAGCGCCGCGAGGACCACCAGGCCGCCAACCAGCCGACCGTCAACTTCGTCCATGCCGATGCCTTTCAGTCATCCAAGAGATGACTGCCCAGTCGTAGCACTCCGCCACCATATCGGCCACTGTCGGCGCAGATCACCGGTTCGATCCGGTGCGGCCACCGCCACATCATCCGCCAGGGAGATTTTGCAATGAGCGACATCCAGGCCATCGCATCCGCGATCGATGGATATTTCAACCTGATGTATGACGTCGACGATAGCCGGTTCTGCGACGTCTTCGCCGATGCCTGCATCGTGCACGGCATCCGGGACGGCAAGCACACGGTGCGGTCGGCCTCAGAATTCCGCGACTTCATCCGCAGCCGTCCCTCGCCGGCGTCGATGAAATCACCACGCGAGGAGGCCATCATCAGCATCGACCAGACCGCGTCCGACCTGGCCATCGCCAAGGTGCGCGTCAGGGCCGGCCAAACCGGCTTCATCGACCATCTGGTGTTTCATCGGATCGACGGCCGGTGGCTCATCACCACCAAGGCGTTTCACGTCGCGCAGGTCTTTCCGGCGGGATCGTAACGCACTCACGGCTGACTTTCGGAATATTAGAAATATGACACTGATTTGCCCGACGTGTCAAGCTGCCTGGTCGAGCGCCGGCCGCCACCGGCTCCTTTGCATGGGGTTGTTTTCGATATTTTTGGCAGCGCGCCCCTGCGAGACCCGGGAGTGGCCATGCGGCGAAAGGCTGCTCCCGGCACGGCTTCCGCGGCCATGGCGGCCGGGTTAGCTTCGGCCGCAATGGGCCTGTTCAGGGCCTGCGCGGGGGGACGACGACATGGTGATGGGATTGAGACGATACTGCTGCCTCGCGGTCGCAGCCGCCGCCGCGCTTGCGGCGATATCCGGGGCGGCACTTGCCCAGACCTATCCCACCCGCAACATCACGCTGGTGCTGCCGTTTGCCGCCGGCAGCGGCACCGACACCACGACGCGGCTGATCTCCAAGGAGCTCGGCGTTGCGCTCGGCGTCGGCATGGTGATCGACAACCGGGCCGGCGCCAACGGCTCGATCGCGGCGAACTATGTCGCCCGCTCCGCCCCCGACGGCTACACGCTGTTCGTCACCACGAACACGACGCACTCGGCCAATCCGTATCTGCTCAAGACCATGAACTACGATCCGATCAAGGATTTCACGCCGATCGCGCGCACCGGCGACCTGCCCTTCATGCTGGTGATCCATCCGGACATCCCGGCGAACTCGGTCGCCGAGCTGATCGCGCTCGCCAAGAAGGAGCCGGGCAAGTACAGCTACGCCAGTGGCTCGTCATCGGCGAGCGTCTCCGGCGCGACCTTCGCGCGCCTCGCCGGCATCGACCTTCTGCATGTGCCCTACAAGAGCTCACCGCCGGCACTGACCGACGTCATCGCCGGCCGCATCTCGATGATGTTCATCGACGTGCCGACCGGGCTGCCGCACGTCAACGCCAAGGTGCTGAAGCCGCTCGCCGTCACCACCAAGCGGAAGTCGGCGCTGCTGCCGGACCTGCCGACGATGGACGACACCGTCAAGGGCTTCGATATCACCTCCTGGCAGGGCTATCTCGGCCCCGCCAACATGCCGAGGGACGTCGTGGTCAGGCTGAATGCGGAGATCCGCAAGATCATCGAGCGGCCGGATATCAAGAGCCAGCTCGCCGAGCGCGGCATGGAGGCATTCTCCGGCACGCCCGAGGAGTTCGAGGCATTCCTTAAGGAGCAGCTCGTGCTGTGGGAAAAGCTGATCGCCGACGCCGGAATCGAGAAGCAGTAGGCCCCGGTCATTGCGAGCGAAGCGAAGCAATCCATCGATCCGCATGCACGGAAAGATGGATTGCTTCGTCGCTACGCTCCTCGCAATGACGTATGGGGCAGGCCTACAAACCTTACGCCGCGCGCACCTTCTGCAGGAACTCATCGACCGCGTTGCGCAGCATGCCCGATTGCGTGTCGAGCTCGCGGGCATTCGACAGCACGTCGCCGGCCGCCGTGCCGGTGGCGGCGGCCGCTGACGTGACGCCGCCGATATGGGCGGAAATCTCGCTCGAGCCGGCCGCGACCTGCTGGATGTTGCGCGCGATCTCGCGCGTCGCATCGCCCTGCTGGTCGATCGCGGTCGAGATCGAGGCGGTGATCTCGCTCATCTGCGCGATCGTCGCTGTGATGCCGCCGATCGAGGTCACCGCCTCGCCGGTGGACGCCTGCATCGCGGCGACCTGCGCCGAGATCTCCTCGGTCGCCTTCGCGGTCTGGTTGGCCAGCGCCTTCACTTCGGAGGCGACCACCGCGAAACCGCGGCCGGATTCGCCGGCGCGCGCCGCCTCGATGGTGGCGTTGAGCGCGAGCAGGTTGGTTTGAGCCGCGATCGAGTGAATCAGCTTGACCACCTCGCCGATCTTCTCGGCGCCGGTGGAGAGCGCCTGCACGGTCGCGTTGGTGCGCTCGGCATCGGCCACCGCCTGGCTCGCGACCTCGCTGGAGCGCGCCACCTGGCGGGAGATCTCCGCAACCGAGCTGGAGAGCTCCTCGGCGGCAGCGGCGACGGTGCCGACATTGTTGGAGGCGCTGTCGGACGCAGCGCCGACGGTCGCGGCCCGCGCGCTGGCGTCGCTTGCGGTCGCGGTCATCGACTGCGCCGTGGTCTGCATGCCGGCGGCGGCGGAGGCCACCGTGCGGACGATGCCGTTCACGCTGCGCTCGAAATCGTTGGCGATATTCTCCATCGCACCACGGCGCTCGGCCTCCGCGCGTGCTTTGGTCTCGGCCTCGGCCTGTTCCAGGCCGCGGATGCGAACCGCGTTGTCCTTGAAGACCTGAACCGTGGCCGCCATTCCGCCGACCTCGTCACCGCGGCCGACGCCGGGGATGTCACCGTCGAGCTTGCCGTCGGCGATGTCGCGCATGCGGGCGCCGAGCAGGTTGAGCGGACGGGAGATGCTGCGGCCGATCAGCCAGGCGACCGAGCCGGAAACGATGCCGATGCCGAGGATCGCGAGGCCGAGCAGCCAGGCAATCGGCCGCATCTTGGCATCGATATCGTCGAGATAGGCGCCGGTGCCGAGATACATATCGAAGCCGGGGACCGCGACGGCGTAGCCGAGCTTGCGGATCGGCGTCTCCTGGCCGGGCTTCACATAATCATAGAACAGCAGGATCTCGCCCTTGGCCTTCACGCCGTCCATCAGTTCCTGCGAGAGCTTGCGACCATTGGTCACGATGTCCATGCGATTGGTTCCGACCTGCTTCGGATCGGGCGCCAGCACCGTGATGCCGCTGTAGTCGGTGCCGAACAGATAGCCGGCGCCGTTGTCGTAGGTCAGGGTGTTGGCGCGCTTGCCGAACTCGGCCAGTGCCGCTTCCTTGGTCAGCTTGCCGGCGTCGACATCCTTCTTCAGGCCCGCCGCCATGTTCTTCGCCATCTCGACGATGGCCTTGGCTTGGTCGATGCGCGCATTCATCATCTCCCGCTGCATCAGGTGACCGGCGAGGATGCCGGCCGTGCACAGGCCAAGGAGGGTCACCCCCACCAGAATGCCGAGCTTGGGGGTGATCTTCAGATTTGACAGCTTCACGGGGGTCTCCAGAAGAGGCGGGGAACGCGACGCGATTGGCGGATTGATTCCGCGCACCGTAATGTGAGACCCTTTACCTGATGGTTACGGAGGTTCCCCGTAGAAGCCCGGAGAATCAGGCCGCGGACCAACCGGCAATTGTGGAGAGAACAGCGCGGCTCGCGTACAAGCATGGGAAGGCGGCGACCCAGCCGCGCTCCAAGAAGCAAGAAGAATCAAGATCAAGAAGCAAACCAGCAAGAAGCAAGAACAGCAGACTCACATCGGGAGCAGACAATGTCGAAATTCAGGGTGGTCACGCCGAAGGGCGCGAGCTTCACGGTCGCCGGCGGCGGCTACGATTATGAGCGCGAGGCGCTCGATCCGATCGGCGCCGAGATCGTCGAGGCGCCGGCCAACGAGGCCGAATTCATCGCGGCGGCACGCACCGCGGACGCGATCTACGCCAAGGGCATGCCGATCACCAAGGCGGTCATCGACGCGCTCGAGAACTGCAAGGTGATCACGCTCGGCAGCGTCGGCGTCGACTCGGTCGACGTCAAGGCCGCGACCGCCCGCGGCATTCCTGTCACCAACATCCCCGACACCTTCATCGAGGAGGTCGCCGATCACGCCATGATGCTGCTGCTCGCCGGCTTCCGCCGCCTGATCGAGCAGGACAAGATGGTGCGCACCGGCCGCTGGGCCGAGGGCCGCCCGGCGCTTTTGAAAATTCCGCGGCTGATGGGCCAGACGCTCGGCTTCATCTCGTTCGGCCGGGTCGCCCGCGCTGTCGCCAAGCGCGCCGCGCCGTTCGGCCTCAGGATGGTGGCCTACGATCCCTTCATCCAGGAAACCCTGATGTACGACCACGGCGTGGTCCCCTCGACGCTGTCGGAGGTGCTGTCGCAGTCGGATTTCGTCTCGATGCACGCCCCGGCGCGGCCCGAAGTGCACCACATGCTGACCGAGAAGCATTTTCGCCAGATGAAAAAGTCGGCGATCTTCATCAACACCGGCCGCGGCGCCACGGTCGACGAGGAATCGCTGATCAAGGCGCTGCAGGAGGGCTGGATCGCCCACGCCGCGCTCGACGTGCTGGAAAAGGAGCCGCCGTCGCACAACAATCCGATGCTCGGGATGGACAATGTTACCTTGACCGCCCATGTCGCCTCGGCGTCGGCACGTTTTGACGAGGCGCGCAAGCGCCGGGTGGGCTACGAATTGTCACTAGTGCTGCAAGGCATGTGGCCGGTAAGCTGCGTCAACCCGTCGGTGCTGCAAAACACCGCGTTGCGCCGCTGGCAGCCTGTCAGCATGGATCGCGGTCCGAACAGCTAGGGCGGGAATGCGTTTTTCGTGCGGGGCCCGTCTCTTGCGGGCCCTTTGTGCGGCTGGCGCCGAGACCAAGAGACCTTCACCGGCGGCCAAACGCCGGGAAGGAAAAACAACAACGAAACAATAAGAACGGGAGTGCGAACGACATGAAGTACGAGATCACGCGTCGCGACGCGCTGGTGCTGGGGGCTTCCGCGGCGGCGCTGGCGGTCACCGGCGCTTCGGCGCAGGAGGCGTCGAAGGTGAAGGCAGCCGACGTGGCGGCGCCGTCGCTGCCGATCGAAAAGGACGCCACCTTGCGTATGCTGCGGCCGGTGCGCTTCGTTCAGGCCGACGAGGACGTGTTCCGCGCCAATGCCAAGAAATTCACCGACAAGACCGGCGTCGAGATCAAAGTCGACTTCGTCGGCTGGGAGGACATCAACCAGCAGACCGCCGTGACCTCGAACTCCGGCGCCGGCCCCGACATCATCATCGGCTTCGGCGACGCACCGCACATCTATATCGACAAGCTGATCGAGCTGACCGATGTCGCCGACTATCTCGACAAGCGCTATGGCGGATGGCTCACGCTGGCGCGCCGGTACGGCATGCGCTCGAAGTCGAAGAGCTGGGTCGGCCTGCCGTTCGGCGCCTCGGGCGGCCCGCTGGTCTACCGCAAGTCGCTGGTCAACGCCGCCGGCTTCGACAAGGTGCCGGAGGACCACGCCGGCTTCCTCGAACTCTGCAAGAAGCTGAAGGCGGCCGGCAAGCCCGCGGGCTTCGCACTCGGCAACGCGGTCGGCGACGGCAACGGCTTCGCCAACTGGCTGTTGTGGTCGCACAACGCCGCGCTGCTCGATGAGGAAGGCAACATCATCATCAACAGCAAGGAGACGATCGCGGCGCTGAAATATCTGAAGGAACTCTATCCGACCTTCATCGCCGGCACCCCGTCCTGGAACGACGTCTCCAACAACCGCGCTTACTCGTCGCAGGAGATCGGCCTGACCGCAAACGGCGTCTCGCTGTATTTCTCGCTGAAGAACGATCCCGCGACCAAGGCGATCGCCGACGACACCGCGCATCAGTTCCTGATCAAGGGGTTGGCTCCCACCTCTCCGATGTCCGGCCTGACCTTGAACGCAATGGTGTTCAAGCACAGCAAGTATCCCAACGCCGCGAAGGCGTTCCTGCAGTTCATGCTCGAGCACGAACAGTACGAGCCGTGGCTCAACGCCAACTCCGGCTACTGGTCGCAGCCGCTGGCGGCCTATGCCGACGCCGCGGTGTGGTCGAGCGACCCCAAGGTCGCGATCTTCAAGGACACGATGCGGAGCCCCTACTACAACGGCTACAAGGGGCCGATCTCGACCGCGACCGGCGCCGTCAACGCCGACTATGTGCTGGTGCAGATGTGCGCCTCGGTCGCGACCGATGCCGCAACGCCCGAAGCCGCAGCCGCCGAAGCCGAACAGCGCGCCAAGCGGTACTTCCGGCGGCAGGGCCGGTAAGATCGACCTCAAGCCGCTGTCATTCCGGGGCGATGCGTAGCGTCGAATCCGGAATCTCGAGATTCCGGGTCTGGTGCTAACGCACCATCCCGGAATGCCCCTGGAAGTCGGACCGAGACAAGAACCTGATGTCTGTCACCACCCTCCCCTCACGCGGCGCGGCGCTGCACCAGCCGGGCTGGCTCGCGCGCCTGTTCGACTACAAGCCGTTCCTGATCGTGATGTGCCTTGCGCCCGCGATCGGCCTGCTGCTGGTGTTCCTCACCTATCCGCTGGGCCTCGGCATCTGGCTCGCCTTCACCGACACCACGATCGGCCAGCGCGGCATCTACATCGGACTTGAGAACTTCCAGTATCTGCTCAAGGATCCCTTGTGGTGGAACGCGGTGTTCTATTCGATCTTCTACACCGCGATCGCAACTTTCGGAAAGTTCGCGCTCGGCTTCTGGCTGGCGCTGCTGCTCAACAACCATTTCCCGTTCAAGAGCCTGATCCGCGCCATCGTGCTGCTGCCGTGGATCGTGCCGACGGTGCTCTCCGCGCTGGCATTCTGGTGGATCTACGATCCGCAGTTCTCGATCATCTCCTATCTCCTGGTCGACGTGCTGCACTGGCGCGACAGCAATGTCGACTTCCTCGGCTCGCCCTGGCCGGCGCGGTTCTCGCTGATCGCCGCCAATATCTGGCGCGGCATCCCGTTCGTCGCGATCTCGCTGCTGGCGGGGCTGCAGACCATCTCGCCCTCGCTCTACGAGGCGGCGATGCTCGACGGCGCCACCTCCTGGCAGCGCTTCCGCTACATCACCTTCCCGATGATGATGCCGATCCTGGCGATCGTGATGACGTTCTCGATCATCTTCACCTTCACCGACTTCCAGCTGGTCTACGCCATCACCCGCGGCGGCCCGGTCAACTCGACCCATCTGCTCGCGACACTGGCGTTCCAGCGCGGCATCGCCGGCGGCGAACTCGGCGAGGGTGCCGCGATCGCCGTCTCGATGATCCCGTTCCTGGTGTTCGCAACATTGTTCAGCTACTTCGGCCTCGCGCGCCGCAAATGGCAGCAGGGAGAAGCCAATGACTGACGTCGCAGCCCAATCCTCCAACGTCGCCAGCGCCACGCCCGATACGATGGCGTGGGACTCCCGCGCCCGGCGCGTGGTGATGATCTATCTGCCGCTCGCCTGCTTCATCCTGATCCTGCTGTTTCCGTTCTACTGGATGGCGGTCACCTCGTTCAAACCGAACGCCGAGCTGCTGAACTACAAGGAGCACAATCCGTTCTGGATCACCTCGCCGACGCTCGCGCATATCAAGCATCTGTTGTTCGACACGGCCTATCCGCGCTGGCTGAAGACCACCATGCTGGTCGCGATCGGCTCGACCTTCCTGTCGCTGTTCGCCTCGACGCTCGCCGCCTACGCGATCGAGCGGCTGCGCTTCCGCGGCAGTCCCTATGTCGGCCTCGGCATCTACCTCGCCTATCTGGTGCCGCCGTCGATCCTGTTCATTCCGCTCGCCACCGTGATCGTGCAGTTCGGCCTGTTCGACTCGCCGCTGGCGCTGATCCTGGTCTATCCGACCTTCCTGGTGCCGTTCTGCACCTGGCTGTTGATCGGCTATTTCAAGTCGATCCCCTACGAGCTCGAGGAATGCGCGCTGGTCGACGGTGCGACGCGGTTGCAGATCCTGTGGCGGATCACGCTGCCGCTCGCGGTGCCCGGCCTGATCTCGGCCGGCATCTTCTCCTTCACGCTGTCCTGGAACGAGTTCATCTACGCGCTCGCCTTCATCCAGAGCGGCGCCAACAAGACGGTGCCGGTCGCGATCCTGACCGAGCTCGTCACCGGCGACGTCTACCAGTGGGGCGCGCTGATGGCCGGCTCGCTGCTCGGCTCGCTGCCGGTCGCGCTGTTCTACTCGCTGTTCGTCGACTACTACGTGTCGTCGCTGACGGGGGCGGTGAAGGAGTAACGGAGCTTCCGGCGTATTGAAGCGAACTCAATCTATCCCCGTCATCCTGAGGAGCGCGAAGCGCGTCTCGAAGAATCGACGGCCAGCAGCCGGGCCGTGCATCCTTCGAGACTCGCCCAGCGGCGCAAGTGCGCCGCAAGGCTCGCACCTCAGGATGACGGGAATAGATGTGCGGCCCCTCTCAATGAGGTCGCGCACTACCGCGGCACGAACGCGACCGGCACGGAAAAGCCCATCGAGCCCTGCGTGATCTCGGACGGAAACGCCGGAAACGGCTGGGCCTGGCGCACCATCGCCAACGCGCGCGCGTCGAAGGTCGGACTGCCGGACGAGCCGCCGAGATGGCTCGACAGCACCTGCCCACCGCTGCCGAGCGTGAACACCAGGCGGACCACGCCGCGCTGACCGTTGCCGCCTGCGGGATAGGAATGGAAGCGCAGCAGATGCGCGCGGACGCGGGCGTTATAAGCGGCGATCGCTGACGCGGCTGCGCCGGCGCTGATCGCGGATGCTGCCGGCGCCTGCCGTTCGGCGCGGCTTGGCGCGATGGTGCGCGGTGCCGGGGTTGCCTCGGACGGCTGCTTTGCTTCCCGACGAACCACTTTCGGCTTGACCGGTTCGACCTTCGTCTCCGGAACGACTTTCGCGGGCTCGGGTTTCGGCGGCGTGATCTGCGGCTTCTGTTCCGGCGGCGCGACGACGTCGGGCTTCTCCTGCATCGGCGTCGGCGCGATCTCCTGCGGCACTGGCTGCGCGGCGGCAGGCTCCGGCGGCGACGCGTCGGCCTCCTGCATCGCCGGCCCCGGCGGCAGCTCGGTCTCCGAAATCTCCGGCGCCGAGGTGATCGGCGTCAGATCGACCAGCACCGCCGGCACCGCAACGCCGGGCGGCGGCGCCGGGACCCAGCTCATGCCAACCGCGAGCACTGCCGCATGCGCCGCCAGGATCGCAGCCACCGACAGGCCCCAGCGCCGCAGCCAGATCTCGTCGCCCGCATCATGAAGCGCGTACGCATTCATGGATCAGCTACGCCCGTCGAGGCCAACCAGCGCAATCTTGAGATAGCCGGCGTTGCGCAGCAGGTTCATCACCTCCATCAGATCGCCATAGCTGACCGCCTTGTCGGCGCGCAGGAAGATGCGCTCGTCCTTCTTGCCTTGTGTGGCGCCATCGAGCGTCGACGTCAGCGTCTCGCGCGCGATCACGTCCTCGCCGACCGCGACGGAGAGATCGGACTTCACGGTGACGAACACCGGCTTGTCCGGCCGCGGCTGCGGCTCGGCGGTCGAGGCCGGCAGATCGACGCCGAGATCGACGGTCGCGAGCGGCGCCGCCACCATGAAGATGATCAGCAGCACCAACATCACGTCGATGAACGGGGTGACGTTGATCTCATGCGCCTCGACCAGATCGTCGTCGCCACGACGCCGGCCGCCGAATGCGCCGCCAGTGCCAAGCTTCGCGCCCATCGCCTACTCCGCAGCGCGTGCCAGCCGGAACAGGCTGCGATCGCCCTCGCGGCTGACCAGTAGCATCACCATGGCGGAGGCGTCGCCGAGCAACGCGCGGTAGGACGCGATCGAACGGGTCAGGTGATTGTAGATCACGACCGCCGGAATCGCTGCGACCAGGCCGAGCGCGGTTGCAAGCAGCGCCTCGGCGATGCCGGGCGCGACCACTGCGAGATTGGTGGTGTGGGCCTCGGAGATGCCGATGAAGGCATTCATGATGCCCCACACCGTGCCGAACAGGCCGACGAACGGCGCGGTGGCGCCGATCGTCGCCAGCACACCGGTGCCGCGCGCGATCTGCCGCGACATCGCCGCCTCGACCCGTTCGAGCCGCAGCGCGATGCGCTCCTTGAAGCCGTCGTCGAACATCCCGCCGGACAGCGCAGCCTCGCGCGAGGCCGATTGCACGATCTGCGCTACCGCATCGCTGCCGTCGCGGCTCGCCTGCTCGACCTCGGCAAGCTGGGTGTCGCGCTCAAGGAGGCCGATCCGCTGCCGGGCGAGCGCGGTCTTGCGGCGGATCTCGACGGTCTTGGCGAGCCAGATCGTCCAGGTGACGAGCGAGGCGAAGGCGAGCCCAACCATCACCGCCTTCACGACGATGTCGGCGCTTTCGAACATGCCCCAGGGCGAGAGGTTGCGCGGCAGCAGTGCGGCGTCGGATGCGGCAAGGCTACTGCTTGGGAGAGATGCAGTCACGACCGCAATCAACTGGACGACGATTGATAGCTGGCTACTTCTGCCAAACGTGCGAATTAGCATACTCACCTCCAACCGCATCTCACCTCGCCCCGCCTGCGGGGAGAGGTCGGATCGCATCGCAAGATGCGAGCCGGGTGAGGGGGACTCTCCACGAGCACGGTGCCCGGAGGGTCCCCTCACCCCGACCCTCTCCCCGCAAGCGGGAGAGGGAGAAGAAATCTTCAGCCCGCGTTCGGTGCGAGGCGGTCCGCCAGCGCATGAAAGCGCACCAGCTGATCGCTACGCAGCGCGCGCGTCTCGTCGCGGCCGACGAACACCTTGAACATGATGCCGCCGTCGCGATTGATGAAGGCGATGAACGCCGACACCTTGCCCATGAAGGGCCGCTCGACGAACGCGATCGCCGCGCAGCGATCGTGCCTCAGATGGCCGTGCAAGCCCTTCGGCTGCATCAGGTTGAAATAGCCGCGACCGACCGCGCCGTTCGGAATGGCGCCGGTGAACTCGAAGATCGCGTCATCGGTATGCACGATCAGCGTCACCTCGCCCCACTCCGCGATGTCCTGCATCGCGGCGGCAAATTCACCGGCGCCGATCCGCACCATGCTCTCGGGGAGCGCCTCGAGCACCGCGCGCGGCGTCACCTTGCGCTCGCGCGCGACGTCCTCGATGACCGTGCCGGGATTGTCGGCCATATAGGCCTTCAATCCCGCAAGCTCCGCGTTCTGCACGGCCGTCTCCGTCATGCCGGGCTCTTCGCGCGCTCGGTGATCAGCACCTCAAAACCCTCGAATTTGGGATGGCCGAGATAGAGGCTGCCGCCGGTCTCGTTGCCGGCGCGCGAATGGGCGCGGCGGAACGCATCGGATTTCGTCCAGTCCTCGAACGCCGCCTTGCTGACCCAGACGGTATGGGTCGCATAGAGCGTGTGGTCCTCGGCCTCGGGGCCCTTCACCAGATGAAATTCGATGAAGCCCGGCAGATCGCCGAGATAGGATTCGCGCGTCTTCCAGACCGTCTCGAACGCCTGCTCCTTGCCCTTGATCACCTGGAACCGGTTCATTGCGATGAACATGAAAACTCTCTCCTGTTTGACGGCGGATGCCAGGATCCTGCCGGTTGATCTCGTTAATAACATGAACGCGCCAAGGAATACGCCAAGGCCGCGCTGGGGGCACCAGCGCGGCCGGAGCAACCTGGATGGAATGATCGGCGTCTCGCGTTACGCTCCACCTAGGTGAATCCTGAGTCCGGCCTTGTAAACGGTGCCCGGACCGGGGCTCGAGAACAGCACGTCGTTCTGCGTCGTGCCGTCGGTCGAGGAGCCCGGGATCGCATAAGGCCGGTAGTACTGGTTCAAGAGGTTGTCGACCGATGCCGTGAAGGTGATGTCCTTGGTGGCGTTCCAGGTCAGATAGAGGTTGACGAGCTCGTAGCCGGTCGAGGGCAGATAGCCCGCCGGCAGGTCGTTGTTGGCGCCGAACGAGGACCATTGCGCGGCAACGATCAGCGAACGGTCGAGCAGGCGGACGCCGCCCGTCGTCGTCACCTTGCGCGGCGTGATGGTGGCGAGCCCGACATTGGTCTGGGTGTTCCGGCCGCGCATCAGATGGCCGGCGACGCCGACGAACCAGTCGCCTGCATCATACATCGTCTCGAGCTCGAAGCCCTCGATGCGGGCGTGGGCGATGTTCTGGTACTGGTAGAACTGGCTGAACCGCCCGAACGGCGTCAGGGTCGGCGCCGAGGCGACGAGGTCGATATAGCCGTCGACGTCGTTACGGAACACGTTGACCTTGCCGCGGAACGAGTCGCTCGCGGTGAAGATGCCGTCATATTTCAGGTTGATGCCGGCTTCCTTGTTCTTGCCGACCTCCGGCCGCAGCGCTGCATTGGGCAGGAAGCAGAACAGGCCGCTGGTGCCGTCAGGGCAGTTGAACAGCGCCGGCCCGCCGCCGGTGGCGTGACCGCCCGCGATCAGCGTCTCCGTGATGGACGGCGCGCGATAGCCTTCGGCATAGCTGACATAGGGCGTGAAGCCGGCAACCGGCGTGACGCCGAGCGTGATCTTCGGCGACAGCCGGTCGCCGCTGGTCGTGGTGTTGATCGAATTGAGCTCGTAGTGGTCGTAGCGGACAGCGCTGATCAGCTCGAGCCAGGTCGAATAGTTCTGCTTCAGCTGCACGAAGCCGCCGGACACGGTGCGCTGGCCGCCCGGCGTCGTAATGTTGGAATTGCCGCGCGAATCGAACGTCTCGACATCGTCGCGGAAGGCGTCGAAACCGTAGGTCACGGCGTTGCGCCAGTCGCCGAAATTGAAGCGCGAGGTGTTGTTGACGTCGACACCAACCGTATCCAGCAAATAGCCGCGCTTGTCGCCGACGCAGCCGGAGATGTTGTTGCCGGGATTGGCGAGCGTGCAGACCCCGCCGCCGGTGGTGATGCGGTTGCTGTAGGTCTTGACCTGGTCGTTGTCGGTGCGGTTGCCGTAGACCGAGATATTCCAGTCGAACAGCATGTCGTCGGGCTTGGAATATCGCCAGCTCAAGGTGCCCGTGTAGTTCTTGGCGTCGGAGGCATAGACCGAGGAGCCCGCGATCGCGGCGAGCGGCGCCGCCGCCGTGGTCGGGCCGCGGTTCGGCTGACCGATATTGTATTGGTAGTCCTGGAAGATGCCGCCGATCTTGAACTCGTGGCCTTCGGCCGGGCGGAACGTCACCTTCATCAGGCCGGCCGCGATATCGTTGCCGGTGTTACCGATCTCGGTGCCCGCGCCGTCCTTGTAATTGCCCTGGGTGCGATAGACCGCGCCGCCGAACACATCGACATTCGGATCGACGCGTACACCGCCGAACACGGAGCCCATGCCGCGGTCCTTGTTGGTGCCGTAGGAGCCCGACATGTCGACACCCCAGCGCTCACCGGGACGCACCACGTCGTCGATGTCCTTGGTGCGGAACGAGACCACGCCGCCGATCGCGCCGGAGCCGTAGATGTTCGCGGTCGGGCCGCGCACCACGTCGACGCCGCCGATCAATTCGGGATCGAGGAAGAACGAGCCGTTGGCGTTGTGGCCGGTGCGCTGATAGTTCTGCCGCGCGCCGTCAACGACAACAGCGACACGGCCGAAATCCTGCAAGCCGCGGATGTTGATGACGGTCGCCGGATCGTCGCCGCGCTCCTGAACCGAGACGCCGGGCACGTTATAGAAAATATCGGAGAGCCGGTTCGGCTGCAGGCCCTGGATCTTCTCCAGCGTGACGGAGCTGACCGGCGCCAGCGCATCGATCGCGCGCTCCTCGGTCTTGGAGGCCACCGCCGTGATGGTGTCGAGCGATTGCACCGGCACCGCGCCGATCTGCGCGCGCGCATTCATCGCCGCCGACGCCGCCTGAGCTTCGGCCGCCGGCTTCGGCTTCCGCTTGGCCTGCTTCAGCCGCTCGGTAGAAGGATGCGCAGCCGACGGATCGGCGGTCTGCGCGAAGCCGCGTTCCGGCAGTGCTGCCGCAAATGAAAACACCGACGCGCCCAAAATCAGGGCGCGCGAAACCCTAGCTCCATCAGCCATTCTAGCCCCAGCCTGATCATCGCTTTTCTGGTTTGGCTGGCGTGCGCTCCGACGAGCGGCTTGCTGGCTACATCGCGATGCAAGTCACCCGCCTGCATCGCGTGAGGATTGGTTACGAGCCGGCAACAAAACGGTCAAGAATGCGGCAGCGCTGTTTATATCGATTGTAAAGTGCCGCCGTTGGAATGCGCCTTCGTCCGCTTATACAAGCAAACACCATTTGAAAATTTTCGCAGGCGCAGCACCACAATATGTCCGCAGCTTCCGAAGACAATATCGACGCAGCCGGAAAGCAGACCGAGCCTGCATCCGGCGCGGCCAAAACGCTGATCATGCGCGGTAATCGTCTCGACAGCCGCGACCTGTTCGCTGCGGAGCGCGAGATCATCATCATGCACGGCGAAGAGCATTACCGGTTGCGGCTGACCTCGCAGAACAAGCTGATCCTGACCAAGTGACGGCCCCGATGACAATTTGTCGCACGCTCGCTTTGCTCGCCTTCTCTCTGCTGCCGATCGAAGCCGTGACGGCCGAGGGCATCACCGTGCATGACGCACGCGACCGCGACGTCGTGATCGACAATCCGTCGCGGATCGTCTCGATCGGCGGCGCGATCACCGAGATTCTCTATGCCCTCGGCTTCGAGGACCGCATCGCCGGCGTCGATGCGACCAGCCTCTACCCGCCGGCTGCGCTGCGCGAGAAGCCCGACGTCGGCTACATGCGCCAGCTGTCGCCGGAGGGCGTGCTTGGCCTGCACCCGTCGCTGGTGCTCGCAGTGCAGGGCTCCGGGCCGAAGGAGACCATGGACGTGCTCGAGGCGGCCAAGGTGCCGCTGGTGCTGGTGCCGGAGACGTTCTCGGAGGCCGGGCTGGTCGAGAAGATCAGACTGGTGGGCCACGCCATGGGCGCCGATCCGCGCGCCGCCTGCCTGACCACGGCGGTGGAGAGCGATCTCGCGCAACTGCGCGCGCTGCGTGCCAAGGTAACGAAGCCGGTGCGCGTGATGTTCGTGATGTCGCTGTTGAACGGCCGGGCGATGGCGGCGGGCCACAAGACCGCGGCGGACGAGATCATCCGGCTTGCCGGCGGCGTCAACGCCATCGATGGTTACGACGGCTACAAGCCGGTCAATGACGAGGCCATCGTGGCGGCGAAACCGGATGTCGTGCTGTCGATCGATCGCGGCAAGGACTCGCTGACGTCGGATGCCGTGTTCGCGCATCCGGCCTTCGCGCTGACGCCGGTCGCGGCCAACAAGGCCTTCATCTCGATGGAAGGCCTTTATCTGCTCGGCTTCGGACCGCGCACCGCGGCCGCGGCACGCGACCTCTCGGTCAAGCTTTATCCGGCGCTGGCGCCGGAGGCCGACTACTTCAAGCCGGCAGCGCTGACCGCGAATTGCCGGCAATGAGCGTGCTGGCCGAACGCCGCCGGCGTGCGAAACGACGGCGCGCCGGCATGTCGCTGCGGCCGGCCGCGACACTCACCCTGCTCTGCCTGCTTGCGGCGCTCGCAGGCACCGCCCTCGTCGCCCTGACGGTCGGGGCTGCCGGCATTCCAATGGCTCGGCTTCCGGCGGCGCTTGGGCTTTGGGCTGATCGTGTCGCCAACCCGCTGCTCGCACGCGACCAGCTCGTGGTGTGGTCGATCCGCATCCCGCGGATCGCGGCGGCGGCGATGGTCGGCGGCCTCCTTGCCGTATCAGGCTCGATCATGCAGGGCCTGTTCCGCAATCCCCTTGCCGACCCCGCGCTGGTCGGCGTCTCCTCCGGCGGCGCGTTTGCCGCGGCGGCCGCGATCGTGTTCACCGACAGCCATCTCGGCGAAAGCCTGCGCTTCCTGCAACACCAGCTGCTGCCGATCGCGGCCTTTGCCGGCTCGCTGATCACGACCGTCGTGCTTTACGGCATCGCCAGCCGCGGCGGCCGGACATCGATTGCGATCTTCCTGCTGGCCGGGCTCGCGATCGCCGCGATCGCCAATGCCGGCATCGGCCTTCTGGTGTTCGTCGCCGACGACCGCCAGCTTCGCGACATCACCTTCTGGCTGCTCGGCTCGCTCAGCGGCGCGACCTGGAGCAAGCTCACGGCGCTGGCGCCGGTGCTGGCGGTCGCGCTGGCCGCCTGCCTCTCGATCGCGCGCGGGCTCGACGTGCTGGTGCTCGGCGAGGCGGTGGCGTTCCACAGCGGCGTCGACGTCGAACGGCTGAAGCGGATCTCGATCGTGCTGGTGTCGGCGATGACCGGGGTCGCGGTCTCGGTCTGCGGCGTGGTCGGCTTCATCGGCATCGTGGTGCCGCATCTGTTGCGGCTGGTGATCGGGCCGGCGCATCGGCTGCTGCTGCCGGCCTCCGCGCTGCTCGGTGCCATCCTCCTGGTCGGCGCCGACACCGTGGCGCGCACCATCGTGGCACCCGCGGAAATGCCGATCGGCATCCTGACGGCAGCGATCGGCGCGCCGTTCTTCCTCGCCATGCTGCTGCGGCAGCGCGGGCTGGTGTCGCTATGACGGCCCTGCTCGAAGCACAGTCGGTATCGATGACGGTCGGCGGCGCGACGCTGGTCGATGCGGTGTCGCTGCAGATCGATGCCGGCGAGATGGTCGCGATCGTCGGTCCCAACGGCGCCGGCAAATCGACCCTGCTGCGGATGCTGTCGGGCGACCTGCGCCCGTCGCGCGGAGCGATCAGGCTCAGGCAGCGCGACCTGCAGGTTTACGGCCCGCGCGCGCTGGCGCAGCACCGCGCGATGCTGTCGCAGCACGTCAACGTCACCTTCCCGTTCACCGTCGAGGAAATCGTCAGCGTGGGCGCCGGCGAAAGCCCGCGCGCGGTGGCGCGCGCGCTGGTCGAGGCGGCGCTCGACGAGGTCGGGCTCGCGCGTTTCCGTTTCAGGCAATTGCCGACGCTGTCCGGCGGCGAGCAGCAGCGGGCGCATCTCGCCCGCGTGCTGGTGCAGCTCGCCTGCGGCGAAGCGCTGCATGGACCGGGACTGTTGCTGCTGGACGAGCCGACCTCGAGCCTCGATCTGCGGCACCAGATCGACCTGGTCGAAACGGCCCGGCGGCGCGCTGCCCGCGGCACCGCGGTGATCGCGATCCTGCACGACCTCAACCTCGCGATGCGGTTCGCCGACCGCATCCTGCTGCTGCACCGCGGCCGGCTTGCCGTCGACGGCGACCGTACGGCGGCGATGAAGGCCGAGACGCTGCGCGAGATCTTCGAGATCGACGCTGCGATCGCCTATACCGGAGGTGGCGTGCCGTTCCTGCTGCCGCAGACGATGCAGCCGGCGGGCAAGGCGACGTAACGCCGCAAGCCTTATCCCGCCGCAACATCCGCGGTTCACAAAACTGTCAGCCGGCTGTAACAGGCGGCTCGGAGAACACCGCATCGTTTATCCTTTGGGAGATCAACCATGCGCCTGTCCCTGCTCTGCTCCGTCGCCTCGATCCTGCTCGCCACATCGGCATTCGCGCAGGGTGAGGGCGAATTCCCGGCGACGCTGGCGGGACACGCCGTGATGCCGGCGGAGAGCTTCATCGACGCGCCCGCCGACGCCCCTGATGATCTGAAGACCTCGGGCAAATACACCACCGGCAAGCGCGTCGACGCCATCGGCACCGTGATGGGCAAATCGTACGAGCGGCCGACCGGCGTGTCGCTGCCGTTCAAAGGCCAGCCGCTGCAGGGCCATTCCGGCATCAAGGTGATGCCCGACGGCTCGTTCTGGGTGATCACCGACAACGGCATGGGCTCGCGCTACAACTCGGCGGACTCGATGCTGTACCTGAACCGGCACAAGATCGACTGGGCGAGCGGCACGATCGAGCGTCAGGAGACCGTGTTCCTGCACGATCCCGACAGGAAGGTGCCGTTCCGCATCGTCCACGAGGACACCGCCAAGCGCTATTTGACCGGTGCCGATTTCGACACCGAAGGCTTCCAGATCATCAACGACATTTTCTGGATCGGCGATGAATTCGGGCCCTACATCCTCAAGGCCGACAAGACCGGCAAGATCCTCGCCGTGTTCGAGACCGTCGCCGACGGCAAGCCGGTGCGCTCGCCGGATCACTGGGCGGTGCAGTCGCCCGGCGCGCCCGGCGCCAGCTACACCAACGTCAACCTGCGCCGCTCCAAGGGCTATGAAGGTTTTGCTTCCTCCAAGGACGGCAAGTTCCTTTACGGCCTGCTCGAGGGGCCGCTGTGGGATGCCGACATGAAGGATTGGGAGAAGGTCGACGGCAAGGAGGCCCCACGCATCCTGGAATTCGACGTCGCGGCGGAGAAGTTCACCGGACGCTACTGGCAGTACGTGTTCGAGCAGAACGGCAATGCGATCGGCGACTTCAACATGATCGATCCGGCCCAGGGCCTCGTGATCGAGCGCGACAATGGCGAAGGCACCGCCGACAAGGCCTGCCCGCAAGGCCAGCGCGGCGAGAACTGTTTTCCTGATCTCGCCAAGTTCAAGCGCGTCTACAAGATCGAGCTGTCCGATGCCAATGTCGGCAAGCCGGTGCGCAAGATCGCCTATATCGAGCTGATGAAGATCCGCGATCCGAACAAAAAGGCGCGCAAGCCGCTCAACGACGGCGTCTACACCTTCCCGTTCTTCACCATCGAGAACGTCGACCGGGTCGACGAGACCCACATCATCGTCGGCAACGACAACAACCTGCCGTTCTCCTCGAGCCGCGACCCGAACAAGGCCGATGACGACGAGTTCGTACTGCTCGAGGTCGGCGACTTCCTGAAGGCGAAGTGAGGCGGCGCTCGCCACGCACAACAGTGTCGTCGCCCGGCTCGACCGGGCGACCCAGTATTCCAGAGGCGCGCCCGAGCTCAACGGACAAGCCGCGGCGTACTGGATGCCCCGCTCAAGGCGGGGCATGACAACGAATATGCGGATAGCGTGATGCTCATCCCGGCACGACGGCCATTCCGTCATCCCCGCGCAAAGGCTTCGCCTTTGTCGCTGGAGTGCGAGCCAGCGGCGCAATCGCGCCGCTGGGCGAGCCTCGAAGGATGCACGGCCCCGATGCAGCCGACGCGGAGACAGCCGGGCCGCCGCCCTTCGAGACGGCCGCTTTGCGGCCTCCTCAGGGTGACGGCGATACAGCTCAGCGCGCGGCTTGCGTGATCCTCACTCCTTCTTCGTCCGGTAATCTCCGAACGTCGTGTCGCGCTGGTCGAGCTGGGCCTTCACGCTGCCGCCGTCGCGGCGGAAGCCCGCCATGTAGGCCTTGCTGGCCTCGGTCGTGAAGGCCAGCGCCTGGATCTCGGTGCCGGCACGCATCGCGGCGCGGGCGCCCATGATTTCCATCGCGCGGTGGACGCTACGCTTGTTGAGCTGCTGCAGCTCGATCGGCACCTTGGCCGCGCGCTCGGCGAAATCCAGCGTCTTCGTCTCCAGCTCGGCGAGCGGAAACGACCGGGTCGCATAGCCCCATTCGGCGGCCTCGCGGCCGGACATCGCGTCGCCCGTCAGCATCAATTCCATGGCACGGCGCATGCCGACCAGCCACGGGTGATACTGCATGTCGGGCGGGCTCATCAGCCGCACCGGCGGATAGCCGATCTGGGCGTCGTCGGCGACGTAGACCACGTCGCAGGCGGTCGCGAGCTCGGTGCCGCCGGCGAGGCAATAGCCGTGCACCTGCGCGATCACGGGCTTTGCGAGATCCCAGATCGAGAACCAGCCCTCGACGACATGGCGCGACCATTGGCCGGGCCCGGATGCCGAGTGATAGGGCTGGTCGACGCGATTGTCGGCGGAGAGATCGTAGCCCGCCGAGAAGCAGGGTCCGGCGCCGCGCAGGATCGAGATCGAAATTTCGGGATCGCGGTCGGCCTGCTCCAGCACCTCGAAGATCTCGCCGCGCAGGCGATTGTTCAGCGCGTTGCGCTTCTCGGGGCGGTTCAGCGTGATGCGGCGGACGCGCGGACGCGGATCATCGACGATGATGTGCTGGTAGCTCATGGATCCTCCCGATCTCAGGCTTTGTTGCCTTTGGCAAAGTGATGCCCGAGATCGGGAGGGTTGTCATCGGCAGATGACGCAGGTCCTCAAAGCGTTTTCAAGCGAAGTGGGTTCCGGTTCGTGTGAAGAAAACGCGTAAAGCAACAACGCTAGAGCCCCGGCACGGGCTCTAGCCCGCCGGCACCATCACGACGCCCTTGTCCTTGGGCCAGCGCATCCGCCAGGCGAAATTGATGTCCCTGATATCACCGGCCTTGGCCTCGAACGCCCATTCCAGCACGCCGCGCTTGTCGCGCAGATTGGTGGTCGTGGCAGGCGTCGACGACGGCAGCATCTCCACCACGATATCGTCGTTCTCGCTGACCGGGAGCTGATCCTGGACCGCGACCTTGATCGGGAAGTCGTGGCCGTTGCGCACCGTGGTCTTGAAGGCGCGCTCGTCGGTCTTCGACGTGGTCACGATCAGGCCGGCGGAGCCCTCGTTGCGCTTCACCACCGTGCGTTCGATCTTGACCTTGTCGTCGGCGCCGAAGCCGAGCCGCACGGTCTCGTCCTTGGCGGCGGTGGCCATCCGGCTGCGGCCGACAAAGATACCGTCGCGGTAGATCGAGATTTGCCCCGGCAGCAACGGCGCATCGTCGGCCTGCACGAAGCTCGCTTCCAGGAACGCGGTCGGGTCGATCACCGGAACGGCGCGAACCGCGAGATCGGGGGTGATGGTCGCCGTCGAGATGCGCAGGCTCTTCGCGCCCTCATTGGCGGCAACGCTGACGCGGCCGGGAATCTTGAAGGTGGCCTGGAAGGCGCCGACCTCGGCGGTGGCTTCCAGTTCGTCCATGCGTCCCCCACCAAAGCGGAATTGCTGAACCGCGTCGGCGGCCGGCGCGGGTGCCAGCGCCTCGCGCGACCGCATGCTGGCCTCTCCCGAAAGCTTCGCCAGCGGTCGCGGCGGCTGCGGATATTGCACGATCAGCGAGCGGAGGTCGGGCGCATTGCCGCCGCGCGCGACCCGCACGGTGGAGACGACGAGCGCCACGTTCGACCAGTCCTCGCCGGTCGACTGGGTGATCTCGGCGCGGCGCACCAGTTCGATCGCGGGCTTGCGGTCTTTGGCGCCGGTGTCGAGCCGCGCGTCATAGAGCGGCGTCCAGCGCGCGTTGGGAACCGCATAGGTGACCCGCAAGGTCGCCTTGGTCGCCGCCTGCGAGGCGACATCGATCCGCACCTCGACCTTGCTCGGCGGCTTGCTGGTGCGATCGGCTGCGAGCTGCGCAAGATCGCGGTCGATCACGCGGATCTTGCGCTCGGCGTCACGGATCGCGCTGTCGGCGGTTGCGACCTCGTCGGCCACCGCCGAGAACGCCGCGCGCCACTCGCTGAGCGGACGCGCCTCGCCCTTTTCGCCGAGGCCCGCGGGTGACGCCTCGGCAAACCGCTCAGCAAATTTGCGCCGCGCCTCGGCCGCGCTGATCAGTCCCTGCAAATCGGCGCGCTGATCGTTCAGCGCCTCGATGCGCTTGTCGATCTCGGAGAGATTTTGCGGCAGCAGCGGCCCCGGCAGCTTGGTGTCGATCGCGCCTATCGTGAGCTTCGCTCCGCCCTCGCCTTCGACCCGCAGCGAGGACGGATCGAGCCCGATCGGGAAATCCCTGGCGATGAGGGTGTTGTCGCCGGCAGGCAGATCCAGCGTGATGACGCGGGTGACGCTCGCGCCATCGGGATAGACGGTCACGGCATCGACCTGCGAGGCCGCATCGAGATTGGCCGCTTGCAGCGGCCCGGCAACCAGCGCACCCGCCAGCACCAGGCTGGTGGTCACAAGATAATTCGCAATCCTACACATGACATCCCTCCGGAAAAAAACGCCGCATCGCGCGCGAGACGAACGGCGCGCCGGGCTCGACTGCGCGCCGTTTCTCGTGGTGAGACGCAGCGAGGAAGGGACTGGTTCGATTGAGGTTTCCCTGCGGCGCGACGAGGGCGCCGCCGCGGCTGCCGCATGGCGCGGCGATGTCTTTCGGGCGTTAGCGATCTGCCTTGCGCCGGATGAACAGATAATTCGGCACGAAGCCGGCCAAGGTGATCGCGATCATGATCCACCAGCCGCGCTGAAACGCTGCGATCCGCTCGGTCATCGAGACCGGCGTTGCAAGGATCGCCACAAAGATCGCGACGCCGATCGCCAGTGCCGCCTGCCGGATCATGTTGATGACGCCGGAGCCGGTGGCAAACGACGACGGCGGCAGCGCGCCGGCGCCGACGCCCATCAGGGTCGGAAAGGTCAGCCCGACGCCGATACCGATCAGCATCACGCCCGCGACGACGGCAGGCGCATTGGGGTCGGCCCCGAGCAGCGTCGCCCAGATCGCGAGGCCGGCCGCGAACAGCAGGATTCCGGCGGAGACGACGGCCGCGGCGCCAAACCGCGCAATCAGCCGGCCGGCAAACAGCAGCGAGGTGATCGGCACCATCAGCGGGCCGGGAGCGATCGCAAGGCCGGTCTTCAACGCCGACCAGCCCCATACCGTCTGCTCCCACAAGGCGCAGGACAGCAGCATGGCGCCGAAGGCCGCCGAATAAGGCGCCATCACCAACGACGCGCCGGTGAACGGCCTGACTGCGAACAGCGCAGGATCGACGAAGGGATTCCTCGATCTGAGGCAATGCCGTGCGAAGGCGGCGAGCGAGACGGTCGCGACGGCAAAGCCAAGCACGACGCCGCGCGAACTCCATCCCCAATCGTTCGCCTTCACGATCGCAAATGTCAGCGCACCGATACCGGAGGTCACCAGCAGCGCAGCCCATGAACTCGGACGCGGCACGTCGTGACCGGGCACTTCGGGCAATTTCAGCCAGCCGACGATCAGTGCGACGACGCCGATCGGGACATTGACGATGAAGATCCAGCGCCAGTCGAAGGTGACCAGCACGCCTCCCGCGAGCGGGCCCAGTGCGGCGGCAAGGCCGCCGATCGCCGTCCAGGTGCGCACCGCCCCGGCGCGTTGCTCGGGCGGAAACGACGCCAGCAGCAGGCCGATCGAGGTTGGCGTCATCAATGCCGCACCGGCCGCTTGCGCCACGCGGGAGACGACCAGGAACTCGACACTGGAGGCCAGCGCACATGCCGCCGACGCGGCCGTGAACAGCGCGACGCCGAGCAGGAAGCTGAGATTGCGGCTGTGGCGTTCGGCGAGCCGGCCGAAGAACACCAGCAACGCCGCGTAGGCAATGGCGTAGGCATTGAGGATCCAGGACAAATCCTCAAGCGAGGCGCCGCGAAATTCCTGCGCGATGTTCGGCAGCCCGACATTGACGATGAACAGATCGAGATTGGCGAGGCAAATTCCGACCGACACGATCGCAAGCACCTGGCGCGGGGTTGCGGTGGCGACGCAGGACCGCGGCCGCGCATCAGGTTCGACGACCAGATCGATGGTCTCCGCCTCTACCTCCGACATCACACCCTCCGAAATACGTGCATATGCATCTATTGCCATTAGGTGCATATGCATGTATCTGTCAAGTCCTCGGAGGCAGCGATGGCGAAAACGGAACCCAGCCGGTGTAATCTCACGGCGTTGCGCAAGGCGACGCGGCGGGTGTCGCAGCTCTACGATCAGGTCCTTGCGACATCCGGCCTGCGCGGCACGCAACGGGCGATTCTGGTCTATGTCAGGCGGTCGGGCGCGCCGACGATGGGCGAGCTTGCCGCAGTCCTGGTGCTCGACCGCACCGCGCTGAACCACAACCTCAAGCCGCTCGAGCGCGACGGTCTGTTGACCATCACCGTCGACAAGAGCGACCGGCGCAGCCGGCTGGTGCGGCTCACCAAGCGCGGCGAAGCCAGGCTCGAGGAATCCCAGGCCGCATGGCTCAAGGCGCAGGAGCGCTTCGAGACCGCCTTCGGCGCAAGGCAGGCCGCCGATCTCCGGCAGACGCTCGAACTGATTGCCTCGCTCGAGTTTGACGAGCGCGCGCTTACCTCACCGGCGAGCTAGCCGGCTCCAAATGAAAAGCGGCCCGGCGTTGCCGCCGGGCCGCTCGTTCGCACACGATCAGTGTCGATCGCGCTTAGCTGTAGATCTCGAACAGGCCGGCGCCGCCCTGGCCGCCGCCGATGCACATGGTCACGACGCCCCACTTGGCCTTGCGGCGACGGCCCTCCTGCAGCAGGTGGCCGGTGAGCCGGGCGCCGGTCATGCCGAAGGGATGGCCGATCGCGATCGAACCGCCATTGACGTTATACTTCTCGGGATCGATGCCGAGCTGGTCGCGCGAATAGAGGCACTGGCTGGCGAACGCCTCGTTGAGCTCCCAGAGATCGATGTCGTCCACCTTCAGGCCGTGGCGCTTGAGCAGCTTCGGCACCGCAAACACCGGACCGATGCCCATCTCGTCGGGCTCGCAGCCGGCCGAGGCCCAGGCCACGAAGCGGCCGAGCGGATTGAGGCCGCGCTTCTCGGCGTCCTTGGCCTCCATCAGCACCACGGCGGCGGCGCCATCGGAGAGCTGGCTGGCATTGCCGGCGGTGATGAACTTGCCCGGGCCCTTGACCGGCTCGAGCTTGGCCAGGCCTTCCAGCGTGGTCTCGGGGCGGTTGCACTCGTCGCGATCGACCACGTAGTCGACGATCGACTCGGCCTTGGTCGCCTTGTCGACCACCTTCATCTTCGTCTTCATTGGGACGATTTCGTCCTTGAACTTGTTGGCCTGCTGCGCGGCGGCCATGCGGCGCTGCGACTCCAGCGAATACTCGTCCTGGTATTCGCGGCTGAGCTTGTAGCGCTCGGCCACGATGTCGGCGGTATCGATCATCGCCATGAAGATGTCGGGCGCGGTCTTGAGCAGCTCGGGATCGATCGATTCCTTCGGCGAGCCGCCGCCGGGAATCGAGATGCTCTCGACGCCGCCGGCGACGATGCAATCGGAGCCGTCGGAACGGATCGAGTTGGCGGCCATCGCGATGGTCTGCAGGCCCGACGAGCAGAAGCGGTTCACGGAGACGCCCGCGGTCGACTTCGGCAGGCCGGCGAGCAGCGCCGCCTGGCGGCCGATGTTCGGCGCGCCATGCGCGCAATTGCCGAGATAGCAATCCTCGACATATTCCTTGTCGACGCCGGCGCGGTCGACCGCGTGCTTGATGGCGTGCGCGGCGAGCGACATCGGCGGGGTGATGTTGAATCCGCCACGGCCGGACTTTGCCAGGCCGGTGCGCGCGTAGGAAACGATTACGGCTTCACGCATTGTTTTCTCCCTCTGAGATGACGGTCATTGTGGCGCGTCGTGGCCCGTTCGTACACATTTTTCGGCGGGCGCAACAGCAATACCGGACGCCCCGGAACGACAAACGCCGCCTCCGGGACCGGAGACGGCGTCATGTTCCGCAGATCGGAATATGGACTGCTTGAGCGGTATCTTCCTTCCGTCATGCCAGGCGTTCCGGGCGATGACGAGGACCGCTCAAATAGCGTTTGAAACGCCAGCGCCTTTAAAACGTCAGCGGCTCAGAACGTCAGTGCCTTGGCCTGCTTCACCTGCGGCAGTGTCTGTACCTTGGCGAGCAGCTCCGCCGGCACCGCGCCGTCGACCTCGACCAGCGCAATGGCATCGCCGCCTTGCTTGACGCGGCCGAGATGGAAGGTCGCGATATTGATTTTCGCATCACCCAAGAGGCTCGCGAACGCGCCGATGAAGCCCGGCTTGTCCTCGTTGGTCACGTAGATCATCGACTTGCCGAACTCGGCGTCGACGCGGATGCCCTTGATGTCGACGAGACGCGGCTTGCCGTCGGCGTAGACGGTGCCGGACACCGAACGCTCCTGACGCTCGGTGGTGACTGTGACCGTGATCAGGCTTTCATAGTCGCTCTGCGCGGCGCGGACGACCTCGTCCACCACCATGCCGCGCTCCTTGGCGACGACCGGCGCCGAGACCACGTTGACCTCGCCCAGCATCGGCCGCAGCAGGCCCGACAGCACCGCCGAGGTGATCGCCTTGATCTTCATCTCGGCGACGTGGCCCTCATAGGTGATCTCAGTCTTGAGGATGCCGCTCTCGGTGAGCTGGCCGGCGAACGAGCCGAGCTTCTCGGCAAGCTCGATGAACGGCTTCAGCTTCGGCGCCTCTTCCGCGGTGATCGAGGGGAAGTTGACCGCGTTGGAAATCGCGCCCGACAACAGATAGTCCGACATCTGCTCGGCGACCTGCAACGCGACGTTTTCCTGCGCCTCGGTGGTGGAGGCGCCGAGATGCGGGGTGCAGATCACGTTGGGATGGCCGAACAGCACGTTCGAGATTGCTGGCTCCTCGACGAACACGTCGAAGGCGGCGCCCGCGACATGCTTGGAGTTCAGCGCGTCGACCAGCGCCTGCTCGTCGACCAGGCCGCCGCGCGCGCAGTTGATGATGCGCACGCCCTTCTTCATCTTGGCGATCGCGGCCGCATCGATCACGTTGCGGGTCTTCTCGGTCAGCGGCGTATGCAGCGTAATGAAGTCGGCGCGCTTCAAGAGATCGTCGAGCTCGACCTTCTCGACGCCGATGTCCTTGGCGCGCTCCGGCGACAGGAACGGATCGAACGCGATCACCTTCATGCGCAGGCCGAGCGCGCGGTCGGCGACGATCGTGCCGATATTGCCGCAGCCGATCACGCCGAGGGTCTTGGCGGTGATTTCGACGCCCATGAAGCGGTTCTTCTCCCACTTGCCGGCCTGGGTCGAGGCGTCGGCCTGCGGAATCTCGCGCGCCAGCGCCAGCATCAGCGTGATCGCGTGCTCGGCGGTCGTGATCGAATTGCCGAACGGCGTATTCATCACGATGATGCCCTTGGCGGTCGCGGCCGGGATCTCGACATTGTCGACGCCGATGCCGGCGCGGCCGATCACCTTGAGCCTCGTCGCCTTCTCGATGAGCTTGGCGGTCGCCTTGGTGGCCGAGCGGATCGCGAGGCCGTCGTAATTGCCGATGATCTCGGCGAGCTTTTCCTTGTCCTTGCCGAGGTTGGGCTGGAAGTCGACCTCGACGCCGCGATCCTTGAAGATCTGGACGGCGGCGGGAGACAGCGCGTCGGAAATCAGAACTTTGGGTTTTGTCATCTCGATTGTTCCTTTGCCCTGCCGCGGGCGGGTCTCCTGGACCGATCTGGTGAAGTCTCTGATCACTTCTCCCTCTCCCCGCTCTTGCGGGGGAGGGTTGGGGTGAGGGCAGCCACGAGCGAGGAACAAGCCGAAAGGGCCCCTCACCCGGATCGCTCAGGCGCGCAATTACGCTGCCGAGCAATCCGACCTCTCCCCGCAAGAACGGGGAGAGGTGACAAGAGAAAACTTATGCCGCCTTGGGCAACGCTGCCTTGGTCTCGGCGAATGCCCAGTCGATCCACTGCGTCAGCAGCTCGACGTCCTTTGCCTCGACGGTGGCGCCGCACCAGATCCGCAGGCCGGCCGGCGCGTCGCGGTAATACGCGAAGTCGAAGCCGGCGTTCTCCTTCTCCACCAGCGCGACCAGCTTCTTGCAGAAGTCGGCCTGTGCGTCTGATGGAAGCGAGGTGATCGCGGGATCGGTGAACTTGAGGCACACCGAGGTGTTGGAGCGGATCGCGGGATCCTTGGCCAGGAAGTCGATCCAGGGCGTCTTCGCCTTCCAGTCGGCGAGCGCCTTGGTGTTGGCATCGGCGCGGGCAATCAGCGCCTTCAGGCCGCCGATCGACTTCGCCCAGTTCAACGCATCGAGATAGTCCTCGACGCAGAGCATCGACGGCGTGTTGATGGTCTCGCCTTCAAAGATGCCCTGGTTGAGCTTGCCGCCCTTGGTGAGGCGGAAGATCTTCGGCAGCGGCCAGGCCGGCTTGTAGGTCTCGAGCCGTTCCACCGCGCGCGGCGACAGGATCAGCATCCCGTGCGCGGCTTCACCGCCGAGCGCCTTCTGCCAGGAGAAGGTGACGACATCGAGCTTGGCGAAATCGAGCGGCTGCGCGAAGGCGGCCGAGGTCGCGTCGCAAATCGTCAGGCCTTCGCGATCCGCGCTGATCCAGTCAGCGTTCGGCACGCGCACACCCGAGGTGGTGCCGTTCCAGGTGAAGACGATATCCGACTTCGGATCGACCTTGGAGAGATCGGGGATTTCACCATAAGCCGCGTTGAGCTTGGTGACGTCCTTCAGCTTCAATTCCTTGACGATATCGCTGACCCAGCCCTCGCCGAAGGATTCCCAGGCGAGCGTGGTGACGGGCCGCGCGCCGAGCAGCGACCACAGCGCCATCTCGACCGCGCCGGTGTCCGACGCCGGCACGATGCCGATCTTGTAATCGGCGGGCACCTCAAGCACCTCGCGCGTCAGTTCGATCGCGAGCTTGAGCTTGGCCTTGCCGACTTTCGCGCGATGCGAGCGGCCGAGGGCAGCGTCCTTGAGATTGTTGGGGTTCCAGCCGGGGCGCTTGGCACAGGGGCCGGAGGAAAAATGCGGCACTTCAGGCCGCGAAGCGGGCTTCGCTGCAGTCATAATCTACCCTTCCAGATAGCTGCCTCTCGGTGGGGAGAGGTTTCCCGCGGTCGGGGATAGTGGAAAGGTACCCAAACGTCAAGAAAGTTCGGACTCGTCTGGAACAATCCGGGCATCACGGCTGATTGATGGAGCGTCCTCGACCTGCTGGATCGTCTCCTGATCGAGCAAATCTGCCGCCAGAGTCATGATCTTAACTGCCCTGCGCCGGCTCGATACTTTCAGAATGCGCTTCTCGCCGGCCTGCACGATGTATTCGTTGCCGACCCGCACGATCGAATAATCCGACATTCCAATCCCCAGTTGCCCGCCGCCCCGTGGAGACGTCCGACATACCGGACTCGTTCCGACCCGTAAAATCACGGAGACCGGCTTAGTTTATTGGCTGTTAACCGGATCGCAGACTATCCGCTGCTGCAGGTATTGCCCGGTAGATGGCACAACTTCTTGCACGCGTTTCAAAAGCGAATCGTCATCCCGACATGGCTGCGCGCGAACCCGAGCCGTTCATAGAAGCGCTGCGCATCGACCCGCGTCTGATGCGTCAGCAGCTCGACGAGCATGCAGCCTCGCGCGCGCGCCTCCATGACTGCCCACTGCACGAGCTTCTCGCCGATGCCGCGGCTGCGGCAACGCTTTGCAACGCGAACGTCTTCGAGCAGGCCGCGCGAGCCGCCTTGCGAGCTGATGCCCGGCAGAACCGCGAGTTGCAGACAGCCGACGACGACGCCGTCCCCGTCGACGGCGACGACGAGCTGCAAATTGGGATCGCGCTCGACCCGCGCGAAGGCCTCGTAATAGCTTTGCGGCAGCGGATCCTCGATCCGCTCGCGCGCACTGCCGAGCGGATCGTCCGCAAGCATGCCGACGATGGCGGCGACGTCTTCGCGGCGAGCGCGGCGGATCGTGATGGATGAAGCTTCAGTCATGGCGGCATTCACCTGAGGTCAGCGGACCGGCGGCAGCGCGAGCACGCGCTCGGCATCGGCGATCCAGCGACGGATCACGGGATAGCGCGCGAGTTCGAGGCCGCCATCCTCCGCGACACGGGTATAGGCGAGCAGCGAGACGTCGGCGAGCGAGAACGCGTCTCCGACCAAAAATTGCGTGCCCGCAAGATGCCGCTCCAGATGATCGAGCGCGACATAGCCGCGCTTGATGAGATTCGGATCGATCTCCGAGATGGCCTTGCCGAGATACACGGCCTGAAAGCGGCAGACGGCCACATAAGGCTCGTGGCTGTTCTGCTCCCAGAACATCCAGGCATCCATCTGCGCCGCGCGATAGGGATCGCTCGGGATCAGGTCGCTGCCGCGCGCGAGATAGCGGATGATGGCGTTGGATTGTGCCAGCGTGCGGCCGTCATCCAGCTCCATCGTCGGCACTTGGCCCCAGCCGTTTCGCTTGAGGAATTCCGCGGTCCGGCTGCCGCCCTTCATGGTGTCGATCTCGACCCATGTGTACGGCAGCGCCAGCCTGTCGCACACCCATTTCACCTTCAGGCAGTTGCCTGAATTGGCGTCGCCGTAGATTTTCATGTGATCGCGCTCCGCACCGTGTGGCGACAGAGCAGCAGTCGCTCCCCGGTCTGTCAACCGTCGCCGGCTACGGCAGCGGCGATCAGAACTTGTAGCCGGCGCCGACCCGGAAGCTGTTCATGTCGACGGCGATATTCTTGACCGCCGCGAAGCGCACATATTCCCACTCGCCGCGGAGAAACAACCCGCCGACCACGCAATATTCAAGCCCGAGGCCCGCGGTCCAGCCGACCGCATAGTTGTTCACCCGCTGCTCCGTCTGGGCGGCGCTGCCTGAGCCCAGGTAGTCGTTATGCTGAATTGTAACGGTGTTGTTGCCGACCGTCCGGGTCTCGGCCCAGGCATCGTACTTGTCAAACGACACCGTCGCCGAACGCGACACGGACATGCGTCCCACCGCAACACCGCCGAACATGTATGGCAGGAAGTTGCCTGCCGCCCATCCGGCGCGTCCACGGAAGGTCGTGACGTCCTTGACCTGCAAGGCGGCGCTCCCCGACAACGTGGTGTTGTAGGTGTAGGTGTGCCCGCTCGGAGGAGTCTCGCCCTTGGGATTCACGATCTGCCGCGTCATCGAGTCGCCCGCCGAACTTTCGAGGCCGTTCAGGTAATTGTAGTTGGCCTCGACGCCGAGCACGACGTCGTCCCATTGCCAGTTGCGGCCGACGAACGCGCCGAACCCGTTGCTCTGCGCATGGTTCTTCGGCAGCAGGGCCCAACCCGAAACCGGGTCGGCCAGAACGCTCTCGCGCAGCATGAAGGAGGTCATCGCGCTTGGCGCGTGGCTGAAATCGATGTCGCCGGAGGAATAGCCGATCTGGCCGCCGACGTACCATCCTTCCCAGTTCCCGCTCCTGCTCGGTGCATCGACATAGGAGCCGCGCAGGATCGGAAAGTCCGGCAGGTCGGCAGCCTGCGCGCCGGTCACCGTTCCAATCATCATCGCCGCCAGCACCAACCTACGCATTGCAACGCTCCATCCACCGCACCGATTTCGCGTTGATCATCGCCTGTTAACCTTAACCAATCGTTGTCGTCGCCCGTTTTCGAGCATGCAAGTTGCAGAAGTGCGCGACATGACGCGGCAAGTTCGCGACATGACGCGGCAAAGAAAAACGGCGCGGGATGGTCCCGCGCCGTTGCAATCGTTAACCGTGAAGGCCCGAAATTAACCCTTGCGGATCAGCGGCGGCGGAGGCGGCGGCACGTCGCAGCACGGCAAGTTGAAGCGCACGCCGAGCTTCACGTCCTGCGAGATGATGTCGCGGTACTGGAAGCTCGAGGGACCGGCCGGCGTGCCGTCGAAGAAGTGACCTTGGCCGTGGGCGGCAGTGCCCATGTCGAGGTAGCGATAGGCCAGTTCAACCGTGAAGTTGTTGGTGACCTTGTAGGCGACACCGGCATGCAGCGCCCAGGCGAAGTTGGTCTTGGTGGCGCCATCGGCGATGAAGGAGCTGGTGAGGCCCGACCCGCTCGGGAACGTCGCGACGTCGGAGAAGGCCGAGGTCTTGATCGTCGCGGCACCGACACCGGCACCGATGAACGGGGTCAAACAGCCCCAGGTGCCGAGATCAGCGTAGACGTTGACGAGGCCAACCCAGCTCTGGATGCCGCCATGATAGGCGTCGCTCAGCGGGCTGGGCCCGGGGAACGTGAAGAAATCGGTGCCGTTGAAGCTCACCTTCGAGCGATACTCACCGGTGATGTCGGCGCGGAACCAGCTGTTGAACTGATAGCCGACGCCGATGCCGTAGAGCACGCCGCCGTCGAAGCCGTGGCCATACTGGTTGAAGGCGGTGCCGGCCGGCAGTGTGTCGTAGGCGTTGACGTGCAGCTTGGCCTGGGTGTTGGTCATGCCGATGTCGCCGCGCAGATACCAGCCGCCGAAATCCTGGACCGGCGGAGGAGCATACGCCATCGGAGGTGGCGGCATGATGGGCATGTCGGCGGCGAACGCCGCCGAGGACAACAGAGATGCCGCACCGGCGGCAATCAGGGTCTTTACGCTACGCATTGGCTTCGTCCTTTTGGGCCAAGTGAGGCGACACGAAAGCCCCACGTCTGAAACTCACGGCCCGGACGATGGCAGGAAATGTTTAAGCGGCACTTAACCCTAATTTTTAAGGTTGATTTTCTCTCACCTTTCTCTGCGGCTGTCGCTTATGGGTCCATAAATGACGCAGGTTGGCGACGAAACATCGCGATCCCGCCAAAAGTGCTAATGAAGCGTTGACGCATCCGCGCCGTTCGCAAGGCACGCGAGCCGGGTGTGTTAGCGAATGCTTAACGCGGGCGTCGCGTCCGCGGCCGAGCGTTCAGCGCACGGCCCGCGGCATCCTCGGCAGGAACACCGCGAGCAGGCCGATCGCCGGCAGGAAGGCGCACAGCTGATAGACGAAGGCGATCGAGGTGTGGTCGGCGAGCTTGCCGAGCACGGCGGCGCCGAGCCCGCCGATCCCGAAGGCGACGCCGAAGAACACGCCAGAGATCATGCCGAAGCGATGCGGCATCAATTCCTGCGCGAACACGATGATCGCCGACGTCGCCGACGAGATGATCAAACCGATCACCACCGTCAGCACGGCGCTGGCGAACAGGCCGGCATAGGGCAGCGCCAGCGTGAACGGCAGCGCGCCGAGGATCGAGAACCAGATCACGTATTTGCGGCCGAAGCGGTCGCCGAGCGGACCGCCGATGAACGCACCCGCGGCGTTGGCGGCAAGGAAGACGAACAGATAGAGCTGCGCCGCCTGCGTCGAGACACCGAACCGGTCGATCAGATAGAAGATGTAATAGCTCGACAGGCTCGAGACATAGAGCTGCTTGGAGAACAGCAGCGCGACCAGCACGATGAGCGCGATCTTCACGCGCCGCTGATCCGGATGGTCGGGATGCCGCGCGCTGGCGGCCGTCTTCTTGCCCGATATCTGCGGTTTGTACCAGACGCCGATGCGCCAGAGGATCACGATGGCAAGGAACGCGATCGAGGAGAACCAGGCGATCGAGGGCTGACCGAACGGCACCACGATCAGTGCTGCGAGCACCGGCCCCATCGAGGTGCCGAAACTGCCGCCGAGCTGGAACACCGATTGCGCGAAACCGTAACGTCCGCCTGACGCCAGCCGCGCGATGCGCGACGATTCCGGGTGGAACACCGCGGAGCCAAGGCCGACCAGCGAAGCCGCAATCAGGATGACCCCATAGGTATGCGCAACGCTGAGCAGCAACAGACCGAAAAAGGTGAAGCCCATGCCGATCGCAAGCGAGAACGGCTGCGCCTTCTTGTCGGTGAAATGCCCGACCAGCGGCTGCAGCAGCGACGCCGTGAACTGGAACGCCAGCGTGATCATGCCGATCTGCGCGAAGTCGAGCGCGTAATTGTCCTTCAGGATCGGATAGACCGAAGCGATCAGCGACTGCATCGTGTCGTTGAGGAAGTGCGAGAAGCTGATGCCGGCAAGCACGACATAGGCCGGCCCCGCAGCGGCGGCAACCTTCGCGGCCGTCAGCTCCGGCACCGCCACCGGCTCGCCCAGCGCCTGTTTGCTCACGACGGGTTTGTTCAATGCAGCATTCCCGGACAGATTCGCAAAAATACCTCCGTGTCGTACGACGCGGAGGTGAGGTAAACCAGTTGCGTTAGCCGATGGCAGCGATGCGCTGTGTGGCCAGCCGGCGGCCAAACTCTATCCCCGTCACCCTGAGGAGCGCCAACGGGTCCGCGCAAAGCGCGGCCCGATGACAGGCTCCGCGCGTCTCGAAGGGTCCACGGCCCGGCGCTCGCCACATTGCGACAATGGGCCGTGCATCCTTCGAGACGCGCGCAAGGGCGCGCTCCTCAGGATCACGAGCTGACGAGGCCGGACGGGGCTTAAGCCGCGGCGGCGTGGCCGAGTGCGCTGACGATGTTGTCGACGACCTCTTCCACCAGGATACGATCGTCGCCCTCGCCCATCACGCGGATCACCGGCTCGGTGCCGGAGGGGCGGATCAACAGACGGCCATGGCCGTTGAGGCGCTTCTCGCCGTCGGTGATCGCGGACTTGACCTCGGCGTCGTCGAGCGGCTTGCCGCTGCGATAGCGCACGTTCTTCAGGATTTGCGGCAACGGGTCGAAACGCCGGCAGATCTCCGACACCGGGCGGCGCAGCTTCTGCACCACGGCCAGCACCTGCAGTGCCGCGACGAAACCGTCGCCGGTCGTCGAATAGTCCGACATGATGATATGGCCCGACGGCTCGCCGCCGAGATTGTAGCCGCCGCTCAGCATCTGCTCGAGCACATAGCGGTCGCCGACCGGCGTGCGGACCATCTGCAGCCCGAGGCCCTGCAGGAAGCGCTCCAGCCCGAGATTGGACATCACGGTCGTGACGATGCCGGGCTTGGCGAGGCGCCCCTCCTCCTTCCAGCTCTGCGCTATCACCGCGAGCAGCTGGTCGCCGTCGACGATGTGGCCGCGCTCGTCGACCAGGATGACGCGATCGGCATCGCCGTCGAGCGCGATGCCGATGTCGGCGCGCATCTCGCGCACCTTCCGCGACAGCGCTTCCGGCGAGGTGGAGCCGCATTCCTTGTTGATGTTGAAGCCGTCGGGTTCGACCCCGATCGGCACCACGTCGGCGCCGAGCTCCCACAGCGCTTCCGGCACCACCTTGTAGGCGGCGCCATTGGCGCAATCGACCACGACGCGCAGGCCGTCGAGCGAGAGATCGCGCGGCAGCGTGCGCTTGGCGAATTCGATGTAGCGGTCATGGACGCCGTCGATGCGGCGGGCGCGGCCGAGGCTCGCGCTCTGCGCCAGGCGGCGGTCGAGCGATTCGTCGAGCAGCTGCTCGATCTGCTTCTCGACATCGTCCGACAGCTTGAAGCCCTGCGGGCCGAACAGCTTGATGCCGTTGTCTTCGAACAGATTATGCGACGCCGAGATCATGACGCCGAGATCGGCGCGCATCGACTTGGTGAGCATCGCGATCGCCGGGGTCGGCATCGGGCCGACCAGCAGCACGTCCATACCGACCGAGGTGAAGCCCGCGACCATGGCGTATTCGATCATGTAGCCGGACAGCCGCGTGTCCTTGCCGATCACGACGCGATGGCGATGATCGCCACGCTGAAACACCAACCCTGCGGCCTGCCCCACCTTGAGCGCGAGCTCCGGCGTGATCAGCCCATTGGCGCGGCCCCGAATTCCATCGGTCCCGAAATATTTGCGGCTCATGTAACCCCCAAGACGGACCTCTCGAACCACCCGGCGAGAGAGTCCTGAACGCCCACCAGTCTAGCGTGCATCGGCCTTATAGACTGCCAGGCGCTAAAAGGACTTCAAAAAATATGATGAATCATTACCGGGGCTAAACCCCGTGCCTCTACATTAAGGCACTGAAAGATATAACATTATTACTCTTTCGGCAACCTGGGGAACGAACGTCGTCCCCTACCCTTTGCCGTTGCGCTTGACGTGCTGGTCACCCTTGGTAGGGGCCGGCTGGGTGACATTGACGGGGTCGGAACCGGGAAACGTCTCCTCCAGCCCCTCCTCCAGGGCCTCGTCGAGCCGGCGCTTCTCGGCGTTCTCGTCTGCTTTTGCTTTCGGTTTGGAGCCTGATTGGGTCATCGCGCTCTCCCATCCGTCTTCGATTTGGCAGGTCCCCCATCCATGCTAGATGACGGCAAGATCGAACACCCGCAAGACTTGCTGCCTAAACAAGGCTCGCGACATCGAACTTGCGACACAGAAGAAGGGCCGGGACCGTCCATGAAGCACATTACCTGCATCGAAGATCTGCGCCAGCTGCACAAGCGCCGGGTGCCGAAGGCGTTTTTCGATTATGCGGACCGCGGCTCCTACACCGAGGACACGCTGCGCGCGAATTCGGAAGATCTGCAGCAGATCAAGTTCCGCCAGCGCATCCTGGTCGATGTGTCCAAGCGCACCCTGGCGACCACGATCCTCGGCGAGCCGGCCGCGATGCCGCTGATCCTGGCGCCGGTCGGCCTGCTCGGCATGCAGCATGGCGACGGCGAGATCTATGCCTGCCGCGCCGCGCAGGCGGCCGGCATTCCCTTCACCCAGAGCACGATGTCGATCTGCTCGATCGAGGACATCGCCGCCGCCGTCGACAAGCCGTTCTGGTTCCAGCTCTACGTCATGAAGGACCGCGGCTTCATCAAGTCGCTGATCGAGCGCGCGATCGCGGCGAAATGCTCGGCGCTGGTGTTGACCGTCGACCTGCAGGTGATCGGCCAGCGCCACCAGGACATCAAGAACGGCATGACGGTGCCGCCGGAATGGTCACTGTCGAAGCTGATCGACTTCGCGACCAAGCCCGCCTGGGTATCAGGCGTGCTGCAAGGCAAGCGCCGCACCTTCGGCAACATTGCCGGCCACGTCAAAGGCACCGAGGATCTGACGAAACTGTCGGAATGGACCGCCTCGCAGTTCGACACCTCGCTGAACTGGAAGGACATCGACTGGATCCGCAGCATTTGGCCGGGCAAGCTGATCCTTAAAGGCATCCTCGACGTCGAGGACGCCGAGCTTGCCGCCAAGACCGGCGCCCAGGCGATCGTGGTCTCCAACCATGGCGGCCGCCAGCTCGACGGCGCGCCGTCCTCGATCGAGGTGCTGCCGGAGATCGTCGATGAGGTCGGCTCGAAGCTCGAGATCATGTTCGACGGCGGTATCCGCACCGGCATGGACGTCATGCGGGCGCTCGCGCTCGGCGCGAAGTCCTGCATGATCGGCCGCGCCTATGCCTATGGCCTCGGCGCCGGCGGCCAGGAAGGCGTCGCCAAGGCGATCGATATTCTGGGCAAGGAGCTCACCACCACGATGGGACTGTGCGGCGTCAACACCATCGCCGAGATCGACGATCACGTGCTGGCGGTTTAGCGCGGAGCGGCAGCCTCTCTCAACACGTCGTCCCGGGCAAGCGAAGCGCGACCCGGGACCCATAACCACCGATGGCCGTCGTTTCGCAACGCCGCGGCGACAGCGCGCTTCAACAACTCAACCCTGTGGTTATGGGTCCCTGCTTTCGCAGGGACGACAGCGGAGCCTGTTCGGCATCACATCGGCGGCGCAATCCCGTCGCGGCCGACATTGACGCGGTTGGCTTCCAGCGTGCCGTCGTCCTTCTTCACCGCGCCGAAGATGATGATCTTGGCGCCCGGCTTCAGCTCCGACTTGTCGCCGGCGACGAAGGTGACGACCGGGGTGCCCGGCGGCACCACGACTTTCTTCTCGCCGTCCTTGTACTTCACCGTGATGTTCTGACCGTCGGTGCCCTTCACGGTCTCGGCGACGGTGGCGTTGGTCATGGTCGAATTGGCGCGCAGGTCCCAAGGGCGGAAGCCTTCGGCGGCGCCGCGCTGGTTCTCCGGGAAGATGTGAACCGCGATCGCCTTCTGCGTTCCGTCGGGCTCGGGCATCGCGGTGACGCCGATATAGGAACCGGGCTTGATCTCCGACAGATCGGTCTTGGCGACGCCGAACACCGCGACGTTGTCGGTGGTCCGCACCTTCATGTCGGCGCCGTCGCGCGACTTGATCGACAGCATGGCGCCGTCGACGGCCTCGATGGTGCCGCGGATGCGCACCGCCGGCGGCTGCTGCGCGGATGCAGCCGAAGCAAAGGCAACAAGAAGCAATGCGGCGAACAGCGTCGATTTCGGCATGGTGTCCCTCATGGGTTGGGCTGGCGAATCAGGGAACACCGGGGAGTTGGTGGTATTCCGTGCAAGCCACAACTCCTCGCGGAAGCGACGGCTCACACGACAACTACGCGCCGGACGAGGGAACTGTTACTGCGATAACGGACAGGTGATGCGCTCGCGTGTTCTGATGTAGCCCGTTCAGATCGTCATTCCGGGATGGTCCGAAGGACCAGACCCGGAATCTCGATATCCCGACGCTTCGCATCGCCCCGGGATGACATTGTGCGTCACATCGGCGGCGTAAGGCCGTCGCGGCCGACGCTGACGCGGTCGGTCTCAAGCGAGCCGTCCGGCAGTTTCTTCATGAAAGCGATGACCTTGGCGCCGGCCTTCAGGTCCGCCTTGTCGCCGGGAACATAGGTCACGACCGGTGTATCGGGTGCGACCTCCACCTTCTTCTCGCCGTCCTTGTATTTGACCAGCAATGTGTGGCCGTCATTGCTGACGACGGATTGCGCGACGGTCGCATTGGTCATGCTGCTGTTCGGCTTCAGATCGTAGGGCCGCGAGCCTTCGCCGGTACCGCGCATGCTCTCCGGGAAGACATGCACCTCGACCGCCTTCGGTGTGCCGTCGGGTCCGGGCACGGTGGTCGTGCCGATGAAGGAACCAACCTTGATGTCGGATAGCGCGATCTTGGTGAGACCGAGCACCACCATGTTGCCTGCCATGTGCAGCTTGACGTCCTCGCCGCTGCGCGACTTCACCGCGAGCGTATCGCCGTCGACGCTCTCGACGGTTCCACGCACCCGTGTCGGCGTCGGCGGCTGCTGCGCGAGCGCGTAGAGCGTGGACACCGTCACCATCGCGAGCGCGATGAACGGCCGAATGAGATGGGAGCGGCTGGCAGGCATGACTGATCTCCGGGAGGGAACGCGGGGGGACTAACACCAGACCCCGTTCCGGAGATGCTATTCCAGGCCTCAAGTCTTTGTGAGATCGGCCTCAACAAGCGTGCGCAGTTCCGGCGTGACCTGCGGACGCCGCCCGAACCACAATTCGAAACCGCGCACCGCCTGGTGCAGCAGCATGCCCAGTCCATCAGCGGTCTTCAGACCACGCGCCTCTGCCGCCGCAAGCAGCGGCGTCACCAGCGGCACATAGACGAGATCGGAAACGACCGCGTGTTGCGGCAGCAGGCCGACATCGATCTCGAGCGCGGGCTGACCATGCATGCCGAGCGAGGTGGTATTCACCAGCAGGCCGGCGCGCGGCAGCAGCTCATCAACCTTGTCCCAGGTCGCAGGATGAACCCGCGCGCCGAATTGCCCGGCCAGCGCGCGGGCACGATCGATGCTGCGGTTGACCAGATGCACGCGCGCGATGCCGCGCTCGATCAGGCCGAACACCACCGCACGTGCCGCGCCACCGGCGCCGAGCACCAGCGCGTCCTCCGTCTTGTCCCAGCCGGGCGCGCAGGCGTCGAGATTGTTGATGAAGCCTTCGACATCGGTGTTGGTCGAGCGCAGCTCGCCATCGGCGAACCACAGCGTGTTGGCGGCGCCGACGGCGCGGGCGCGCGCATCCGGTGCCGACAGCGCCAGCGCGCGCTCCTTGTGCGGAATGGTGACGTTGGCGCCGACGAAGCCGCGCAGCGACAGGCGGAACAGGAAATCCTTGAAGTCCTCCGGCGGCACCGCCTCGATCACATAGCCGCCCTCGATGCCGAGCGTGCGCAGCCAGTAATGATGGATCAACGGCGAGCGGGAATGCGCGGCGGGCCAGCCGATCAGGCATGCGGCGCGGGTTTTGCTTGAGGACGTCATGATCGTGACATCGGCCAAGGCGGGCGCGCTGTCAATGCGTCCGCTTCGCGGTTGCGGCAACCAGCGCGCTGAGGGCGAACGCGGCGGCTGCGGCGAACCAGATCGCGGCGAGGTTGATCCAGCCATAGGCCAGCCCGCCGGCGAGCGCGCCCGCGACCAGCGCCGCCCACAGCAGCAGGTTCGGGAGCCAGGCCCAGCCCGCACCGCCTGTGAGCGCGGCGGCGATCAGCTGACCGGCCTTCACCAGCGCCCCGGTGACATAGGTGAGGCCGAGCCCGGCCCCGCCTTCGAGCTGGAATACGGCGTTCTCGAGCCCCATCGCCAGCACGATGGCGGCGACCGCGGCGTTCGACAGGCCATAGGCATAGGCCACCGCCGCCGCCGTGAGCAGCCACGCCTCGATGAGCAGGAGCAGGGGCTGGCGATGCACCAGCGCGCTGAGCACGATCAGGCTGCCGGCTGCGGCGCCGGCGACGAACAGCACGATCAGCTCCAGCGCTTCCAGCGCGTGCTGCCAATGCCCCTCGGCCAGCGTCACGCCAAGCCGCGTCGAGTTACCGCTCATGAAGGAGACGAACAGCCCGCCGAGATGCAGATAGCCGATGCCGTCGACATAGCCGGCCATTGCGCTGAGCGCGCAGGCCAGCGCCAGGTTACGGCGGGATTCAAGCATGCTGGCGGAAACTGCCTCATAGGAAGGGAATCACGGGCGCTATCTTGGCCCGTCATTCCGGGGCGATGCGACGGCATCGAACCCGGAATCTCGAGATTCCGGGTCTGGTCCTTCGGACCATCCCGGAATGACAATTCGATCACGCCGCGTCGCGATGCGCGGCGATGATCTGGTCGGCGGCGCGGCCTGTCACTTCGGCCATGCGGTCGAACTGGCGGGTGAAGGTGCCGGCGCCGGCGGTGGCGGAGCGCAGTTCGACAATCAAGTCGCCGATCTCCGATTCCGGCATCGTGGCGCGGACGCAATCCCAGCCGATCCAGCCGTCGCGGGTGTCGAAGCCGAGGATCTGGCCGCGGCGCGCCGACAGGATCGCGTTGATCTTGGCGGTGGCGTCGGTCGGACAGACGATCTCGACCATATGGATCGGCTCCAGCAGCACCGGCTGGCACTGCGGCAACCCTTCGCTGACCCCGATCCGCGCCGCGGTACGGAACGCGAGATCGGACGAGTCGACGCTGTGATAGGAGCCGTCGGTCAGCGTGACGTCGACGTCGATCACGGGGAAGCCGAGCGGGCCGCGCGCCAGCGCGTCGACAACGCCCTCTTCCACCGCGCCGATATAGTTGCGCGGCACCGCGCCCCCGACCACTTTCTCGTGGAATTCGAAGCCTGACCCGCGCGGCTTCGGCTTGATGTCGAGCACGACGTCGCCGAACTGGCCATGACCGCCGGACTGCTTCTTGTGCCGGCCGCGCTGGGTGATCGGCCTGCGGATGGTCTCCTGATAGCCGATCGCCGGCGGATGCGATTTGACGTTGACGCCGTAGCGGTCCTTCAGCCGCTCCTGCGCCACGCGCAGATGCATCTCGCCCTGCCCCCACAGCACGGTGTCGTGGGTGCGCGGGTTCTGGATCATTGTCAGCGAGGGATCTTCCTCGTTCAGCCGCAGCAGCGCCTGGCCGAGCTTGACATCGTCCTTGCGGTCGGTCGCGGCAATCGAGATCGACAGCACGGCCGCGGCCGGCTCGACCTTGACCAGCGAGGCCGGCGCCGTCTTGCCGCTCGAGACCGTATCGCCGGTCTTGATCGCATCGAGCTTGCCGAGCGCGACGGTGTCGCCGGCCTCGGCCTGCGGCCGCTTGCTGTCATGCCCGCCCGAGACCGCGAGGATGCCTGAGACGCGTCCGCTCTCGCCGCTTGAGGATTGCAGCGTCGCGCCGTCGTCGAGCCGGCCCGCAAGCACGCGCGCCAGCGACAGCTTGCCGCCGTGCTGCAAGTGCACGGTCTTGAACACGTAGGCCAGCGCATCCTTCTGATCCTTGATGCCGAGCCGATCGGCGGTCTCGGCGACGCCGGGCGCCTCATGGCGCAGCGCCTTCATCAGGCGCAGCACGCCGTTCTCGCGGCTCGCAGCGCCGAGCAGCACCGGACAGATCTGCCCTTCGCGCAGTTCGCGGGCGAGATCGTCGAACACGGCATCGCGCGGCGGCTGGATATCCTCCAGCAACTGCTCCATCAGCGCGTCGTCGTGGTCGGCAAGCTTCTCCAGCATCGAGAAGCGGGCTTCCTTCTCGCGATCGAGATTGCCGCCCTCGAGCGCCATCACCTCCGACGGCTTGTGCTCGCGATAGACGAAGGCGCGCTCCAGCGCGAGATCGACAAAGCCTTCGATCAGATCGCCGTTCCAGATCGGGATCTGGCGCAGCACCAGCGGCACGCGCGAGGCCGGCTGCAGCGTCGCAAGCGTCTCGCGGACGCGCTTGTTGGCGCGGTCGATCTTGTTCAGGAACAGGAAACGGGGAATTCCGAGCTCCTCGAGCTCGCGCAGGATGATCTGCAGCTGCGGCAGCTTTTTCTCGTCGGCTTCGCAGACCACGACCGCGGCATCGACCGCCGGCAACGCTGCACGCATATCGTGCGCGAATTCGATCGAGCCGGGACAATCGATAAAGGTGTAGCTGTCCCCCATAAAGGTGGTGGTGGCGGCGGTCAGGCCTACGCCCATCTTGTGCTGACGCGCCTCGGGGCTGGCATCGCCGACGGAGGTTCCGGCATCGACGCTGCCGGCAGTTTTAATGGCGCCAGTGCGCGCCAGGATCGCTTCCAGAAGTGTGGTTTTACCGCTTTGGAAAGGGCCCACCAATGCGATGCACCGTGGACCTCGGGGACTTCTGACGTCTTGTCCCATTGCCGCCTCCTCGTTTTGGAGCTCGGCCCATGATTGGGTCGGCGACCGTTTATGCTCTGCCTGCGTTTGACATTTGGCAAGCGGGAAAACGTCGCTGCGGTGCGGCGTCGCGGAGGTTTGCAATTCCGAGCCATCGTCCGGACAATTGCATCCGCTGCGTCAGTTCCTTCGCGCAAGTCCCGGAGAAATCTCGCGCCAGCGTGTCGCAAGGTCGAGCAGACGCTGCACGGCGGGCGAGACATCTTCTTCACGCCACGCAATCGTGAGCGGCGCCGTCACCGCCGGCGCGGCCAAGCGGACATACGCCACGCCGCGACCGGTCTGCGCGCGTGCCGCGGCCTCCGGGACGAGCGATACACCGACGCCGGCGGCGATCAGGCCAATCGCGGTTTGCAGATGCAGCACCTCCTGCGCGAGTCGCGGCGTGAATCCGGCGGCCTGGCACGCGGCGACGATCAGGCCGGTGACCGATGGCGCCGGCCGCTCCGGATAGAGCACGAAGGCATCATCGGACAATTCGGCAAGCGCAATGTCGTCCCTCTCGGCAAGCGGATGCGCGCGCGGCAACGCCGCGACATAGGGCTCCTCCAGGATCAGGCGCTGGGCAAGACCCGCCTCCGGCAATAGCGCCGGGCGTGCGAAGCCGACATCGATCCGGCGTCGCCGCAGCGCTTCGGCAATCTCGGCCGCCAGCATCTCGTCAAGCACGAGCTCGACGTCGGGACAGGCGTCGCGATAGCTGCCTATGATATCGGGCAGACCGGCGAACATCGCGGAGCCGACGAATCCGATCGCGAGCTTGCCGGCCTGGCCGCGCCCGACGCGCCGCGTGTCCACAACCGCGGCCTCGAAATTTGCGAGCAGGGAGCGGGCGCGCGCAAGCAGCAGCTCGCCCGCCTCGGTGAGCCTGACAGGACGGCTATTCCGCTGCAGCAACGTCACGCCGAGTTCGTCCTCGAGCTGACGGATCTGCTGGCTCAGCGGCGGTTGTGCGATGTGCAGCCGCTCGGCCGCGCGGGTGAAGTTCAATTCCTCGCCGAGCGCCACGAAATATCTGAGATGTCGCAATTCCATGCCGTCGGTATAGCACGGCGGCGGGTGCCGTCAGTCATACGCAATAGCTCTGCAACCGTATCGAACGAGTATTGGACCGGACGCGCGAACGCGGACAGCCTGCGACAAAGCAAAGGGAGTCCCCATGACGGCGCTGGAAAAAGCCTTCGCAGAAGCAGCCGCGGCAGGCATTACGCAACAGAAGATCGATATCGGCGATTTGCGCGTCAATGTCGCGCGCTTCGGCAAAGGGCCGCCGCTGCTCCTGCTTCACGGCTGGCCGGAGTTCTGGCTGGTGTGGCGCCCGCTGATGCTGCGCCTCGGCGACAGTTTTGAACTGATCGCGCCCGACTTGCGCGGCTGCGGCGACACCGGCAAGCCGACAACGGGGCCCGATGCGTCCGCCACCGCGGAGCGCCACGCGCTGGATATGTTTGCCGTCATGGACGCGCTCGACTATCAGCACTTCGGCGTCATCGGCGGCGATCTCGGCGCCTATGTCATGCAGGCGATGTCGCATCGTCAGCCGCAGCGGCTGACCGGCACGCTCTATCTCTGCACGCCCTATCCGGGCCTCGGGCATCGCTACGGCCAGCCCGGTCACCTGATCGAGGTCTGGTATCAATACTTCCAGCAGCTGCCATGGGCCGCGCAATTGGTCGGAAGCTCGCGCGAGTCATGCCGGCTCTACTTCCGACATTTCCTCGACCATTGGTCGGGCGACGATCCCGCGGTGTTCGGAGGCCTGCTGGAAGCCTATGTCGACAACTTCATGAAGCCGGGCAACATCCAGGGCGGCTTCGACTGGTATCTCTCGTCCGCGCCCAATCGCCGGCTCTGGCTGGAAGGCAAGCTGCCGGCGCAGCCGCGCATCGACGTGCCGTCGCGCTTTCTCTGGGGCCGCCGCGATCCGTTGATCGCGCCCGAATGGTCGGACAGGTTGAAAGACTATTGGAGCGAACCTTCGATCAGGTTCGTCGAGACCGGGCACTATGTTCACGCCGAGGCGCCCGGGATCGTTGCCGAAGAGGCCCGCGGCTTCTTCGGCAAGCTGATCAACCGCACGGGCGCGCGTTAGCGGCCCGGACGGAGCTCGAGGCTTTCGAGGCCGGCGGCGATGTTGATGCCGACCTGGCCCTGCACGCTGAGCGGCTGCAGGGCGATCGTGTTGTCGGAGCCGCCGACCAGCACGTTGCCGCCGACGCCGACACCGAGCGTCGCGCTGCCCTGCGCGCCGGCATAGTTGCCGGAGAGCGCACCCGGCCCGAGCCGCTCCACCGGCGCATAGACGCCCCAGGCCAGCGCCGATTCCTGGGTGATGCCGAGATCGATGCCGACCTTCTGGATGGTCGCGATGTAGCGATCCTCAGGCAGACCATTGGCGCGCAGCACGCAACCGAGATGGGTCACGGAACCGACGATGAAGCCGACGCTCGCGCCGCCGCGGCATTCAAGGACGCCGACCTGCACGCGCTGGATCGGCTGTTGGGCGCTGGCGCTCACGATTGCGGTCAGCGTGGCAATGGCAGCTCCGGCGAGGAAAGTGAAGCGACGCATGTTGGGGAGTCTCCGGCTGAGAGGCATGACGCGAGCAGAGAACAGAACGGCGCCGTGTCTGCGGCGCCGTTCGCATCCTATGCCACAACATCGAACGTCCAGCCAGAATTTGTGGTGCCCGGCCACCGATTGTCAGGAGATGTTGCGGCGCGGCTATGTTCCTCGGGGTCCGCCGATTGATCGAGCAACGGATAGCAAACAACAGACAACAAAAAAGAGGCCCGCTTTCGCGGGCCTCTTTGATCGAACACCGACCAGCCTAGAGCGTTTTCGAGCGAAGTGGATACCGGTTCGCGTGAAGAAAACGCGTCAAAACAAAATCTAGTGGTGGTGATGATGATGACGGTGGTGGCGATGATGGCGGCGCGGACCGCCGTAGGCGACCGGCTCGAGATCGATCCCGGCGATGCCGGCCGCAACGTTGAGGCCGGTCTGGCCCTGCACGCTGACCGGCTGCAGCGCATAGGCATTGTTCGGGCCGCCGAACAGGAAGTTACCGCCGGCGCCGAGGCCGACCGAGGCGTTGACGCCGACGCCGCCGTAGCTGCCGGCCAGCGCACCGCGCGGGAGCTGGGTGGTCGGCGCGCTCACGGCCCAGGCGAGCTGGGTCGTCGCGGTGACGCCGAGGTCGACGCCGATCCGCTTCACGGTCGCAACATAGGGCTCGGGCCGACGGCCGCCGCTCTGGAACACGCATTCGAGGCGCGCGACAGAGCCGACAACGAAGCCGACATTCTCGCCGCCCTGGCATTGCAGGACCCCGGCTTGAACCTGAGGCGCCGCGTTGGCGGTGGCGAACGGCGCCAGCAACGCAAGCGCTGCAAGGGTGAGGGTCGAAAGTCGCATTATCTGTCTCCGCAAGGTGAACTGAACTGAATTCGCGCGGCGGACAGGAAGGAAGGCTCGTGTCCAAAACAAGGCAGTGCGCAAAGCGGCCGTAAAAACTTCCCGCGTGTGGCATCGATGTTCGCACACACGCGCGTGAGGTGAGCAGGATGTGATTTGACTCGTCGAATTTACCGGCGCGATTTCAGCGCACAAACAAAAACGCTCCCGCACCAGGTGCGGGAGCGTTTCTTGATTTCGGATCGACCTACCGCAGATTACCGCAGAAGCGCTGAATACGCTTGCAGGCATCCTCGAGATCGGAAGTCTTGGTGGCGTAGGAGATGCGGAACGCGGGTCCGAGCCCGAATGCCGATCCCTGCACCACGGCGACGCCTTCGCTCTCGAGCAATTCGGTAACGAACGCCTCGTCGTTGTCGATCAGCTTGCCCGACGGCGCCTTCTTGCCGATCGTGCCGGCGCAGGACGGATAGACGTAGAACGCGCCTTCCGGCCGCGGGCACTCGATGCCGCTCGCCTGGTTGAGCATCGACACCACGAGGTCGCGACGTTCCTTGAACACCTTGTTGTTCGCGGCGATGAAGTCCTGCGGACCGTTGAGCGCCTCGACCGACGCCCACTGCGCGATCGATGACGGGTTCGAGGTCGACTGCGACTGGATCGTCGCCATCGCCTTGATCAGCTGCGCCGGGCCGCCGGCATAGCCGATGCGCCAGCCGGTCATGCAGTAGGCCTTCGACACGCCGTTCACGGTCAGCGTGCGATCGTACAGGCTCGGCTCGACCTGCGCCGCCGTGGTGAAGACGAAGTCGTCATAGACGAGGTGCTCGTACATGTCGTCGGTCATCACCCAGACATGCGGATGCTTGACCAGCACGTCGGTGATCGCCTTGAGCTCGCTCTTCGTATAGGCCGAGCCGGTCGGGTTCGACGGCGAGCACAGGATCACCCACTTGGTCTTCGGCGTGATCGCCTTCTCGAGATCTTCCGGACGCAGCTTGAAGCCGGTCGAGGCCGGGCACACCACCGGCACCGACTCGCCGCCGGCGAGCGCCACCATCTCGGGATAGCTGACCCAGTACGGCGCCGGGATGATCACCTCATCGCCCGGATTGATGGTCGCCATCAGCGCGTTGTAGAGCACCTGCTTGCCGCCGGTGCCGACGATGACCTGGTTCGGCTTGTAGGTCAGGCCGTTCTCGCGTGCGAACTTGTTGATGATGGCTTCCTTGAGCTCCGGAATGCCGCCGACGTCGGTGTACTTGGTCTTGCCGGCCTCGATCGCGTGGATCGCTGCCAGCTTGATGTTGGCGGGCGTATCGAAGTCAGGCTCGCCGGCGCCGAGGCCGATGACGTTGCGGCCCGCGGCTTTCAGCGCGCGTGCTTTGTCCGTGACCGCGATCGTCGCGGACGGCTTCACACGGTCGAGCGCAGCGGACAGGAAGGCCATTATCATCTCCTGGCAAACGTCGTGAGCCGTAGGGCCACGACTTGATTTGAATGGGATCGCGGCACCCTAGGCCTGTCGCCGCTGCACCGCAAGAAGCTTGGCGGTAAAGCACGAAAACTTTCGCGCATGGCTCGCGGCGCGCGCAATTTTCCGCAAGTTCCGGCACCGGATGACTCATATCCGGCAAGCCCGCTCCGGTCTTGCCGGCGGGCCCTTCGGCGGCATGCACCAGCGCGGATTGCTCCGAGGACAATGCCGCGCGGCAACCTGCCTGACGGCGCTAGCGGCGGGTCGTCAACGCAGACCGGCGCGTCGTGCCGCCAAGGATGGCGCGTTAAGGTTTGTGAATTTCAGCGCGCCGGCCATGGTCGCGACCTTGGCGATCGACCGGCACCGTGCAGAGCGTCGCGCAGGCGTGATCCGAGTTGTTCTGCCGTGTGGATGGAATCGTTCTGCACGTGTGCAGTGCAGTAGACGTTTCGACTTTTTCCACACTGCAGGGCTTGCGACGCACCCCCGTCAGCATCATTGTTTAGCGGCGTTGCGGTGTGACAGGCCGCGCAATTTTTAAGCGTACCGTCTCCCTGACCGAGTGAACCACGACGCAATGTACAAGCTCTATTCGATGCAGCGCTCCGGCAACAGCTACAAGGTCCGGCTGGCGCTTGCCGTGCTGAACACGCCGTACGAGGCGATCGAGATCGACATCCTGCGCGGCGAGAGCCGCACGCCGGAATTCCTGGCCAAGAATCCGAGCGGCCAGGTGCCGCTGCTCGAGGTCGCCGAGGGCCGCCATCTCGCCGAGTCCAATGCCATCCTCTGGTATGTCGCGATCGGCACGCCGCTGGCGCCGGAGTCGCGGATCGAGCGCGCCGAGGCGCTGCAGTGGATGTTCTTCGAGCAGCACGCGCTGGAGCCGAACATCGGCGCCGCCTATTTCTGGCTGTCGCTGGTCAAGGGCGGACGCGACCTGCAGACGCACGCGCTGGAGGACTGGATGGAGCGCGGCTATGCGGCGCTGCAGGTGATGGAAAATCACCTCAAGGAACACGCCTATTTCGCCGCCGGACAGCTCACCGTCGCCGACATCGCCCTTTACGGCTACACCCACGTCGCCGACCGCTGCGACTTCGACCTGGCGACCTTTCCGTCGATCCGCGCCTGGCTCAAGCGGGTCGAGCAGACCCCCGGATTTGTCTCGATGGACTGGCAGCCTGGTACCGAGGCCGAGCCTGAGCCTCGCCTCGCGGCCGGCGTCTGAACGGCCGGGTGTGAATCCAGGGAATAACGGGGAAACTGCCCAAATAACGGGCAAAACTCGCGCCACCGCCGTATTTTAGCCATTTTTGGACGGCGCCGCCGCCGCAATGTTGCCGGTGACAACCGGCAGATTCGCGCGGATGTCGCGAGTGATTCGCTCGCGGCCTGAGGGATTTAGACCATGAAACGGTGGTCCGGCACGGCAGGCTTCGATGGCCGCCCTGCCCCGGTGGCATCATCCCGGCTGACGAACGCGATCGCCGCGTCGCTCGCGCTCGGCGCGCTGACGTTGTGCCTGGTCGTCGCCGTGACGGTGCTGTCGAGCAACATCACCATGGCAACGGCGATCCCGGCGTAATCAAGCAATTTCCGGTTGGCACCTGATCCGCGGCAAGGCGCGGGAGAGACAGCGGCGCGACATGATGAAGACCCCCGTCGGACTGGTGACCGTGACGCTGTCGGCGGCGATCCTGCTGGCGGCATCGCTCCTGATCGTGACCGGCACGCAAGGCGAAGACCGCGCACGCCCCGCGCATGTCACGACGCCGACCGCCAAGCCGGCCCCGCACCACTAATCTTACTGTGTCATAAGTGGATCGGCGGGTCGCGCCCTTTGATGAGCCGGATGCAGCAAGGACACCTTTGCATGCGGCCGAGGAGCGCGACGCTCAAGCGGCGTC
>NZ_JBUYWT010000055.1:0-53805 GCF_055264925.1 Bradyrhizobium sp. KZN70725
CAGTTCCGCCGCGTCGCAACCCGCTTCGAAAAGACCGCCCGAAATTACCTGGCCGTCGTTACTCTCGCAGCCATCGTCTTATGGATGCGATAAATGTCCACACCACCTAGTGCGCGACAGACAACGCGGCGGCCGGGCATCGAAACGCCGGCCGCGCCGATCATTGCAAGACCATCAGCATGGCGAGCGAACGGACCGGCCATGCGCGAGCGAATGGCTCAATTGCAAACCTGCACCGGCCGAACGCGCCAGCCATACGGTGTCATCACGCCGCGGCGCACGACGTAACAGCCGCCGTAACCGTAGCCGTAGCCATCGTCATAGCCGTAGCCGGCGTAGTATGGATTGCCGTAGTAGCCGTCATAGTAATCGTAGGCGCCATAGCCCAGCCCGAAGCCGACCGCTGCCGCCGCGAGCGGATAGCCCCAGCCGCCGCCCCAGCCGCGCCGATAGTAACCGCCGTTCCAGCCGCCACCACGCCAGCCTCCGCCGTGCCAGCCGCGGCCGGCCCAACCGCCGCCGCCGATCGCAGCCGACCGGAAGCCACCGCCTCCGCCCATCGCCCGGAATGCAGCGCCGCCGCCGTGGAAGCCGCCAAATCCGCCACCGCCGCGGAAGCCGCCGCCACCATGAAAGCCGCCGCCACCGAAGCCACCGCGTGCCGACGCAGCATCGACGGTGAACAGACCGACCGAGGCCGTCGCCAGCAAGGCAATCATCGTTTTACGCAACATTACCCGTTACTCCTCTTTTCAAAGGCTTTGTTTTCAAGCCTCCTCCGCCGCGTCCTGCGTATGCTAGCTCAATCTAGGACCGCGGTTTCTACCGCGCGCCTATGTCGCGCTCACATCTGCGCGACCCGCGTTCATCAAAGCACGGCCTTCAGAAGTTAACAGCCGCGGCAGATGCCTTTCGTACGGCGCTCGACTTTTTCGTTCTCGTCGGCGATGGCCTTGTCGACGCTCTCGGTCGTCGTTGCCGATCCGGTGGTAACGCCTCTGCCGGTATTGGGGCCGCCGGAGGATTGCGCGGTCCCGGCGCTGTTGGTCCCGGCCGGCGGCGACGTGGCTTGCGGCGATGTCGGGCTGGCTGACGAAGGGCTGCCGGTCCCGGCGCCGCTCCCGGTACCTTGGGCGACGGTAACCGCGGGCGTCAGCACAATCGCGATTGTCGCGAGCGCGGTGGTGACAGATAATTTGCGCATGGCAATTCTCCCTTGCGGACGTCAACGAGTCCGCAAAACGCCGGTTCCCGCAGGCGTTGGAGCAATACAGTTTGGGAGCAATGCAATTTGCGCAAGCTGATCGAGTTTGACGACGACACTTTCGACAAGCTGAAGCAACTCGGGCGCGACCGGATGGCGACCTTGCAGGAGCTCGCCGACGAAGCTTTCGCCGACCTGCTCAAGAAGCACGGCATTCCGATCGACCTGAAGGATGCACTGCGCAAGAGCGCAAGACTTCAGGAGGCAACGAGACTACAGGCAACGAGACCGCAAGACGCAGCGAAGCCTCGCACCGCCGCACCGAACGCCGCGCGCAAGCGCGGCCGCAAGCGCTGAGGCCTCAGCCGATCTTCTTCAGTCCCGTTTTGTATTGCGGGCCCCTGATGGCGTAGGACTTCGCCGGCCGCGACAGCGCTTCGGCCTGCGCCGCGTCAAGCGTACGCACCACACGCGCGGGCGCACCGATGATCAGGGAATTTTCCGGAAACTCCTTGCCCTCGGTGATGACGGAGCCGGCACCGACCACGCTGCCGCGCCGGATCCGCGCGCCGTTCATCACGATCGATCCCATCCCGATCAGCACGCCGTCTTCCAGCGTGCAGCCGTGCACGATCGCATTGTGGCCGATGGTGACGTTGTTGCCGATGCTGAGGGGAAAGCCGGGATCGACGTGCAGGGTGGAATTGTCCTGGACGTTGGAGCCCTCGCCGATCTCGATCCACTCATTGTCGCCGCGCAGCACGGCGCCGAACCAGACGCTCGCGGCGGACTTGAGGCGGACCTTGCCGATTACCACGGCATTGTCGGCGATGAAGTAGCTGCCGTCGGGGGGAAGATCGGGCGCCTGCCCGTCGAGTTCGTAGATCGCCATTGAGGTCTCCCTGGAGCGTTTTCGAGCGAAGTGGACACCGGTTCGCGTGAAGAAAACGCGTCGAAACGAAAATCCAGAGCTTCGGCTTCTGATTCAATCAGAACCGAAGCCCTGATCGCAGGAGACCTTGGCACGACGGCCGACATGGTTTCAAGCAAGCGCGACCGTGATCGGCCGCGGATCATGATCGGATCAGGCCAGCACGCCCGCAGCGCGCAGCGTCATCACGAAGAAGGTGCCCGACATCAGGCTCCAGAAGCCGGAGATGACGGTTGCCATCATCACGAATTCGAAGCGGCGGCGCTCGATGCGCGCCCCGCGCAGCGTGTTGCGCATGATGATGAACGGTGCGGCGAAGACGAGGAACGGGACCGCGGCGAAGGTCTTCGGCGCCGCGCCCTCCTGCAGCAGACCGAAACCGGCCGGGCGCTCCGCCATCGCCTGGTAACCGTTGGCCAGCGCGCCCGCGAGCGCGAAACCGATCAAGAGCGAGAACAGGGAATTCAAGGTATCGGGCGACATCGGAACTTCCGCTACGCAACAGGCCACCCGCCCTGCTTCGCAGAATTGGCAGCCTGCCGCCACATCATCCTTAAGGAAAGGTTAACCGGACACATCAGGCGCGGCGTTTGCGCATGGCCATTCGGTCCCGGATTCCATTGGAATCGTACGGAAATTCCCCGCTACGTGGCATATTCGGCAGATGATTCGGCCACTCCCGACCTGATCTCAGCCTCGCTCATGACGCTTCTCTCGACCGCCCAGCATCTCGCCCGCGACACCCGCCGCAACCCGCGCGCGCATCTCGTTCCGATCATCGCCTCGGCGGTGATCGCGGCGGGCGCGGTCGCGCTTGTCGCCTATCTGCTGTGGCCGACCTACACGACCATCCCGCCGAGCGATCCGTCGCGGCTGCCGGTGAGCGTCGGCGGCACGCTGTTCAACGTGCCGACGATGGCGGTGCGCATGAAGATCCAGCGCCACTCCGGGCCGCAGGAGCGCGTCGATCTGAGCTTCCTCTATCCGTCGCTGGACGCGCCCGCCGCGCCGAAGCACTACAGCGCCGATACGGTCGATGACAAGGTGCAGCCGATCGACAGGATCTTCGTATCGATCGCGGCGCACCACGATTCACTCGCGCCGGACATGCGCCTGCGCACGATCTATCCGCGCTATCTCGACGAGCGCGCAAACATTGATGACGGCCTGACGGCGCGCGCGTTCCGCGACGGCACGCCCTATGGCGGCGAGGACCTGTTCACCGCGAGCGAGCCGCAGCTGACCGCGCGCTGCACGCGCGACACCTCGACGCCCGGCATGTGCCTGAGTGAGCGGCGCATCGACGGCGCCGACCTGATCTTTCGCTTTCCGCGCAGCTGGCTCGCGCAGTGGCGCGACATCGCCACCGCGATGAACCGTCTCTCCGCGCAGATGCACAACGCGAAGGGATGACACTGTCATTGCAAGCGGAGCGACGTGTCCGCGAAGGATGGTCGCTCCAGCGCAAAATCGCTCTGCAATTTTGTCGCGAGTTCGTCGTAACGACGTGTGAAGGCGAGGCTGTTCCGCCTTACTCGGCCAGATCCTCTTCCAGGATGGCCATCTGGAACTGGAACGAGCGATCATCGTCCTCGTCGTCGACGAACAGCACGCCGATGAACTCCTCGCCGATATAGACCTCGGCCGAGTCGTCCTTCTTGGGCCGCGGCACCACGCGGATCTTGGGATTGCTGAACACGCGTTTGAGATACGCGTCGAGCTTCCTGACTTCCTGAACGTCCACGGCCGTCTCCAATCGGGTCGATGATTTTCGGGGGAGTTTTAGGACGAGACGGCAAAGATCGCCAGAGCCTTTTCAGGCTTTGGCGACGTGATGTTGCGCACACGACTCTCGTTTTGTGCTTTGTGGCGTTTTCTTCACGCGAACCGGCGCCCACTTCGGTCAGGAACGCGCCGCGATCAGAAAGCGAGTGAAATCAAAGCCCGATCGCGCCGAGCATCTGGTCCATGGTGCGCGACGGCTCGGCACAGCCGGCCTCGCCGACGATTTTCGCCGGCACGCCCGCGACCGTGACGTTGTGCGGCACCGGCTTGACCACGACCGAGCCGGCCGCGATGCGCGCGCAATGACCGATCTCGATATTGCCGAGGATCTTGGCGCCGGCGCCGATCAGCACGCCGTGGCGGATCTTCGGATGGCGATCCTCGTTCTCCTTGCCGGTGCCGCCGAGCGTGACGCCATGCAGGATCGAGACATCGTCCTCGATGACCGCCGTCTCGCCGCAGACGAAACCGGTGGCATGATCGAGGAAGATGCCGCGGCCGATCCTGGCGGCCGGGTTGATGTCGGTCTGGAACACGGCCGAGGAGCGGCTCTGCAGGTAGAAGGCAAAATCCTTGCGGCCCTTCTGATAGAGCCAGTGCGCGAGACGGTGGGTCTGCAGCGCGTGAAAGCCCTTGAAGTAGAGCAAGGGATCGATGAAGCGCGAGGTCGCCGGATCGCGGTCATAGACGGCGACGAGATCGGCGCGGAACGCGTTGCCGATATCGGGCTCATCGCGCAGTGCCTCGCCATAGGTCTGGCGGATCAAGTCGCCCGACAGCGCGGCGTGATCGAGCCGCTCGGCAATGCGATGGACCACCGAATCTTCCAGCCGCTCATGATGCAGCACGGTCGCATAGATGAAGGATGCGAGTTCCGGCTCGCGCCGCAGGATGTCCTCCGCCTCGCCGCGGATTCGATCCCAGATCGGATCGAGCGCCGCAAGCTTGCCTCCCTGCGGATTGACCTGATGAACTGCCATAGCTGCTCTCGCAATTCGGTTGTTCTGATGTGCGTTATAGCACGATGGACCCAGCGCGTCCCGGGATGGCTCAGTACGGTAAACCCCAGCCGAACACCCCCGGGCCGGCGTCTAGGGGAATTGGTCGGGATTTTGCCGAAATCAAGCCGTGCTTCTGCAACTATTGGCGGATTTCGTCCCCCGTGTGGTTTTGGGCATGGTCGGCCCCAATAAAAGGGGGAAAATCATCAATACCCGGAGTTTAGGTGCCCGCCTGACCGATGCACGGTCGGTCTGGATCGCGACCATTGCCATCCCCCTCCTGCTGCTCGCCCCTGCCTTCTGGAACGGCTATCCGCTGCTCCAATGGGATACCGGCGGCTATCTGGCGCGCTGGTATGAGGGTTACCTGGTGCCGAGCCGGTCCACGGTATTCGGCATCTACCTCCATGTCGGCGAGACATCGGATTTCTGGCTCAACCTCGGCATCCAGACCCTGGCGACGCTGTGGATCCTGCAACTGACGCTGCGCGTGCTCGGCCTCGCCCGGCCGGTCCGGCTGATCGCGATCTGCCTCGCGCTGATCGCAACCACCGCCTTGCCCTGGCTGGACAGCATGCTGCTGACCGACATCTTCGCCGGCCTTTCGGTGCTCGCGCTCTTCATCCTGATCCTGCACGGCGAACGGATCTCGACGCTGGAGAAGGCGGTGCTGTTCGGGTTCATCGCGTTCTCGGCCGCCACGCACAGCGCGACGCTGGCGGTGCTGCTCGGCCTGTGCTGCGTCGGCTGGATGCTGCGTCCATGGCTCGGGCAGCGCATCCCGTTCGCGGGCCTCGTGCAAGGCAGCCTGACCACCGTCGCCGGCGCGGCGATGCTGCTGGCGGCGAACTTTGCGCTGTCCGGACAGCTGGCCTGGACGCCCGGCGGCTATGGCGTCGCCTTCGGCCGCATGCTGCAGGATGGCATCGTCGCGCAATACCTGCACGATCATTGCGCGACGGAGAAGCTAAAGCTCTGCCCCTATCGCAACGAGTTGCCGCCGACCGCGGACGACTTCCTGTGGGGCCACAGCATGTTCAACACGCTCGGCCGCTTCAAGGGACTGAATGACGAGATGGGCACCATCGTGCTGCGCTCGCTGGCCGAATATCCGGAATGGCAGGCAAAGGCGGCGCTGACGGCAACCGCCGACCAGCTCATGCACGTCGCGACCGGTGAAGGCACCAATGGCTGGATCCCGCATACCTACGGCATCATCGAGCGCTACATTCCCAAACAGGTCCGGCCGATGCGCGCGGCGCGGCAGCAACGCTGGCATCTCGACTTCACCGCGATCAACCGCATCCACGTGCCGGTCGCGCTGGGCTCGATGCTCCTGGTCGTCATCCTGTTCGGCCGCGGCCTGTGGCAGCGGCGGCTCGACGATCTGACGCTGCTGGCGGGCACGGTCACGCTCGCCCTGCTCGGCAATGCCTTTGTCTGCGGCGTGATCTCGGGACCGCACGACCGCTACGGCGCGCGCATGGTGTGGGTCGCGACCTTCGTGGTGCTGATCGCGGCCGCGCGCGCCTTCGCCAGGGATGAAGCCGACGATCTATTTTCGCCGCGACAGGAAATCGGTGACCCCGGTCTTGTAGACCTTGTCGCCGACCGCCCGCATGTGATCGCGGTTCGGAATGTCGAGCACCTCCGAACCCGGAATGATCCGGCCGAGCGCTGACGCCGAGCCCGCAATCTCGTCCTTGCTGCCGACCGCGATCAGAACCGGCACGCGGATGCCGGCCGCCTCCTCGCGCGTCATCAGGCGGCGCGAGCCGCGCAGGCAGGCGGCGAGCGCGCGGCGGTCGGAGCGGGTCTGATCGGCAAAGGCGCGGAAGGTACGGCCGACCGGGTCGGTGACATCGTCGAGCGACGGCGCCTCCAGCGCCAGCGCGACCGCCTCGCCGGGGCCGCCGCCCTCGATCAGTCCGATGCCGATCCCGCCAAGGATCGCCGAGCGCACCCGATCGGAATTCTCTCGCGCCAGGATCGCGGTCATCCGCGAGCCCAGCGAATAGCCCATGATGTCGGCGCGCGCGATTCCGAGATGGTCCATCAGCGCAATCACGTCGCCGGCCATGGTCGCGATCTCGTACTGCGCGGCATCGTAGAGCTTGGCGGATTCGCCGTGGCCACGATTATCGAGCGCGATCACCCGACGGCCGGCCTTGACGAGATCGGACACCCAGGTCGGGTAGATCCAGTTGACGTTCTTGCTCGAGGCAAAGCCGTGCACCAGCACGATCGGTTCGCCCGCGCCTTCGTCGATAAAGGCAATTTCAACATCGCCGTGATGGAAACTCGGCATCATCCATTCCGTTTGTTCTTGGGATTTGCGATTGGCGATCGGACAGGCGACCGCAAGCCTAACCCTGGGCGGGCATACTCGCCAAGGTAGCCTGAGCGGCCATCTGCTGCTTCAGGCGCAGCGCCTTGCTTCGTCTGAGCCACCAGGCGGTGGCCCGTTCGGTGGTGGCCTTGATCGACGACAGGAAGCCGAACAGCGCCAGCAGCGCGCCGAACAGCCACATGGTGAGATTGAATGCGCCGGCCGCCAGCAGCAGCGCGCCGCGGCCGAGCAGCTTCAGGATCGCGCGGGTCTGGCCGCCCTTGACCTCGGCTATCCGCGCCGCCCGCGCGATCTCCCTCGGATTCTCGGCGACCTTCAGCGTATCCCGCGCAGCGCGAACCCCGGCCGCCTCGCCGATGCGCCCGACGTCCTTGGCGACGCGCACCAGCGCGCCGGCCTTCTCGGCGCGGAAGGCCGCGCGGATCGCGGTTGCGGTTTGCACCGGCCGCAGCACCGAGCCGGATGCGACCGCCTCGCGCAGCGCCGGCTGGTCGACCACCTCGCGGGTCGAACGCCCGGCCCATTCGATCATCCCCTCGCTCAGCCGTCCGGCCTTGCGCGTATCCTTGACCAGCGTCAGCCCGGCGCGCAGCGGCCCGGCGCCGCCGACCGACACATAGGTGGCCGCGGTCACCGCGAGCCCGGCGGCCGCGAGGCCGAGCACCAGCTGGTCGGTGTCCTCGCCCATCACGAGGTGCTTGCCCTCGCGCACGACGTCCCGGACATCACCGAATACGAACAGGTCGCCGGCGACCGTGCCGGACAGGCTTGCGACATCGTCGGCATTGCCGGTCACCAGGCCGGTGGCGAACCCCTTGGCGTAATGCATGCTGGATGATTGCTCGGCGCGCGCGTCATCGACGCGCTTGGTGAGATCGTCACCAAGTGCGATGCTCTTCTCGCCGGCGAGTTCGACAAAGCTGGCCGCAAGGTCGGCATCGCCGGAAGCCAGTGCCGCCTCGATATTGTCCGCGATCAACGCCGGGTTGTTGCGCAGCACGGAATTGAGCCTGATGTCGGCGAGCGCAGCGGGATCGTCCCGCGCCGCCAGCACGGTGCCGGCGTCACGGGCGTGCGGCCAAATAGCCGCGCCCACGGCAGCACTTGCTGCCACGCCGACCACCGCCAAGCTGACGCGCACCCGATTCATTCCGATAAAACCTCTAGTTTTATTCGCCTTGGAGATAGTGTGCCGTTTTTGCGACACAACGGCTCCGACCAAAGGAGGGCTTCTCTGGGACGACAAGATTGTGTCGAATTTGCATGAGCAAATGAGCCATCGGGGCTCTAGGAATCAACTGTTCCCGCCAGTATGGTGCGCGGCATTTCGCGATGCCGCATGCTGTTGATTGCGTCTGCCCATCGTTGCCATCAAGGTGAGAATATGTCCGACCACGTCGTCCCGCACTTCCATAACGATGCCGGTGTCTCGGTGATCGAAATCGGATCGCAGGAGTTCATGTGCGTCGGCGCCAACCCGCCGTTCGACCATCCGCACGTGTTCCTCGACCTCGGCAACGACAACGAGATTATCTGCCCGTACTGCTCGACGCTTTATCGCTTCGCATCCGACCTCGCGGCCGGCGAAGCGCGGCCGCCGGAATGCGTGCTGAAAGACAAGGTCGCCTGACCGCTCCGTGGCGCTGACGCGAACCGTCATCGTTGCGGGCGCCGGGATCGGAGGACTGACGGCGTCGCTGACACTGGCGGCACAGGGCTTTCGTGTCGTCGTGCTGGAGAAGGCCGAACGGCTCGAGGAAGCCGGCGCCGGCATCCAGCTCTCTCCCAATGCCAGCCGCATCCTGGTCGAGCTCGGGCTCAAGGAACCGCTTGCGCGGCGCGCGGTCACGCCTGAATCCGTCAACATCCTGAGCGCGCGGGCCGGTGGCGAGATCGCACGGATGCCGCTTGGCCAGGCCGCCGAGTTCCGCGCCGGCGCACCCTATTGGGTGATCCACCGCGCCGATTTGCAGGCCGCGCTGCAGGCCGCCGCGAGCGACCATCCCGATATCGATCTGCGGCTCGGCTGCCAGTTCGAGGATGTGACCAAGCATGCGCGAGGCCTCACCGTCGTGCAACGCCGCGGCAATTCACGGCAGGAGGAATTGGCCGTCGCGCTGATCGGCGCCGACGGCATCTGGTCGTCGGTGCGCGGGCATTTGTTTCCGGATGCACAGCCGCAATTCTCCGGCCTGATCGCCTGGCGCGGCACGCTGGACGCCACCGCCCTGCCGCGTGAATACACCGCACCGCGCGTGCAGCTCTGGATGGGACCGGACGCGCATCTCGTCGCCTATCCCATCTCGGCCGGACGCCAGATCAACGTGGTCGCGATCGTATCGGGCACCTGGAACCGGCCGGGCTGGAGCGAGCCCGGCGACATCAACGAGATCAAGGGTGCATTCGCCACCGCGCGCTGGCCCGCGACGGCGCGGATGCTGATCGGCGCGGTCGACGGCTGGCGCAAATGGGCGCTGTTCACCCTGCCCGACATCGGCCGCTGGAGCGAAGGCGCGGTGACGCTGCTCGGCGATGCCGCGCATGCGATGCTGCCGTTCGCCGCGCAAGGCGCCGGCATGGCGATCGAGGATGCGGCCGTGCTCGCCAAGGCCTTGAGCGACAGCACCGGGGAAAACACCGCGGGCATTCCCGCCGCGTTGACGCGCTACGCACGGGTGCGACGCGGGCGCGTGCTGAAAGTGCAGCGCCTGGCGCGACAGCAGGGCCGCATCTATCATTTGCGCGGGCCGGCGGCGATCGCGCGCGATCTGGCGATCCGCGCCATCGGTCCGGAGCGGATGCTGGCGCGGCAGGACTGGATTTACGACTGGCGCGCCTGAGCTCGGCCAATCACGACCGACCCGTCTGGAAACGCCGGCTTAGTGGACGAGGCCCCGTGGCGCGCGCGGGCCCTTCGCCGCCGGCGTGGGGGCAGCGGGGGCAGCGGCCGCAGGCGTGTCCGGCGTGCTTTCATGGCACCTGCCTTTGCGCCAGGCCTCATCCGCCAGCTTCTGCTGGGAGTGGATCGAGATCAGCTCGTTGCGATAGACCATCTCGGAGACGACAGTACCGCCGACGCCGGTCTCCGCCTTGGCCATCAATTTTTCCTGATCCGCCGCGCGGGTCTTGAGATTGCTGCGCTCGTTCTCGAGCTGCTTGCAATCATAAAGCTCGTACTTGGCGGGATCGGCGAATGCCGACGGTACGGTGTCGCCGATTTGCGCGCAGCCGGAAACGCCCGCGGCCGAGGCGAGCAGCGCGATGACGGCCGCCGCGCGCGACAGCTTCAGGCGGCGTGGGAAACGAACGGACATTCAGCTTTCTTAACCGGACAGTGTTGAGATTGCCTAAAGCAGCCACCGGTGTCCGGATTGAGGCTCAATCGCGGCGGCGCGCTGCTTATCCCAATGCCCGGCCGCCGAGGCAAATGGAATTGCGGGCCGCCGCTTAAGCCTTTGAAAGCTCACCTGTTAGCACCGGATAATGACAATTCCACTCCGCGCCCAAACGCGCTAGAAATCGACGCGCCTGGCGCAACGCGGACGTGGCGGAACTGGTAGACGCAAGGGACTTAAAATCCCTCGATGGCAACGTCGTGTGGGTTCGAGTCCCACCGCCCGCACCAACCTTCGCATGCCACGCGCACCCGAGCGGGCCAGCGTCGTGTTTTCCGGCTGTGGCGCAGTTCACACACCGCGGTCGCTGTCTGTCGTAGTCTTGCCCGCATTGGAAATTCCGGCCGCGGATTTTCGCGGCTGTTGCATTTCGAAATCAATTTTGGTCGGAGGCGGCGATGGAGATTGCAAACTGCAATCGGATTGCGAAGGGCAATCGGATTGCCAGCGAAACGGCGCGCGATCATGGTGCCTTTACTCTCCAGCATGGCGACGATGCGGCTCATTGCAGCAACGGGCTCGATGCACAGAAATTCCGCGACGCTGCGCCCGACGACCGCGCGATCTACCGGCGATGGATCCGCGGCGCGATCATGGTGTACGGACTGCTCGCGTTTGCCGCTGGAGCGGCGGTCTGGATGAGCGGAACCGGCATCGGACCGACGCAGCTCACGAACCTGTCGAGCCCGAGCAGCATGAGACCAGATCACGGCGATTAGCGGTCGCCGGTTCGGAACCCGTGCACTGCGTATTCGTTGTCATGCCGCAATTGGAGCATGACGATGCCGAACGACGATCCATCCGCGCAGCGCGCAACCGACCAACCCGATCAGCGCAAGGAGCGCCCCTCCCCGCCGCAGCACGCACCACAAGGCGGACCACCGCTCAGCGACGGATTGGAGCAGCTCCGCGACAGCCACACCTGACACGCGACAGCGCGAAAAGAAAATGGCCGGGACAAGTCCCGGCCATTTGTTTTTGCGTCAAGCCGCAAGCTTACTCGGACTTGTCGATATTCCAGAAGATCGGCGTCGCCGGGCCGTCGAGCACACCGGTCAGCGACTTCCGCCACGCGCTCGGAATGGTGTACTGGCCGAGCGGAACGTAGATCACCTGATCGTAGGCCTCGGTCTGGATTTCCGCGGCGATCTTCTTCTTTTCCTCAGCCGAGCCGGCGCGCGCGAACTTGTCACGCAGCTCCTCGATCTTCGGGTCTTCGGCCCAGCCGAACCAGCCGCCATTCTTGCCGCGACCGGTGATCGACGCGTTGACGATCGGATCGGAAACGTCGGCCGCGACCCAGTTGGTGAAGAACATGTTCCAGCCGCCTTCCTTCGGCGGCTTCTGGCTGGCGCGGCGGGTCACCACGGTCTGCCAGTCCGTGGCCTGCAGGTCGACCTTGAAGCCGGCCTCGCGCAACTGCTGCGCAGCCACGACCGGTTGGGCTTTCAACGTCGTGACGTCGCCCGGCGCCATGATCACCACGGGGGTGCCGTCATAGCCGGATGCGGCAAGCGCCTTCTTGGCTTCCGCCAGGCCGTTGCCCTTCACCAGCGTTTCGGCCCCGACGTCGGTCTCGAGCGGCGTGCCGCAGACGAAGAAGGCGCCGCAGATCCTCTGGTACTTGGCGTTGCCGACCAGCGCGTCGAGCACGTCCTTCTGGTTCATCGCCAGGAACGCAGCCCGGCGCACCTTCGGATTGTCGAACGGCGGATAGAGGAAGTTCATGCGTCCGAGGGTCTGGAAGCCGAACTTGTTGAGGACGTCGATCTTGAGATCCGGATTGGCTTCGAGCACCGGCAGCATGTCGAACGGAAGGTTCTCCATGAAATCGATGTCGCCGGATTGCAACGCGTTCACCGCGGTCTGCGCATCGGCCATCGTGACCCACTCGACGCGGTCGACCTTGACCACCTTGCCGCCTGCGGTCCAGCTCGCCGGCTCCTTGCGCGGCACGTAGTCCTTGTTCTTCTCATAGACCGCCTTCACGCCCGGCTGGAATTCCGCCTGCACGAATTTGAACGGTCCGGAGCCGATCTGTTCCGGGATCGGCTTGTCCGGCGGCGTCTCGGCCAGACGCTTCGGCATCATGAACGGCACGCGCGATGACGGCTTGCCGATCGATTCCAGCACGAGGCCGTAGGGTTCCTTCAGCTTCAGCGTGATGGTCTTGGCGTCGGTCGCCTCCAGGCTCGCGACGAAGTCCATCAGCTTCTGGCCCATGCCGTCGACCTTGCCCCAACGCTGCAGCGAGGCGACGCAGTCTTCCGCGGTGACCGGCGCGCCGTCGTGCCACTTCAGACCGTCGCGCAGCGTGAACGTGTAGGTCAGCTTGTCGTCGGAAACCTTCCAGTCCGCCATCTGCGGCTGGATCTTGAAATTGGAATCCGTCGCCAGCAGCGTGTCATAGATCATGTAGCCATGATCGCGGGTGATGTAGGCCGTGGTCATGATCGGATCGATGACGCGCAGATCCGAGTGCATCACCGCGGTGATGGTCTTGCCCGCGGCCATCGCCTGCGGCGCGAATGACAATTCCTGCGGCGCGAACGACAGCGCGAGCGCCGTCAACGCGGCCGCTAGCGTGCGGTGTTTCCAACGCGAGATAGGGAACATGCAATCTCTCCTGACGTGTAACTGGTCAAAGCCGGCTTATTCGTTATGCATGTGGTTCGTTATTTAGGCGAACTAACATGCTGTATGGCTTGTGAAATCGAGACTTGCACCAAGCGCCAAGCGCGTCAATCGGTTTCAGGTCGCATCGGACGTACACAAACGAATGAGGCCGCGCGCCAGATTTTGGCTTTACAAAATCGTCGGCTGAGATTTTCGTAACGCGCGCGCGATGCCGGCGCCGTCAGAACAACAAGAGAGAACAACGATGAACCCCGCCAATCTCCCCTTTGATTCCGAAACGATGCTGCAGGGCCTGCGCAGCTGGGTGGAATGCGAAAGCCCGACCTGGGACGCCGCCGCGGTCGAACGCATGCTCGATCTCGCCGCCCGCGAGATGGCGATCATGGGTGCGACGATCGAGCGCATCGCCGGACGCCAGGGCTTCGCGGGCTGCGTCCGCGCCCGTTTTCCCCATCCGAAACAAGGCCAGCCCGGCATCCTGATCGCCGGCCATCTGGACACCGTTCACCCCGTCGGCACCATCGAGAAGCTGAAGTGGCGGCGCGAAGGCAACAAGTGCTTCGGGCCGGGCATCTTCGACATGAAGGGCGGCAACTACCTGTCGATCGAGGCGATCAGGCAATTGGCGCGCGCCTCCTTTACGACTCCGCTGCCGATCACCGTGCTGTTCACCCCCGACGAAGAGGTCGGCACGCCGTCGACGCGCGACATCATCGAGGCGGAAGCCGCGCGCAACAAATATGTGCTGGTGCCGGAGCCCGGCCGTCCGAATAACGGCGTCGTCACCGGCCGCTATGCGATCGCGCGCTTCAACCTGGAAGCCACCGGCAAGCCCAGCCATGCCGGCGCAACGCTGTCTTCCGGCCGCTCCGCGATCCGCGAGATGGCGCGGCAGATCATCGCCATCGACGGCATGACCACCGAGGACTGCACCTTCTCGGTCGGCATCGTGCATGGCGGCCAGTGGGTCAATTGCGTCGCGACGACCTGTACCGGCGAAGCGCTCAGCATGGCCAAGCGCCAGGCCGATCTCGACCGTGGCGTCGAGCGCATGCTGGCACTGTCGGGCACCGCCAACGACGTGACCTTCAAGGTGACGCGCGGCGTCACCCGCCCGGTGTGGGAGCCCGATGCGGGCACCATGGCGCTCTATGAAAAGGCAAAAGGCCTTGCTGCAGCGATGGGTCTCGATCTGCCGCACGGCAGCGCCGGCGGCGGCTCAGACGGCAACTTCACCGGCGCGATGGGCATCCCCACGCTCGACGGCCTTGGCGTTCGCGGCGCCGATGCACATACGCTCAACGAGCACATCGAGGTCGACAGCCTCGCCGAACGCGGCCGCCTGATGGCGGCACTGCTGGCGACGCTGGACTGACATCGATTTGCACTGCACAACACGTTGGCACTGCCGGATCGAAATTTAGCCTTGTCCATTTTTGAGGCTTCGCCTACGGTCCGGCCGTCCAACGCGACGATGCGGGAGAGATCGAAGCGACAACAATCGTGTTGTTGGCTTCGGCGCCGACGGAGCAACCGCCCCGGAAACTCTCAGGCAAAAGGACTGTATCGTCAGGACGATCTGGAGAGAGACGAACATGGCCGCACATCAAGGGCCATGACGTCCACCGAAGGGGATAGTTCGCTTCTGGCCACAGCCCGATGCGGATCAAGCTCTCAGGTACCGTGACAGATGGGGCGCCGATGCCGGTTTCACCGGCGGTTCGGCGACTCTAACCCACGGGAGCCTGACAACTATCATGCCACACATCGCGATCATCGGCGCCGGCATCACCGGCGTAACGACGGCCTATGCCCTGCTTGAACGCGGCTACAAGGTGACTGTCCTCGACAGGCATCGCTACGCCGCGATGGAAACCTCGTTCGCCAATGGCGGACAACTCTCCGCCAGCAACGCCGAGGTGTGGAACAGCGCCGCGACCATCCTCAAGGGGCTGCGCTGGATGCTGAGAAGCGACGCGCCGCTGCTGATGAACCCGAAGCCGAGCTGGCACAAATATTCCTGGATCGGCGAGTTCGTAGGCCACATCACGCGCTATCGCGGCAACACCATCGAGACCACGAAGCTCGCCATCGAAGCGCGCAAGCATCTGTTCTCGATCGCAGAGCGCGAAAACATCGCCTTCGATCTCGAACGCCGCGGCATCCTGCACGTCTATCACGACAGGGCCGGCTTCGAAGCCGGCCTCAAGGTCAACACGCTGCTGCAGCAAGGCGGGCTCGACCGCCGGCCGGTGACCCCGGACGAGATCCGCGTCATCGAACCCGCGCTGCAGACAACCTGCTATGGCGGCTTCTTCACGCCGTCGGACGCGACCGGCGATATTCACAAATTCACGCGTGGGCTTGCCGACGCCTGCATCCGCCGTGGCGCGAGCTTCGTCCATGAAGCCGACGTCGACACGATCGCACACGGCGATGACGGCTTCCGCATCGGCTGGAACGAAGCTGCTTCACATGATGCTGCGGTCGCGACGCGCCAGCAGCTACAGGCGGACGGGATCGTGATTTGCGCCGGCGTGGCGAGCCGCCACTTCGCCAGCCTGCTCAACGACCGCGTCAATGTCTATCCGGTGAAGGGCTATTCGATCACGGTGCAGCTCGATGCGCCGCAAAGCCGGAATGCGGCCCCAACCGTCAGCCTGCTCGATGAAGCTGCGAAGATCGTCACCAGCCGGCTCGGCGCCGACCGCTTCCGCGTCGCCGGCACCGCCGAGTTCAACGGCTTCAACCGCGACATTCGCGCCGATCGCATTCAACCGCTGGTGGACTGGGTGCGGCATCATTTCCCGGAGATCGACACGTCGAAAGTCGTGCCATGGGCGGGCTTGCGCCCGATGATGCCGAACATGATGCCGGTGGTTCGCGCCGGACGGATTCCGGGCGTGTTCTACAATACGGGCCACGGTCATCTTGGCTGGACACTGTCGGCGGCGACGGCGCAGATGGTGGCCCAGGCGATCGACGATTGGCGCGACCTCGACACGCCGCCGATGGCGCCGACGTTCGGTGCCGGGCTCGACGTGCCCGCCGACGCGCGCAAAGCTGAAATCAATCCACCTTCCAGTGGACTGCTTCAAACTTCACCGGAGGAATAATCGCGGCCAACAGGACTGATTAGCTGCACCGCAAAATCCGCAGCACCGATGGCATGGGACTTGCTCAAGTTCTACCGTGAGTCTGCTACCATCTGTGCTACGGTCTGGTGTGCAACGGTCCCGCTGGGGACTTCATCGACCACAACCCAACGGATCAAATTTGCTCGGATATCTGCTTCGCCGCATCCTCGCCGCCATTCCCGTGATGGGCGTGGTGGCTCTGTTCGTGTTCCTGTTGCTGCGGCTGACGCCGGGCGACCCGGCCGCCATCCTCGCCGGCGACAACGCGACTCCCGAACAACTCGAACGCATTCGGACCTCGCTTGGTCTGAACGAGCCGATCTACATCCAGTTCTACACCTGGATCGCCAAGTTGCTGCACGGCGACCTCGGCGTCTCCCTGATCTCGAACAAGCCGATCCTCGAAATGATCGTCCCGCGCCTCGAGCCCTCGATCTCGGTCGCGCTGGCCACCATCATCCTCTCGATCCTGGTGGCGGTGCCGCTCGGCGTGATCGCGGCGTGGAAGCACGGCACCTGGATCGACCGCTTCGTGATGGGGCTTTCCGTGCTCGGCTTCTCGGTGCCGGTGTTCGTCATCGGCTATGTGCTGATCCAGATCTTTGCGATTGATCTGCGCTGGGTTCCGGTACAGGGCTTCAAGAGCATCTCGGCCGGCTTCGGTCCGTTCTTCCAGCGCCTCATCCTGCCGACCTGCACACTCTCCTTCATCTATGTCGCGCTGATCGCACGCATGACGCGGGCCTCGATGCTCGATGTGCTCGGCGAGGATTACGTGCGCACGGCGCGGGCCAAGGGCATCGGCGAGACCGGTGTGCTGCTGCGCCATGCGCTGCGCAACGCCGCCGTGCCGGTCATCACGGTGATCGGTTCCGGCTTCGCGCTCTTGATCTCCGGGGTCGTCGTCACCGAAAGCGTGTTCAACCTGCCCGGCATCGGCCGCCTCACCGTCGATGCGGTGCTGGCGCGCGACTATCCGGTGATCCAGGCGATGATCCTGTTGACGTCAGGTATCTACGTCGCGGTCAATCTGTTGATTGACCTCGCCTACACCCTGCTCGATCCTCGTATCCGGTACTGAGCAATGGCGATCGAAACCCTTCCCGAATCCTCGCTTCCCGTCACCCGGCCGTTCCGCGTCAAGTTCGGCTTCCTGACGTCGACGCCGATCATCGCGATTGCGACGATCAGCCTCGCCCTCATCATCCTGATGGCGATCTTCGCACCGCTGCTTGCGCCGCATGATCCTCTGCTGCTGACGCCGTCGCAGCGGCTGAAGCCGTCGAGCGCGCAATATCTGCTCGGCACCGACGCCTATGGCCGCGACCTGTTGTCGCGCATCATCTACGGCGCACGGATCTCGCTGGTGATCGGGCTCGGCGCCGCCGTCTGCTCGATCGCCATCGGCCTTCTGATCGGCCTCGTCGCCGGCTTCTTCCGCTGGGTCGATGCGGTGCTGATGCGCGTGATGGACGGCTTGATGGCGATCCCCGCCATCCTGCTCGCGATCGCCGTGGTGTCGCTGTCGGGCGCCAGCATCTGGACCGTGATGGTCGCGATCACCATCCCCGAGATCCCGCGCGTGGCGCGGCTGGTGCGCTCGGTGGTGCTGACCGCACGCGAGGAACCTTATGTCGAGGCCGCGATCTCGCTCGGCACCAGCCTGCCGAAGATCATGTGGCGGCATTTGATGCCGAACACCATCGCGCCGCTGATCGTGCAAGGCACCTATGTCTGCGCGTCCGCGATCTTGACCGAGGCGATCCTGTCGTTCCTCGGCGCCGGCATCTCGCCGGAAACGCCGACATGGGGCAACATCATGGCCGAGGGCCGCGCCTATTTCCAGGTCAAGCCGTCGCTGATCTTCTGGCCGGGGCTGCTGCTCTCGATCGCCATTCTCAGCGTCAACCTGATCGGCGACGCCGCCCGCGACGCGCTCGATCCCCGCATGAAGCAGCGTGAGGGCAAGTGACGGCTTCAGCTCTTCTGAAGCCGTCATTCCGGGGCGATGCGAAGCATCGAACCCGGAATCTCGAGATTCCGGGTCTGGTGCTGGCGCACCATCCCGGAATGACAGTGGGTAAATTCCTTCGCAGCGCCAAGAGACCCTGACATGACCAACGTCGTCCTCGACATCAGCAATCTCGTCGTCGGCCTCGGCCGCAAGGCGGATGCGCATCGCATCATCGACGACCTCTCGCTGCAGGTACGTGAAAGCGAGACGCTGTGCCTGGTCGGCGAAAGCGGCTCGGGCAAGTCGGTGACATCGCTCACCGTGATGGGCCTGCAGCAGAAAGGCACGCTGGTGCCGTCTGGCGGCAGCGTCAAACTGGTCGGCGAGGAACTGCTCACCGCCAGCGACCGGCGGCTGCGGCAACTCCGCGCCACGCGGATGGCGATGATCTTCCAGGAGCCGATGACCGCGCTCAATCCCGTGGTGCCGGTAGGCCGCCAGATCGACGAGGTGCTGCGCGCCCACACAGATCTCGATGCCCGCGCACGGCGCCAGAGGATTTTGGCGATGATGGAGCATGTGCGGCTGCCGGACGTGGAGCGCATCTTCTCCTCCTACCCGCACCGCCTCTCGGGCGGTCAGCGCCAGCGCATCATGATCGCGATGGCGCTGGTGCTGGAGCCGAAGCTCCTGATCGCGGACGAGCCGACCACCGCGCTCGACGTCACCACCCAGAAGCAGATCCTCACCTTGATCCGCGACCTGCAACGCGATCACGGCACCGCGGTTCTGTTTATCACCCACGACATGGGCGTGGTGGCCGAGATCGCCGACCGCGTCGCGGTGATGCGGCACGGCCGCCTGGTCGAAACCGGCCCGCTGCAGGACGTGCTGCGCAATCCGAAGATGGAGTACACCCGCAACCTCCTGTCCTCGGTGCCGAGCCTGGTGCCGCGCGCGCCGCGCCCGGAGACGACCGAGCCCGTGGTGCTGGAAGCCAACGAGCTCAGCAAGGTCTACCGGGAGCGGTCGCTGTACGGCAAAGCCCGCGAGGTCGCCGCCGCCAGCAACGTCACGCTCACTCTGCGCAAGGGCCGCACGCTCGGCATCGTCGGCGAAAGCGGTTCCGGCAAGTCGACGGTGGCGCGCTGCATCGTCCGCCTGATCGATCCGACCTCGGGCGGGGTACGCCTCGCCGGCCGCGAGATCTCCGACCTGTCGCGCCGGCTGTTGCAGCCGCATCGCCAGAAGATCCAGATCATCTTCCAGGACCCCTACCGCTCGCTCAATCCGCGCGTCACCGTCGGCGAGAGCATCGCGGAAGGCCCGGTCAATTACGGCATGCCGCGCAAGGACGCGCTGGCGCGGGCGCGCGAGCTGCTCGAGCTCGTCCATCTGCCGCCCGACGCGATCTCGCGCTATCCGCACCAGTTCTCCGGCGGCCAGCGCCAGCGCATCGCGATCGCGCGCGCGCTGGCGCTCGATCCCGACGTGCTCGTCGCGGATGAGGCGGTGTCCGCGCTCGACGTCTCGGTGCAGGCGCAGGTTCTGGATCTGCTTGACGAAATCCAGCGCCGGCTGGGCATCGCGCTGCTGTTCATCACGCATGATTTGCGCGTCGCCGCACAAATCTGCGACGACGTCGCCGTGATGCAGCATGGCCGCGTCGTGGAACAGGGACCGGCCGCCGAGGTGCTGACCAATCCGCAGCAAGCCTATACCCGCGCGCTGCTCGATGCGGCGCCCGGACGCGGCTGGGACTTCGCCAACTTCCGCCCCGTTTCGGAAGGCATTGTGGCGACGGCCTAGGTCTTTAGCCTCAAGCCTTTCCGCCCACAGGGCATGCAAATCCGCTGGTGCTCCCCGGCTTGCGCTGGGCGCGACGACACGCTTAACGTCGCGCGCTAGAGCGTGGCCCTGAAGGTGGACGCCGGTCTTCCCCGGAGATCACGCTCCAACCAACGAGATGAGATCATGACGCGCGTCGTTATGATCGAAGAAACGTATCGAGACCGACTTGATGACCCGCATTGCCGTTGGCGGCTTCCTGCACGAGACCAATACCTTCGCACCGACGAAGGCAACCTATGACGATTTCGTGCATGGCGGCGGCTGGCCGTCGATGACGCATGGCGCCGACGTGCTCAAGGTCATGCGCAAGATCAATGTCGGCCTCGCCGGCTTTGTCGAGGCGGCGGAAGCCAATGGCTGGGAGCTGGTGCCGACGATCTTCGCCGCGGCGAGCCCGTCGGCGCATGTCAGCAAGGATGCGTATGAGCGGATCGTGACGGAAATGGTCGACGGCATCGCTGCGGCCGGACCGATCGATGCCGTCTATCTCGACCTGCACGGCGCCATGGTCACCGAGCATTATGACGACGGTGAAGGCGAAACGCTGGCCCGCGTGCGCAAGGCGATCGGCAACGACCTGCCGCTGGTGGCGAGCCTCGATCTGCATGCGAATGTCTCGCCAAAGATGATCGAGCATGCCGATGCGCTGATTGCCTACCGCACCTATCCGCATGTCGACATGGCCGAAACCGGCCGCGCCTGCGCCCGGCATCTGGCGCTGATGCTCAAGTCCAGGCAGCGCTTCGCAAAGGCGTTCCGGCAATTGCCGTTCCTGATCCCGATCAGCTGGCAATGCACCAACGACCAGCCGACCAAAGGCATCTATCAGAAGCTCGCCGCTCTCGAGAGCGACGCGGTGCCGACGCTGTCGTTTGCGCCGGGCTTCCCGGCCGCCGATTTCAGGGATTGCGGGCCGAGCGTATTCGCGTACGGCCGGACCCAGGCCGATGCGGATGCCGCCGCCGACAAGGTCGTCGCCCTGGTCGAGAGCCATGAGGACGATTTCGACGGCCGGATCTATTCGCCCGACGAAGGCGTGCGGCTGGCGATGGAACTGGCGAAATCGGCGAGCCGGCCGATCATCATCGCCGACACCCAGGACAATCCCGGCGCCGGCGGCGATTCCGACACCACCGGCATGCTGCGCGCGCTGGTGCGCAACAAGGCGAGTGCCGCAACCGGCGTGATCTACGACCCGCAATCCGCGAAGGCCGCGCACACCGCCGGGGTCGGGGCATCAGTCACGCTCGAGCTCGGTGGCAAGTCCGGCATTCCCGGCGACGCGCCATACCGGGAGACTTTTGTCGTCGAGCAGCTCTCGGATGGAAAATTCGTGGCTCCCGGTCCCTATTTCGGCGGCCGCGACATGGACATGGGCCCCTCGGCCTGCCTGCGGGTCGGCAACGTGCGCGTCGTGGTCGGCTCCTACAAGGCCCAGCTTGCCGACCAGGCGATGTACCGCTATGTCGGCATCGAGCCGACGGCACAGAAGATTTTGGTCAACAAGAGCTCGGTGCATTTCCGCGCCGATTTCGAGCCGATCGCCGAGAAGCTCTTGATCTGCGCCGCCCCCGGCGCGATGCCCGCCGATACCGCCACGCTGCCGTGGAAACATTTGCGTCCCGGCATTCGTATCAAGCCGAACGGCCCTACTTTCACACCCACCTCCCCATCACGCACAAACGGATAGAGAGCCATGCCGACCATTGAGCGCATCGACAGTTTTGCCGACGAACTCACCGCCATCAGACGGGATCTGCATGCACATCCCGAGATCGGCTTCGAGGAGGTCCGCACCTCGGGCATCGTCGCCGACAAGCTGACGAGCTGGGGCATCGAGGTGCATCGCGGCCTCGGCGGCACCGGCGTTGTCGGTGTGCTCAAGGGCAAGGGCAACGGCACCAAGAAGATCGGCCTGCGCGCCGACATGGACGCGCTGCCGATGGAAGAGAACACCAATTTGAAGTGGCGTTCGACCATTCCCGGCCGCTTCCACGGCTGCGGCCATGACGGCCACACCACGATGCTGCTCGGCTCGGCGCGCTATCTCGCCGAGACCCGCAATTTCGACGGCACCGTGCATTTCATCTTCCAGCCGGCCGAGGAAGGCCTCGGCGGCGCCCGCGCCATGATCAAGGACGGCCTGTTCAAGCAGTTCCCCTGCGACGAGGTCTATGGCCTGCACAACGCGCCGGACCTCAACCATGGCGAGATCGCGATCCTGCCGGGCCCGGCAATGGCCGCAGCCGACTTCTTCGACATCAGGATCCAGGGCTACGGCGCGCATGGCGCGATGCCGGAGCGCTCCAAGGACGCGGTCGTGATCGCAATGACGCTCGGACAGGCGTTGCAGTCGATCGTCAGCCGCAACGTCGATCCGCTGCAGGCTGCGGTGCTGTCGATCACGCAGATCCATTCCGGGTCGGCGTACAACGTCATTCCCGGCGAAGCCTGGATGTGCGGCACGGTGCGCTGCTTCTCCGACGAGATTCGTGAGCTGATCCGCAAGCGCATGCGCGAAATCTCCGCCGGCTTTGCGGCGGCATATGGCGCCGAAATCTCGGTCGAGATCCGCGACGGCTTCAGCGTGCTGGTGAATCAGGAAGAGCAGTCCCGCGTGGTCGAGGAAGTCGCGCGCACCGTCGTCGACCCCGCCAAGGTCATCACGCGCTCGACGCCGAAGATGGGCAGCGAGGATTTCGCCGACATGATGCAGGCCATTCCCGGCGCGTATTTCTGGGTCGGCCATGACGGCTCCGTGCCCGTTCACAATCCCGGTTACGTTCTCGACGACAAGATCCTGCCGATCGGCGCCAGCATGTTCGCCCGCATCATCGAGAAACGCATGCCGGCAGGTGCGCATGCATAAGCCCAAAGGGGACGCCATCACGTCGCTGCACGATCTCTCCGCCGTCGACCTGCTCGCCGGCTATCGTGCCAAGCAGTTCTCGCCGTCCGAGGTGCTGGAGGAAATCATTTCCCAGGTCGCGACCTGGGAGCCGCACATCAAGGCGCTGTATTTGTACGACCCGGAAGGGGCGCGGAAGGTCGCCAGGACCTCGACCGAGCGCTGGCAACAGGCCGAGCCGGCGGGCACGCTCGATGGCGTTCCCGCCACCATCAAGGACAATGTCGCGACCAAGGGGCAGCCGACGCCGCTGGGCGCGGCGAGCGTCAAGCTGGCGCCCGCGGAGAAGGATGCACCGCCCGCCGCGCGGCTGCGCGAGGCCGGCTGCGTGATCTTCTCCAAGACCACGATGCCGGACTACGGCATGCTGTCGTCGGGCCTGTCCTCGTTCCATCCCCTGACCCGCAATCCCTGGGATGTCAGCAAGAACCCCGGCGGCTCGAGCGCCGGCGCGGGCGCGGCAGGTGCTGCCGGCTACGGTCCCTTGCATCTCGGCACCGATATCGGCGGCTCGGTGCGGCTGCCGGCCAACTGGTGCGGCCTCGTCGCATTGAAACCGAGCCTCGGCCGCGTGCCGATCGACCCGCCCTATGTCGGCCGCGTCGCCGGTCCGATGACCCGCACCGTCGACGACGCCGCGCTGATGATGAGCGTATTGTCGCGTCCCGATCGCCGCGACGGCATGAGCCTGCCGGCGCTCGAGGTGAACTGGAAGGCGCTGGAGAAGTCGCCGCGCAAGCTGCGCATCGGGCTGATGCTCGACGCCGGCTCCGGCCAGAAGGTCGAGAAGGAGGTTCGCGAAATCGTCGTCAAGGCGGCGAAGGCGTTCGAATCCGCCGGCGCCGTCATCACCGAGATCGACGGCATCCTGACGCCCGAGATGCTCGAAGGGCTCGACAATTTCTGGCGCGCTAGGACCTGGGACGAGCTGTCGAAACTGTCGCAGGCCGACCGCGGCAAGACCCTGCCCTACATCCTCAACTGGGCAGAAGCCGGCGCAAAGCTCTCCGGCGTCGATGTGGTGCGCGGCTTCAACATGACGATGGCGATCCGCGCGGCCGCCGCGAAATTGTTCTGCGAGGTCGACTACGTGGTCTCGCCGGTATCGCCGGTGGTGAACTTCCCGGCCGAGTTCGCGGCGCCGCTCAACGACCCCGCAAAGCCGTTCGAGCACATCTGCTTTACCGTGCCGTGGAATATGTCGGAGAACCCGGCGCTGTCGATCAACGCCGGCTACGACAAGAAGGGCTTTCCGATCGGCGTCCAGATCATCGGCCGCCGCTTCGACGACATCGGCGTGCTCGGCATGGGCAAGGCGTTCGAAGGCCTGCGCGGCCCGCAGAAGCCGTGGCCCGCGCCGCCGAAGAAGTAAAGCAGCGCCTCAACGCAAGTCGGGATGCGCGGGGCCAAGCCTGCGCATCCCTCTTCTTCACAAGGGATGATTGCCGGGTTAACTGGATGGAGACGCGCGCCAGCGCCGTTCATTCAAGAAAACCGAGAGGAAATCATCCCCATGGCGTATGAGACGATCAAGTACGAGGTCGCCGAGCATATCCTGACCATCACGCTGAACCGGCCCGACAAGCTCAACGCCTTCAACGCCACGATGCAGCGGGAGCTGATCGACGCGTTCGACAAAGCCGACAAGGACGACGATGTCAGGGCCATCATCGTGACAGGTGCGGGCCGCGGCTTCTGCGCCGGCGCCGATCTTTCCTCCGGCGCCAACACGTTCGACCGCGATGCGCGGCGCGGTCCGGTCAAGCGCAATGCCGACGGCAGCGTCGACTACAGCGACCCGCAGGTGCGCGACGGCGGCGGGCAAGTGACGCTGCGCATCTTCAAGTGCCTGAAGCCTGTCATCGCTGCGGTGAACGGCCCGGCGGTCGGAATCGGCGTCACCATGCAGCTTGCGATGGATATCCGCATCGCCTCCGACGCCGCGCGCTTCGGCTTCGTGTTCTCCCAGCGCGGCATCGTGCCGGAGGCCGCATCGAGCTGGTTCCTGCCGCGCATCGTCGGCATCTCGCAGGCGCTGGAATGGTGCTATTCCGGCCGCGTCTTCCCGGCGCAGGAAGCGCTCGCCGGCCGGCTCGTCAGCAAGGTGGTGCCGCCGGACGATCTGCTGCCGACCGCGCGTGCGCTCGCCAAGGAGTTCGCGGCCAAGACCGCGCCGGTGTCGGTGGCGCTGATCCGCCAGATGATGTGGCGCATGATGGGCGCCGACGATCCGATGGAGGCGCACAAGGTCGACAGCCGCGGCATCTATGCCCGCGGCCGCTCCGACGACGTCAAGGAAGGCGTGGTGTCGTTCCTGGAGAAGCGCCCCGCGCAGTTCAAGAACAAGGTGTCGTCGGACATGCCCGATTATTTCCCGTGGTGGCAAGAGCGCGACTATAAGTGAGCGACCGGCGTCAAGCGGCGTCCACACTTGACGGCGTCGTCCTGCTGCACGGCATCAGCAGGACGGCGCGCTCGTTTCGCAGGATGGAGCTGACGCTGAGGGCTGCCGGCTTTGCCACCCTCAATCTCGACTATGACAGCCGGCGCAAGCCACTCGACGTGTTGGCCCAGGACATCCGCCCCTCGCTCGATCGGTTCGCAGAGAGCCTCGACGGCTCCGTGAACTTCGTCTGCCATTCCATGGGCGGGCTTCTGGCGCGCGTCTATCTGGCAAGGCATCGCCCGGCGCGGCTCGGCCGCGTCGTGATGCTGGGCACGCCGAACGGCGGCAGCGAGATCGCCGACCGCCTGAAGAACCTCGCGGCTTATCGCGCCTATTTCGGTCCGGCCGGCCAGCAGCTCGTCACCCGCCGCGATGCCGCGACCAGCGCGCTGCTGCCGCCGATCGACTATTCCGCCGGCATCATTGCCGGCAACCGCTCGGTCTATCCGATCACCTCCATGGCCCTGCCGCGGCCGCATGACGGCCGGGTGTCGGTTACCAACACCAGGCTCGAGGGCATGGCCGATCACATCGTGATCCGCACCTCGCATCCCTGGCTGGTGCGCAACAAGGAAGCGGTCGCGCAGACCATCGCGTTCTTGCAAGAAGGCAAATTCAGCACAAATCGTCAGGTGGACTAGGCGTGGGCGTTACCCATCCTGTGCAGCTTGAGCATGGCATAGACCGCATTGTTGGCTGGCGTAGGAATGCCAAGCGGGCGGGCGAACTCCACCACCTTTCCGGCGAGCCAGTCGAGTTCGAGCCGGTTGCCGCGTTCGAGATCGTGCAGCATGGAAGCCTTGAAGGTGGGCGGCGAGGCTTCCGCGAATCTCATTCGGTCCTCGGCAAAATTCTCCGGAATGGGAACGCCCCTGGCACGGCCGACCGCCACCACCTCGCTCATCAGGCTGTAAAAGAACGCTCGCGTATCCGGGTCGGCCAGGATCGGCCCCAGCGGCTGGCGAGTCGTTGCGGTCGCGCCTGATAGTCCGACGAGGAATACAAATTTCTGCCAGCGCTCGCGGTCAATCCCGTCGGACACCGAGATGTCGATGCCGGCCGCTTGAGCGGCGTCGGCAAAGGCCTTGAGGCCGTCATCGGGCTTACCGTCGGTTCTGCCGCAGACCATGCGCGCGAACTGGCTCGTGTGGGTGACGACGCCAGGCGCGGACAGCACTGTAGCAATGTAGGCACTTCCGGCGACCACATTGTCGGCGCCGAGAATCGGGGCGATCCTCTCGGCGCTATCGACCCCGTTTTGCAGCGGGATCACCCGGGTGCGCGGTCCGACCAGGGGGAGAGACAACCTGGCTGCCGTCTCGCTGTCCCAAAGCTTGACGGCGAACAGCACGATATCGACCGGGCCGACCGTGGCAGGATCATCGGTCACGTTGGGTTCGGGCAAATGAAGATTGCCGAGCACACTCTCGACCTTGAGACCGTTTTTCCTGATCGCCTCGAGGTTGGAGCCGCGTGCGATAAAGAACACGTCGTGCCCTGCCGCAGCCATACGTGCTCCGAAATAACCGCCGAGGGCACCGGCCGCCATCACAGCGATACGCATGTCATATCCTCCCCCCTGCAACGACACTCAGCCGGCAGAGGATATCACGCGACGGACCCGGGTTCGATTCCCTGAACGTCAGGCCCATCGCGTCATTTGGTTGCACTGTAGAATTTGGACGCTGTGGATTCACGGCCTCGTCAGCAGCGCCACACGCCCGATCGCCTTGCGCTCGATCAACAGCCGCATAGCCTTCGCATAGTCTTCCAGCGGCAGCCGATGCGAGATATTCGGCCGCACCCGGCCGGCCTCGGCCCATTCGCTCAGCGCCTTGAACCTGACCTCGCCGAGCGCGGGATCCTTGCGCACCGCCTCGCCGGCGCGAACGCCGAGCACGCTCGCGCCCTTGATCATCAACAGATTGGTGCGGGCAAGACCGATGCCGCCGGTGAAGCCGACGACGAGAATCCGCGCGCCCCAGTTGATGCAGCGCATCGAGTTCTCGAACACCTCGCCGCCGACAGGATCGAACACGACATCGGCGCCGCGACCGTCGGTGAGGCGCTTGACCGCATCGCGGAACGGCTCGCGCGCATAGAGCACGAGATGGTCCGCGCCGCGCGCCTTGGCGATCGCAAGCTTGTCCTCGCTCGAAGCCGCGGCGATCACGGTGGCGCCGAGCAGCTTGCCGATCTCGACCGCGGCAAGTCCGACGCCGCCGCCGGCGCCATGCACCAGCAGCACCTCGCCCGGCCTGATCTGCCCGCGATCGATCAGCGCATGATAGGCGGTGCCGTGCGCGGCCAGGAAAGTCGCGCCTTCCGCGTAGTCGAAAGTCGACGGCACCGGCACGAGCTGCGACGGCGTTGCAACCGTCTCGTCGCAATAGGCGCCGAAGCGCATCTTGACGATCACCTTGTCGCCGACGGCGACACCGGATGCTCCATTGACCTCGACGACGTCGCCGGCGGCTTCCGACCCCGGCGTGAACGGCAGCGGCGGCTTGAGCTGGTACTCGCCCGCGGCCATCAGGATGTCGGGAAAGTTGATCCCGGCGGCCCGGATCGCAACCCGCACCTGGCCCGGCTGCAAGGGCACCGAGGCAAAGTTCTCGAGCTGCAGACGCTCGGGCGGGCCGAGCCCGCGGCAAACGACGGCTTTCGGCATCAGGCGGCCCGCGCCTTGAGGCGTGCCAGCGCCTCGCGGATCAGCGGCAAGCGGTCGTTGCCAAAATACATGTCGGTCTTGTCGAGATAGATCGTCGGCGAGCCGAAGCCGCCGCGCGCCATCACCTCCTCGGTGTTGGCCTTGAGTTGATCCTTGATCGCCTGGTCGCCGATGCCGGCAAGGAATTGCGCCGGATCGATCCCGAGTTTGGTGCAGATCTCGGTCAGCACCGCATCCTGCGAGATGTCCTTGTCGTCACCCCAATAGGCCTCGAACACCGCGCGTGCGAACGGCACCATCTTCTCGTTGCCGAGAAGGATGCAGCCGCGCATCGCCTTGACGCTGTTCACCGGGAATACGGTCGGCGGCATCTTGATCGCAAGGCCGGCCGAACGCGCCCAGTCGGCGAGATCCTTCTTCATGTAGCGCGCCTTCAGCGGCACCGGCTTCTCGCGCTGCGCGTAGACCGACGGATTGACGGTGTTGAAGATGCCGCCGACCAGGATCGGCCGCCAGGCGATCGGAGCGTCGAACTCCTTCGCGATCGGCTGGATGTTGTGCCAGGCGAGATAGGTCCACGGACTGGAGCAGTCGAAGAAGAATTCGATCATGGCGTTTCCCTTTGTCTTTTCCACATTCATTCTCGTCATTCCGGGATGCACCGCAAGGCGCAGGGCTCGCGACTGTGTCGCGCCGCGGAATAACGGGCATCATTTCTTCTCGACCAATTCCTTCGCACGCTGGCCAAACATGTTCTTGCGTGATTCCTCGTCAAACGGCTCCTTGACGAATTTTCCGATCGCAAGCCCCGCCTGCACCTGCGGGCGGGCGCGCACGGTGGCGTACCAGCGCTTGATGTTCGGGAAATCGTCGAGGGTAAAACCCTGCGCCTTGTGGGTCATGGTCCAGGGGAAGCAGGCGATGTCGGCGATCGAATAGTCGTCGCCGGCGATATAGGCGCCGGTCCTGCCGAGCTGGCGGTCGAGCACGCCATAGAGCCGCGCGGTCTCGTCGCGGTAGCGCTCGATCGCGTAGGGAATCTTCTCGGCCGCATAGAGCGCGAAATGGCCGTGCTGGCCGAGCATCGGCCCGAGGCCGCCGATTTGCCACATCACCCATTGGATGACGTTCGACCGCGCACGTAGCTCCCTGGACAGGAAACGGCCGGCCTTGTCGGCGAGATAGATCAGGATCGCGCCGGTCTCGAACACCGAGAACGGCCCGCCGCCGTCGGCAGGCGCATGGTCGACGATGGCGGGGATCCGGTTGTTCGGGCTGATCGCCAGGAATTCGGGCCGAAACTGCTCGCCGGCGCGGATGTTCACCGGGATCACCTTGTAGGGCAGCCCCAGTTCCTCCAGCATGATCGAGATCTTCCAGCCGTTCGGCGTCGGCGCGTAGTGCAGATCGATCATCGGCGTTCTATTCCCCGTCACAAAGACTTTTGTTGTTCTGTACCTCCACCTTAGGACATGGCACACAAGCGCTCAATCAGAACCCAACAGGAGGCACCCATGCTGTTTCCAACCACGATCGCAGGCTCGCTGCCGAAGCCGGAATGGCTGGCGGAGCCGAACATGCTGTGGGCACCCTGGAAGTCGGAGGGCACCGAGCTCGCCCGCGCCAAGCGCGATGCCACGGTGCTTGCGGTCAAGCTGCAGGAAGATGCCGGCGTCGACATCGTCACCGAGGGCGAGCAGGCGCGCCAGCATTTCGTGCACGGCTTCCTGGAGCGGATCGAGGGCATCGATTTCGCCCACAAGGTCGAGATGGGCATCCGCAAGGACCGCTATAAGGCGATGGTCCCGCAGGTGGTCGCACCGCTGCAGCTCAAGGGGCGCGTCCACGAGAGCGAGGCCCGTGCGGCCCGCGCGCACACCAAGAACCGGCTGAAATTCACCATGCCCGGCCCGATGACGATCATCGATACCATCGCCGACAAGTATTACGGCGATCGCGTGAAGATGGCCTTCGCTTTCGCCGAGCTTTTGAATCAGGAGGCGAAGGCGTTGCAGGCCGACGGCGTCGACATGATCCAGTTCGACGAGCCCGCCTTCAACGTCTACATGGACCAAGTGCGCGACTGGGGCATCAAGGCGCTGGAGCGCGCCGCCGAAGGTCTGACCTGCGCCACCGCCGTGCACATCTGCTACGGCTACGGCATCAAGGCCAACACCGACTGGAAGCAGACGCTTGGCGGCGAGTGGCGGCAATACGAGGAGACGTTTCCCGTCATCGACAAGAGCACGATCCAGCAGGTCGCGATCGAATGCCGCAACTCGAAGGTGCCGATCGAACTGCTGGCGGCACTCCCCGGCAAGATCGTGCAGGCCGGCGTGATCGACGTCGCCAGCGACGAGATCGAAACCGCGGAGGACGTCGTCAAGGTGATCGAGGCGGTCGCGAAGCACGTGCCGAAGGGCAACATCATCGCGACCACCAATTGCGGCATGGCGCCGATGCGGCGGGACATCGCGGAAGCCAAGCTGATCGCGCTGGGCGCCGGTGCCAAGCTGGCGCGGCAGCGGCTGGCGTAAGGATGACGCCGGCCAATCAACCCAGAACGGCCATCGCGCTCGGATGCAACACCGGCCGGTAGCCGGCCTGGAAGGCGCGCAACGTCGATGGCGGCGTCAGCAGCATGGCCGGCTCGGGTACGTCGGCCCGGCTGTAACCGGCGAACGACCAGCGCAACGTGGCGCCGTCGGCGACGAGGTAGCTCTCCCCGCTCGCCTGCACCATCGTCCCGTCGGGCAAGTCGCGCAATCGCATCGGCAGCGGATGCAGCCGCTTCTTGCCGCGGTCGAGCCGCTCGGCGTGCAGCACCGCATCCATCGCCTTGGCGCTGAGATCGCTTACGCCGTTGCCCTGCTCCCAGCAGCTGCGAAACCGCTTGGCATCGTCACGGCGGCAGTAGAAGCAGGGCCGGTGTCCGGCCGCGAACGCGGTGGCCTCATCGAGGAAGAACAGCTCGGTCCAGCTCTGCCGGCTCATCACCTCGCGCCGCCGTCCCCTGAACTCGCAGACGCAGGTGAGCCACGCCGGGCTCGACCAGCGCTTGTTCAGCAGCGTGCGCGTCGCCGGATCGTGGATGATGCCGCGATTGCCGGTGAAGGTGCCGCGATGGTCGGTCGCGACGATGTCGCCGGTGGGCGTGACGCGGTTTTGCAGGGGCATGTTTCTTACTTCCCCCTCGCCCCGCTCTTGCGGGGAGAGGGTTGGGGTGAGGGGCTTGTCCGCAAAGATAGTGAGAGATGAACTCGCGGTGACTCCCCCTCACCCGATCGCTCCGCGATCGACCTCTCCCCGCAAGCGGGGCGAGGTGACTCCTCACGCCGCCCCGTCGCGGATCGGCGGCTGGAACGACAGCGCGGTATCCCAGGGAAAGTAGATCCAGGTGTCCTGCGACACCTCGGTGATGTAGGTGTCGACCAGCGGCCGGCCCTTCGGCTTGGCGTACACGGTCGCGAAATGCGCATCGGGCAGCAATTGGCGCACCAGCCTGCCGGTCTTGCCGGTATCGACGAGGTCGTCGACGATCAAGAGCCCCTTGCCGGTGCCGCCGCCGAGCTTGGCAGTCTGCTCCGAAATGCCCTTGAGCACTTTCAGGTCGCCCTGCTTGTCGTGGTCGTAGCTGGCGACGCAGACGGTATCGATCACCCGCAAGCCGAGCTCGCGCGCCACGATCGCCGCGGGCACCAGCCCGCCGCGGGTGATCGCGATCACCGCTTGGAACGGGCCGACCTCATTGAGCCGCCAGGTCAGCGCCCGGCAGTCCCGATGGAATTGATCCCACGAGACCGGAAACGGCCTGCCGGCTCGCTCCTGTGCACTCGGTTCGGAATTTCGTTCAGCCATATCGTCTCAACCCGCCGGCTTCTTCTGCGCGGCCTGCACTTGCTTCAGCATCTCCTTCACCGCGATCATCGCCGCGGCGAGCTTTTCCGGATCGCGCGAGCGGACCACGAGATTGGTGTTCGGCTTCTGGTTCTCGTCCTGGAACGGATAGCTGCCGATGATGGTGTCGGGATTGGCTTCCGCGATCGCCCGCAGCGGGCCGCCGATGTCGCCTTCCCGCGCATCGGCCCTGACCGAATCCGACAGCATCCGCACGCCGGACTTCAGGGTCGGCGCCACGATGTCCATCATCGCCTGCATGATGCTGGGGATGCCGGCCATCACGATGACATTGCCGAGCTTGAAGCCCGGCGCCAGGATGGTCGCGCTCTGGATCAGCTCGGCGCCGTCGGGCACCCGGGCCATCCGCAGCCGCGCCTCGTTGAGGTCCTGCTCGCTCCAGCGCTCCCTGAACCGCGCCACCACCTCGGGGTGATGATGGATATCGACCCCGAACGCCTTCGCCACGCTGTCGGCGGTGATGTCGTCATGGGTCGGCCCGATGCCGCCGGTGGTGAACACGTAAGCGTACCTATGCCGCAGCGCATCAAGGGCGGAGACGATGTCGGCCTCGTCATCGGCGACGACGCGGACTTCCTTCAGGTCGATGCCGATGTTGGTCAGGTATTCGGCGATGAAGCCGATGTTCTTGTCCTTGGTCCGGCCGGACAGGATCTCGTCGCCGATCACCAATATCCCCGCCGTGACGATCTCGCTCATGGTCTCATTCCCTAACTTGATCCCCTGACATTGCCGATCCAATGCCTTGATGTCACGGGGTTTTGCCGCCGAATTAAGCAGACCTCAGCCGGTTTTTCGGGCAGGCCTTCCACCTCACCCATAGCAAATGCCGCAAGCCAATGCATATCGCGCTGGCCCGCCCCTTGCTACCATCCCATCAAGTCATGCACTGTGTCACAGGGCTTGGGAGGGCAGTCGGGCTATATGGCAGTCGCGTTCGACGAGATGAATGGCCTCGGCGAGGATCTCCGCCCGGCCTACCAGGAGCTCTCCCGCTGGCTCAAAGAGACGCCGCCGGATGCGCTCGAATATCGACGCCAGGAAGCGGAGCTGCTGTTCCGCCGGATCGGCATCACCTTCGCGGTCTATGGCGATGCCGAGGCCCAGGAGCGGCTGATCCCGTTCGACGTCATCCCCCGCATCATGTCGGCGACCGAATGGACGCTGCTGGAGAAGGGCCTCAAGCAGCGCGTACTCGCGCTCAACATGTTCTTGAAAGACATCTATCACGGCCGCGACATCCTGCGCGCCAACGTCATCCCCGAGGACCTGATCTTCCAGAACCCGGTGTTCCGGCCGGAGATGAACGGCCAGGACGTGCCGCACGACATCTACGTCCACATCGCCGGCATCGACATCATCCGCACCGATCCCGACAATTTCATCGTGCTGGAGGACAATGCGCGCACGCCATCCGGCGTGTCCTACATGCTGGAAAACCGCGAGATCATGATGAGGTTGTTTCCGGACCTGTTCGCGCGGCACCGCGTCGCGCCGGTGGACCGTTATCCGGACGAGCTGCTGTCGGCGCTGCGGTCGGTGGCGCCGCACAGCGCCTCCGCCGAGCCGACAGTCGCGCTGATGACGCCCGGCGTCTACAACTCGGCCTATTACGAGCACTCCTTCCTCGCCGACAAGCTCGGCATCGAACTGGTCGAGGGGCGCGACCTCATCGTCAAGAACGACGAGGTGTTCATGCGCACCACCGAGGGGCTGAAGCGGGTCGACGTGATCTACCGCCGCGTCGACGACGATTTTCTCGATCCCCTCACCTTCCGGCCGGACTCCGCGCTCGGCGTCCCCGGGCTGATGTCGGCCTACGCCGCCGGCAACATCACGCTCGCCAATGCAGTCGGCACCGGCATCGCCGACGACAAGGCGATCTATTCCTACATGCCGGACATCGTAAAATTCTATCTCAGCGAGGAGCCGATCCTGAAGAACGTGCAGACCTGGCGCTGCCGCGAACCGCAGGATCTGTCCTATGTGCTCGACAACCTCGCCGACCTCGTCGTCAAGGAGGTGCACGGCTCGGGCGGCTACGGCATGCTGATCGGCCCCGCCGCCACCAAGGCGACGATCGAGGCGTTCCGCGACAAGCTCAAGCGCGAGCCGGAAGGCTTCATCGCCCAGCCGACGCTGGCGCTGTCGACCTGCCCGACCTGCACCGACAAGGGGCTGGCGCCGCGTCATGTCGACCTCCGCCCGTTCGTGCTGACCGGCTCCAGCCACACCACCATCGTGCCCGGCGGGCTGACCCGCGTCGCGCTAAAGGAAGGCTCGCTCGTCGTCAATTCGAGCCAGGGCGGCGGCACCAAAGACACCTGGATACTGAGTGAGTGATTTGAAGCCAAACGCGCTGCGCGAGCCCTCCCTCCCCCTGCAAGGGGGAGGGTCGGGGTGGGGGTCGGCCGCATACGCCGAATGGAGAGAAAACCCCCACTCGCCGCTGCGCGTCGACTTCCCCCTTTCAGGGGGAGGTGAAACACGTTTCGCCTTGTAGGGACTATCGCATGCTGTCGCGCACCGCCGAAAACCTGTTCTGGCTGGCCCGTTATGTCGAACGCGCCGAATATTTGGCGCGCACCATCGATGCGACGTTGCGCGTCACCGCGCTGCCCGCGGCCTATGTCGGCAAGACCAATGAGTGGGATTCCGCACTGCTCACCGCCGGCGTCGGCGCAAGCTTCTACGATCACTATGAGGAAGCCGACGAGCGGAACGTCATCGAGTATCTCTCCTTCTCGTCGGAAAATCCGTCCTCGATCAAGAACTGCATCGAGGCGGCGCGGCTCAATTCACGCTCGGTACGGACAGCGCTGACGTCGGAGATGTGGGACACCATCAATTCGGCGTGGATCGAGCTGCAGGCGGTCTGGAACAAGGGTCCCGCCAACCGCGAGGAGCTCGCCAAATTCCTGCGCTTCGTACAGGAGACCTCGCTGCGCTTCGACGGCTCGGCCTACCGCACCATGTTGCGCAACGACGCCTACTGGTTCTCGCGGCTCGGGGTCCATCTCGAGCGCGCCGACAATACCGCGCGGATTCTCGACGTGAAGTATCACATGCTGTTACCCGAGGAGGAGCATGTCGGCGGCCCGCTGGATTACTACCAGTGGACCTCGATTCTGCGCTCGGTGTCGGCAACGACCGCCTATCACTGGGTCTACCGGGAAACCCTGAAGCCCTGGCTGATCGCCGACCTGTTGATCCTCAACGATACGCTGCCGCGCTCGCTTGCGAGCTGCTACAGCAACCTCGTGCGCAACCTCGACCAGATCGGCGTCGCCTATGGCCGCCAGGGCGCCTCGCAACGCCATGCCCGCGGCATCAGGAACCGGCTCGAGCACAGCAACATGGACGATATCTTCCAGCACGGCGTGCACGAATTCATCCAGGAGTTCATCGCGGACAACTCACGGCTCGGTGAGATCATCACCAAGCAGTACCTGATCTGACCGGTTTTGAGGCAAAATCTCGTCATGGCCGGGCAAAAGCGCGAAGCGCGTCTTTCGTGACGTAGGTGACCGCCATCGACATCTTGCTTTCGCGGCCGATTAGGAAGAAACACGTGGGTGCCCGGGAAGGGTCCGGGCATGACACTCCTGCCCTGAAAAAACCGATTGAACACCGGTTGAGCCATGCGCCTGCGGATAGCCCACACCACCACCTATCGTTACGAGCCGGCGGCCTCGGGCGTGATCCAGATTCTGCGGATGACGCCCGGCAGCCATGACGGCCAGTATGTCGCGGATTGGCAGATCGACGTCTCGACCGATTCCCGGCTCGACACCCATGAGGACGCCTTCGGCAACGTCACCCATGTGCTGACGCACGGCTCGATCGCCGACCTCACGATCCATTGCGAGGGCCTGATCGAGACCCAGGATACCGGCGGCGTGCTGCGCGGCAGCGACGAGCGGTTTCCGCCGAGCCTGTTCCTGCGTCCCACACCGCTGACCGATCTCAACCCGGCAATGACGGCCATCGTGCGCGAGCTGCGCGCGGAAGCCGGCGCCGACGTGCTCGGTTTCCTGCACGCGCTGATGGTGCAGATCTACGAGCACATGACCTTCGACGAGGACCCGACCAACAGCGCCACCTCGGCCGCCGAGGCGTTCGCGCTGAAGCGCGGCGTCTGCCAGGACTACGCGCACATCCTGATCGCCTGCGCGCGCGCCGGCGGCGTTCCGGCGCGGTTCGTCTCCGGCCACTTCCTGCGCTCCGACGGCATGGTCAACCAGCAGGCCGGCCACGCCTGGGCCGAGGCCTTCGTGCCCGATCTCGGCTGGATCGGCTTCGACGCCGCCAACGGCATCTGCACCACCGACGCCCATGCCCGCGTCGCGATCGGCCTCGACTATCTCGGCGCCGCCCCGGTCCGCGGCACCCGCTATGGCGGCGGCAACGAGACGCTGACGGTCGCGGTCAAGGTCGACCAGGCCGGCCGCCCCGGACAGTGGCAGAGCCAGACGCAGTCGTAGCGCTGATCCCTCTCCGCGTCCGTCATTGCGAGCCAACGGGTCGCGCGAACGCGCGCCCGATGACAGGCTCCGGGAAGCAATCCATCTGATCGCTTGCGGAGGCATGGATTGCTTCGCCGCTTCGCTCCTCGCAATGTCCGCAGGGGTGCTATGATCGCTGCTTCAAACCACACCAGCGGGACAAGCAATGGCCACCGTAAAACTGCTTTCCGACGACGAGCTCTCGGCGGAAGCACGCGCCGTCTTCGACGACATCCGCAAGACGCGGAACTCGGACTTCGTCAACAATTTCTGGCGCGCGCTGGCGCATGATCCGAAGACCCTGCGGCGGACCTGGGAGAGCATCAAGGAGGTGATGGCACCCGGCGCACTCGACCCGAAGGTCAAGGAGATGCTCTACGTCGCCGTCTCGGTGGCCCACGGCTGCAGCTATTGCATTCACTCGCACACCGCGAGCGCCCGCGCCAAGGGCATGACCGACGCCGAATATCAGGAAATGCTGGCAATCGTCGGCATGGCCGCCGAGACCAACCGGCTGGTCACGGCGCTCGGCGTGCCGGTCGACGAGGCCTTCCTCGTCGATGCACCTGCGGGACGAAGCCAGGAGCCGTGACGCTCCTGCCTGTCTCGCGGATGAGTGATGTCACGAAATGCGCTCAACGTCGGATTTGAGGACAACCAGGAAACGGGCAGCTTCGCCGCCCGTCACCACCCGATGATCGAAGGTCAGCGATAGCGGCAGCGTGCGTCGGACCGCAACCTGCCCCCGAAGCGCGACCACGCGCTCCGAAATCCGCCCGGCGCCGACGATCGCCGTCTGCGGCGGCACGATGATGAGATTGGCAAACCGGCCTCCGATCATTCCGAAGTTCGACAACGTGATCGTCGCACCGCGCAGTTCCTCCGGGGGTATCGCGCGCGCGATTGCGTCGGCTCGCAGACGGTCGAGTCCGGCCCGCAGGTCCGACACGCTCCGCTCCGCGACATTGCGCAGCACGGGAACGATCAGGCCGCCGCCGGTGTCGACGGCGATGCCGAGATCGATGCGCTCGATCAGGCGCCGTTCTCCCGTATCGGAATGATACCAGGCATTGAGCGCGGGCTCTGCCTTGCAGGCAGCGGCGATCGCCCGCGCCAGGCGGATTGTCACGTCCTCGCCCTGCCGCCAATCGTCGATGTCGGCCTCATCGGTGACCGTCGCGGGGACGATTTCCGCATGCGCTGCCGTCATGCGTTGGGCCATCGCGCGGCGCAAGCCGCGCAGCGGCTCGGCGGGTCCGCTGTGAGACATCCGCTTCGCCGCCCTCTCAACATCGGCCCGCGTGATGGTGCCGCCGGGCCCGGTCGCCTCGACGAGATCGAGCGCGACGTCAAGCTTGCGCGCAAGGGCGCGCACTGCCGGAAACACTTGGGCTCCCTGCCCGCTGGGCGGCGAAGCAGTTGCTGGCGCCGGCCGTTGCTCGCCGGTGTCGAGTTCGCCCACAATCGTGCCGGTGTCCTGCCCGGCGTCCTCGGCAAACTCGACGAGCGGCGCGCCGACCTTCACGATATCGCCCTTGGCACCGAACAGGCGCGCGATGCGTCCGCTCGACGGCGCCGGTATCTCGACCACCGCCTTGTCGGTCTCGACCGAAACGAGCGGCTGATCGGTCACGACGTGATCGCCCTCGTTGACGTACCAAGTGACGATCTCGGCTTCTTCAAGACCTTCACCAAGGTCCGGCAACGTGAACTGGCGCATGGCACAAGGTCCGTCGGTGTTCAGTTGTACTGTTGCGCCTTTCGGGCTGCGGTCACGATGCGTCCGACCGACGGCATGTAGCGTTGCTCGAGGCGGGCCATCGGAATGATCGTGTCGTAGCCGGTGACGCGGGTCACGGGTGCGAGCAGCGAGGACAGTCCGCGCTCGGCGATCATGGCCGCGATCTCCGCCCCAAATCCGCCGGTGTGCGCGGCCTCGTGCACGATGACGCAGCGCCCGGTCTTTGTGACCGACCTGAGCACGGTGTTTTCATCGTAGGGCTTGAGCGTGGCGAGGTCGATAACCTCGGCAGCGATGCCCCCGTCGGCGAGCGCGTCCGCTGCGGCCATCGTTTCCTTCAGCATCGCACCCCAGCTGATCAGCGTGACGTCGCGACCTTCCCTCTCGACAAAGGCGCGATCCATCGGCAAGGCTTCGCCGTTGTCCTCGACCTCGCCTTTCACGGCGCGGTACAACCGCGTCGGCTCCAGGAACACCACCGGATCGGGATCGCGGATCGCGGCGAGGAGAAGTCCATAGGCGCGCTCCGGCGACGAAGGCACCACGACACGCAAGCCCGGAATGTGGGCCAGCATCGCCTCGGTGCTTTCGGAATGATGCTCGGGCGCGCGAATGCCGGCACCATGCGGCGTCCGCAGGACCATCGGACAAGTGAGCCGTCCCTGGGTACGGTTGCGCAGCCGTGATGCGTGGTTCACCAGCTGATCGAGACAGGGATAAATAAATCCCATGAACTGGATTTCGCCCACGGGCTTCAGTCCCTGCGCGGCCATACCGACGCAAAGCCCGCTGATCAGGAGTTCGGCAAGCGGCGTATCGAGGACGCGCTCCGGACCGAAGCGCTCCTGCAAGCCGACGGTCGCGCGGAAGACGCCGCCATTGACGCCGACATCCTCGCCGAGCACGACCACATCGGGATCATCCGCCATCGCGCGGCCGAGCGCCAGATTGATGGCTTCGACCAACGTGAGTTCAAGCATCGTCCTCTCCTGCAAGTTCGCGACGCTGCGCGGCATACGCCTCGGGCAGATCGGCATAGAGGTTGTCGAACATGGTTTCTGCTCGGCGTGGCGGCGTCTTCAGATAGCGCTCCACCGCCGCCTCGATGCGCTCATGGCACTCGGCGGCAAGCCGCTCCTCATCCGCCTTGGTCCACATCTTCTGACCCACAAGATAGGACCGGAGGCGCGCGATCGGCTCTTCCTTCCAATGCGCCTGGACTTCTTCGGCCGAACGATAGCGCAATGCATCATCTGACGTCGTGTGATCGCCGAGCCGATAGGTGACCGCTTCGATGAAGTGAGGGCCCTTGCCGTCGCGGGCAGTGGCAATGGCCTCCTCGGCCGCGGCACGCATCGCCACCACGTCACTCCCGTCCACCTGCTCGCCGCTGAACCCGGCGCCGATGGCCTTCTGCGCCAGCGTCTCGGAACCCGTCTGCAGACGCAACGGCACCGATATGGCCCATTGATTGTTGGTGGCGACGAACACGAGCGGCAATTTGTGAACGCCGGCGAAATTCATGGCCTCGTAGACATCGCCTTTCGAGGTGGCGCCGTCGCCGAACATGCAGACGGCCACGCGCGGCTCCTTGCGCAACTTCAGGGCGTAGGCAACGCCGGCGGCATGCGGCGCCTGTGATCCGACGGGAACGCAGAACGGGAAATCGTGCACCGGACCGGAGAATTGATTGCCGCGTTCATCGCCGCCCCAGAACAGCAGGATCTCCTCCAGCGCGACGCCACGCCAGAGCAACGCGCCGTTGTCGCGATAGGAGGGCAACAGAACGTCATCCTCCCGCATCGCACTCGCAATCCCGACCGACACCGCCTCCTGGCCGAGCGAAATGGCATAGGTTCCCAGCCGACCGGTGCGCTGCAATGCAACAGCCTTTCGGTCGAACAGACGCAAGAGCACCATCGACCGGTAAAGTTCGACCAGCAGCTTGGCATCGGTGGCGAAGGCAGGAAGCGGCCGCTCTATCGAGCCATCGGGCGCGAGGTAATTGCGGCGGCGCACCTCAAAGCGCGCAATGACGGGGAGCTCTTCGTTTGCTCTTTTGCTGGCCACGCGCTCATTCCTGGAGCGGTTCTGCCTCCCACATTCAGTTATTTGGTGTTAGGGCCGCGACGATGCAATACCGTGGCAGCATCGCTCTTGGCGCACGCGTCAGCGGCCGGGTCGTGATGATCGATCGACAGGATCCGTGGAACGGCGCCGCGACTGCGGTATAAGAGAGCATGGCAAATGGTCAGGTTGTCCTCGTAACAACTGCGCCGTTGGACGGCGGCCCGCCTGTTCGCTCGGTCTTCTTCGTGGCTGAAGGAGACGCGGCAAAGGCCACGGCAATTATTGCGGACATGATGGCCCCGAATGAAACGGTCGAAGCGTGGGGGCCGCTTCCCGAAGCAGCTGTCAAGGCGCTCGGGTTGAAACCCGGTGACTACACCCACAGCTGACTTGCATCGGATAGCTGCCCGGCGCGCGAAGGTCTGCGGCCGCATCCTTGCGCAGAGGGTGTGATCTTGACGCGGCGCCCTCGCTTACGCGAGGCCACCGCGGTCCCGATCACAACGCGGGGAGCCCTCTTTCTCGAGCAAGGGACATGGCGTAATCTGCAGCGAGCTGCCCTTGGACGGGACGGGCCGACGTCGCCGTTTGAAGGAACGGGCAGCGGTCAGGCCGTCGGCAGGCATCGCAGTCTGAAAGCAGCGCCTGCCTTATGTGGCGCTCCCTCAACTTCAACATGAAGCAGGTTGGCCTGCCGCGCGCGCGGCAGACAAGGGCAGTGCTCAACCCTTGGAGGACGACATGGCGACATTCATATTGAGGATCGACTGGACCGACCAGGGAATTCGTAATGTCAAGGAAGCTCCCAAGCGCAGCCGAGCGGCGAAAGAACTCGCCAAGACTCTCGGTGTCGAAATCAAGGAGGTCTATCTCACCTCCGGCGAGCATGACATCCTTCTCCTCGCCGAAGCACCGCTCGGCGACAACATCACAAAGCTCGCGCTTGCCCTCAGCTCTCTGGGAAACATACGCACTTGCACCTCACGGGCCTGGCCGGAGGCGGAGTGGACCAAGCTGATATCCGAGCTCCCGTAGCTACGTCGGATATCCCGATGGATCTCTGCGCGGCCTGACTGACGGGCGCCGTCGCAGACTTGCCCCGGCGATCGGCGCGGGAGTGCGCGCATGCGCAGGACCAGCCGCGGCTTTGGTCGTGTGAATAAATAAGGATACGAAGCGCACGAGGGCAACGGCACACGTCGTCGCCGGCGGGCCACCACGCGCTACTTATCCAGCCAGACATCCTCGAAGCGCAGATTGTTGTACTGGCTGTTGTCGTGCGGATGGAAATTCTTCACGTAGGGCTGCCAGCAATTGCCGGCCGATGAGTGCAGGATAACCGGCCGCGCGGCGTCGTCGACCAGCAGGTGCTCGATGTCGAACACGATCTTGCGGCGCTTGTCCTTGTCGACCTCGCGCGACTGCGCCGCCAGCAGCTTGTCGACCTCGGCGTTGCAATACTGGGTGTAGTTGCGCTCGGAGTTGCAGGAATAGTTCTCGACCAGATTGCCGTCGGGATCGTCGACGCTGACGCCGGTGACATTGAGGCCGATGGTGTAGTCCTTGCGCTGCAGCCGCGAGTACCAGCGCGGCGTGTCCAGAATGTCGAGCTCGGCCGTGATATAGATCTTCTTGAGCTGGTCGGCGAGGATCACCGCCGGGTCGCGATAGGTCGGCAGGTTCCGGGTCTGGATCTTGATCGACAGCGGCTTGGCGTCGCTGTAGCCGAGCTTCTGCATGATCGCCTGCGCCTCGGCGAGGTTCTTCCCGGTATCGGGACCGTAACCCATCAGCGTCGACAGGATCTCCGGCGGCATGCCCCACTCGCCTTCGGGCTTGGCCTGCATCGCGCCCCCGAGCCGCCCGCTGCCTTCGAACAGGATGCTGTTGAAGGCCTTCCGATCCAGCGCCAGCGACATCGCCTTGCGGATATCCGGATTGTCGAACGGCGGATTGACGCGGTTGACCAGAAGATTGATCTGCAGATTGGTCGACGTCATCTCGCAGATCGCGTTCGGCGCCCGCGCCTTGACGTCCTTCATCAGGGGAATGCTGACGTCGGACGGAAACGTGATGTCGTAGTCGCCGGTCGCGAACGCCAGCATGCGGGTGGCGCGGCTATCGATCGAGCGCACCGTGATCTCGTCGAGATACGGCCGGTCCTTCTTGAAGTAATCGGGGTTACGGACCAGACGGATAGAGTCGCCGCGCCGGAACTCGACGAACTTGAACGGCCCGGTGCCGACCGGCTTGGTGCGCATCACCTGCTGCGGCACGTGGCAGGGATAGACAACCGAGAAGGCGCTGGCGAGCAGCGCCAGCAGGCCGGGCTGCGGCTCGGTCAGCTCGAAGGTCGCCTCATCGTCGCCATTGATGCTGACATCCCTCAGCTTCGAGTACCAGACCTTGCGCGGATTGCGCTTGAAGTCCGGTGTTTTGACGTCTTGGGTCTCGCTCTTGCCGATCAGCATCCGCCAGGTGCACTGCACGTCCCTGGCCGTGAACGGCTGACCGTCATGCCACTTCACGCCGTGCCGCAGCTTGAAGGTAAGCTTTGTGTTGGTCTGGTCCCACGACCAGCTCTCGGCGAGATCGGGGATCACGGTGTCGATGCTTTCGTGCACCTTGGCCGGATCGAACACCACGAGGTTGTTGAAGACGGCCGCGAACGGCATCACCGAGGCGATGGTGGATTCCTCGAGCAGCGAGGTCGAGGGCGGGTTGTCGTTGTGATAGAGCCGCAGGGTGCCGCCCTTCTTCTGCGCCGATGCAGGGCTCGCGGCCATCGCGGCGATGCCCAATGCCACAATGCACGCGGCCAGTTTGAACGACATTCCCGCCTCCCGAAATTTCTTGTTGTCGTCGGTTGCAGGCAGTCGAGCACAACACCCCGCCCCCCGCAACGACGCAAGGCGAAGATCATTGCCGGCTGCGCGCCACGCAGAGCGAGACCGGAATGCTCGCGACCTCGATGGCCGGAACAGGGCACCCGGACGGACCACCGCCGGGACCGGCGGCCCCGACCCGTGCGACCGGCCATCGCACGTCCCGTCACGGGGAATTGGGGTTGGATGCATCCCCGAAATTGGCTACTAGTTTCCCGCCGAGAAACTCGGACCGTCTGAGGGCTTTAAATGACCTATTGCTGCGGAATTCTGGTGCGCGACGGGCTCGTCATGATCGCCGATACCCGCACCAATGCCGGCCTCGACAACGTCTCGACCTTCCGCAAGCTGCACATCTTCGAAAAGCCTGGCGACCGCATCATGGCGATCGCCAGCGCCGGGAATCTCGCGATCAGCCAGTCGGTGCTGTCGACCCTGACCGAGGGCATGGAAAATCCGGACACCGGCGAGCTCGAGACGCTGATGAACGCCCCGACCATGTTCCAGGCGGCGCAGCGGATCGGCCGCGCCATCCGCTCCGTGCACGCCACCGAGGGCGACGCGCTGCGCGCCGAGGACATCTCCTTCGACGTCTCGTTCCTGTTCGGCGGCCAGATCAAGGGCTCGCGGATGCGCCTGTTCATGGTCTACACCGCCGGCAACTTCATCGAGTGCACCACCGACACGCCGTACCTGCAGATCGGCGAGCACAAATACGGCAAGCCGGTGCTCGACCGCGCCATGCATTACGACGTCGAGCTCTACGAGGCGCTGAAGACCGGGCTGATCTCGATGGATTCGACGATGCGCTCCAACCTCGGCGTCGGCCTGCCGATCGACGTGCTGGTGGTGCGCACGGACGCCTGCGAGGCCGACCTCAACCACCGCATCGAGGCCGGCGAGCCCTATTTCCACGACCTGCGCTCACGCTGGTCGGCGGCGCTGCGCGCGGCGCACCAGAACATTCCACGGCCCCCCTACAAGAACGAAACCGAAGCAAAAACCAAGTAAGAGGAAACTCGGATGACTGAGGCAACCAGCAAGATCGCACTCGTGACCGGCGCCGGCACCGGCGTCGGACGCGCCGCGTCGCTCGCTTTGATGGACAAGGGCTACACCGTGGTGCTCGCCGGGCGCCGCATGGAGATGCTGGAAGAGACCGCCAAGCTCGGCCCCGCCGGCAAGAGCCTGTGCGTTTCGGCCGACATGGCCCATCCGGCCGCGATCGCAGCCCTGTTCGACAAGGTGAAGGCGACCTATGGCCGGCTCGACGTTCTCTTCAACAACGCCGGCATGGGCGCGCCGCCGGTGAACTTCGAGGATCTGCCGCTCGAGCAGTGGCAGGCGGTGGTCAACACCAACCTCACCGCGCCGTTCCTGTGCACCCAGCACGCCTTCCGCATCATGAAGGACCAGAAGCCGCGCGGCGGCCGCATCATCAACAACGGCTCGATCTCGGCGCATGCGCCGCGGCCGTTCTCGGCCGCCTACACCTCGACCAAGCACGCCATCACCGGCCTCACCAAGTCGTCCAACCTCGACGGCCGCATGTATGACATCGCGGTCGGCCAGGTCGATATCGGCAATGCCGCGACCCCGATGACCGACCGCATGGTCAACGGCCCCGGCGTGCTGCAGCCGGACGGCACCACCAAGCACGAGCCGCGCATGGACGCCAAGGCGGTCGGCGACGCCGTGGCCTACATGGCCGGCCTGCCGCTCGACGCCAACGTGTTGTTCATGACGGTCATGGCGACCAAGATGCCGTTCGTCGGCCGGGGCTGATCTTCTCCTCCCTGCTTGCGGCAGGACCCTCACGACGCCCGGCCGGGCTTGTCCCGGCCGGCCGTCGCCGGGCGCGCCGCCAAATTATCGAAAACAACCCCATGCAAAGGAGCCGGCAGCTGCCGGCGTTCGACACGGCAACTTGACACGTCGGGCAAATCAGCGATACTTTTCCATTATTCCGAAATCCTGCAAGTGGCCTCGCTCCGGGGGCTATCACATCCGTTGCAGCCGGAGCCGATTCCGTCATTGCGAGGAGCGTCAGCGACGAAGCAATCCATATCTCGGCATGCGGTGAGATGGATTGCTTCGCTTCGCTCGCAATGACGGGTGGAGCGAAAGCCCCTACTCCAGCTTCTCGACGTCCCGCAGCGTCGGGAACAGCTTCATCCAGAGCAGCGCGACCGCGACCGTGGCGACGCCGCCAAGCACGGCCGACGGCACGGTGCCGAGCAGCGCCGCGGTGACGCCGCTCTCGAACTGCCCGAGCTGGTTGGACGCGTTGATGAACAGGAAGTTCACCGCGCCGACGCGGCCGCGCATCTCATCGGGGGTGGCGAGCTGCACCAGCGAGAAGCGGATCACGACGCTGATCGTGTCCGCAGCGCCGAGCACCGCGAGCGCCAGCGCCGACAGCCACAGCCAGTGCGACAGCGCGAACACCACCGTCGCGACGCCGAACACGATCACCGCCTGGAACATGCGCATGCCGACGCGGCGGTTGATGGTGTGCCGCGCCAGCACCATCGTCATGAGCAGCGCACCGACCGCGGGCGCGGCGCGCAGGATGCCGAGGCCGAGCGGGCCGGCTTGCAGGATATCGCGCGCATAGATCGGCAGCAGCGCGGTGACGCCGCCGAACAGCACCGCGAACAGGTCGAGCGAGATGGTGCCGAGGATCGCCGGATTGCTGCGAACGAAGGTAACGCCGGCAAACAGGTCGTCCGACGCCCCGCCGTTCTTCACCGGCGCCTGCTGCAGCCGGCCGATGCCGCCGGTGAGCAGCGCGCCGAACAGCCAGAACACCATCATGATGCCGTAGGGCGCGCCCGGCATCAGGGCATAGGCGAAGCCGCCGAGCGCGGGTCCGGTGATGGTCGCGACCTGCGCCGCGCCGCTCGAGATCGCGGTCGCCCGCTGCAGCGAGCCTTGCGGCGCGATCAGCGGCAACAGCGCGGCGGTGGCCGGACTCTCGAACGCGCCGGCGATCCCGAGCACAAAGGTCGCGACGAAGATCTGGATCTCGGAGATGGTACCGGCAAAGGTGCTTCCGGCGAGAAACAATGCGGTCAGCGCCTCCGCGATCCGGCAGGCCTGCACCACGCGCTTGCGCTCGAAGCGGTCGGCGGCGTGGCCGGCGACGAACACCAAGAGTGCCGTCGGCAGAAACTGCACCAGTCCGACCATGCCGAGGTCGAACGCGCTGCCGGTCAGATCATAGATCTGCCAGCCGATCGCCACCGCGCCGATCTGGCTGGAGAAGCGCGACAGGCTGCGCGACGACAAGAAGAACAGGAAGGGTCTGTGGCCGAGCAGATCGCGGGCGCCGGCCGGCGTGGCGGAGGACATGGATGATTGCGTGGCCGAGCGCCTGCAACTTGTCAATGGATACGAGATGAACGCGCAACAGCATTGCGCTGCGCGAGGCCCCTGCCCATAATCCCGCGAGAGTTCTTGGGGGCATGATGCTGCAGTTGCAATCGGCGTTCGGCGTGGTGGCGTTGCTCTTGATCGCCTGGGCGCTGAGCGAGAATCGCCTGAAGGTGTCGCTGCGCCAGGCGGCGATCGGGCTTGTCGTCACGATCGTCACGGCTCTGGTGCTGATCAAGGTGCCGCTGGTGACGCAGGCCTTCGGCGCGATCAATGACGCCGTCGGCACCATCGCCGCCGCGACGCGCGCCGGCACTGCCTTCGTGTTCGGCTATGTCGGCGGCGGCCCGGCGCCGTTCGATCCCAAGGCGCCCGGCTCGGATTTCATCCTCGCCTTCCAGGCGCTGCCGATCGTGCTTGTGATGAGCGTGCTGACGACGCTGTTGTTCTATTGGCGCGTGCTGCCGCCTGTCGTGCGCGGCATGGCCTGGATCCTGGAGCGCACGCTCGGCGTCGGCGGCGCGGTCGGGCTCTCGACCGCGGCCAATATCTTCCTCGGCATGGTGGAAGCGCCGCTCTTCATCCGCCCCTATCTCGCACAGCTGACGCGCTCCGAATTGTTTCTGGTGATGACCGGCGGCATGGCCGGGATCGCCGGCACGGTGCTGGTGCTGTATGCCACGCTGCTCGCGCCGCTGATCCCGGATGCGGCCGCGCATTTCGTCATCGCCTCGGTGCTCGGCGCGCCGGCCGCAATTTTGGTGAGCCTGATCATGGTGCCGGAGACGTTGGACAAGCGCACCGGCGGATCGCTCGACAATCCCGATATCCAGGTGTCGTCGACGATGGACGCCATCGTGAAGGGCACGGCCGCCGGGCTCGAGCTCTTGATGAACATCATCGCGATGCTGCTGGTGCTGGTCGCGCTGGTGTATCTGGCGAACGCGATCATCGGCCTGCTGCCGGAGATCGGCGGCGCGAAAATCTCGCTGCAGCGCCTGCTCGGCTACGTCATGGCGCCGGTGTGCTGGCTGATGGGCCTGCCCTGGCCGCAGGCGATCACGGCGGGAAGCCTGATGGGCACCAAGACCGTGCTGAACGAGCTGATCGCCTATGTCGACCTGTCGAAGCTCGGCCCCGACGCGCTCGATCCGCGCTCGCGGCTGATCATGCTCTACGCGATGTGCGGCTTTGCCAACTTCGCGAGCCTCGGCATCATGATCGGCGGCCTCGGCATCATGGCGCCCGAGCGGCGCGACGAGATCAACGCGCTCGGGCTGAAGTCGATCGTCTCGGGCACGCTGACGACCTGCCTGATGGGCGCGATCGTGGGGATGCTGACGCAGCCGTAGTCGCAGTAGCCCGGATGGAGCCAACGGGTCGCGCGAACGCGCGCCCGATGACAGGCTCCGCGCAATCCGAGGCGGTGCTGACGCGGTGAAGCTTCCTGTCAAGCGGATTATTGTTGGGCCGGCCGGCGGCGCGGACGCACGTAGCCGCGCATTGAGCCGTCGCTTGCAATAACGCGATGACAGGGGATCGATGGGTCGTCATTCGTGCGCATTATGGCACCAACCGCGCGTGCAGCCTTCGGATTGCCGGCTTTAGCAGCGACAGCTTTGTACGTCATAGCCTTCCCCTTTGGGATCTTGCGCACGATGTCGCGGACCTTATCTGAAAAGGTTTTCATAGATCGAGTGTAGCAGATTTCTCAGAGGGTTTTCGCCATTTTACTTGCGGTTGGACGAGCGCGTCGCGTTGGCACGGAAGATTCGACCGGACGTGCCGGTGTTTAGTTTCGAAGTGCGCGCCGCCGTCTTAACATTGCGGGGCAGCTATTGGCCCCTAGCGTCGTTTGCCGCGCAGTGCCGGCGTGGACGCAAACGGAGCATTGCGGACATCGACCGGCGGCTCCGCCCGATGCGATTCGACGTGAATGACCCGCTGTGGACATTGCCATACTTCTGAGGTGACTTTATCCGCTGACCCCCATAGTTCAGCCGAGGAGAATTGTCGGGTCTCGCGAGGACCGGAATGGATGTCAGAGTTCGCCTTAGCCGAAACCAGATATGCTCTGAGCGGCGAGGTCAATATCGCCTGTCAAGTGATGGGTGAAGGACCTATCGACATCATCATGGTTCTTGGTGGGTTCTCGCGCGTCGATTTTCAGCCAGCCTTTGCGCGTGTCACTACATTCGACAAAAGGGGCGACGGACTATCCGACCGGATTCCGATGCTCCTTCCCTTGAGCAACGTATGGACGACGTTCGCGCCATCATGGATACAACAATTGGCGCATCACAAGCGGTGATCATGGGAATTCCGAAGGCAGCGCGATGAGCGCACTGTTTGCAGCCACCTATCCTGCGCGGGTATCGCGGCTGGTGATTTTCGGCGGCTTCCGGGTCGCGAGCAGTTGGCGAATGTGATCCAACACGGGGCGATAATTCAGCTTCTTCGCTGCCTGCGGGCCTTCCTCGCAAAGGTCACCCGCGAGCGCGAGGACGTTGCCGACCGTCGCGCCCAGCATTGTCTTCACAGTTGGGTAGTTGCTCCGTATCCACGCAGAAAGAGCAAACCCAGAGCCGGTGGGGCCGCCTACGTCGATCAGGGCGACTTCGATACAGTGATTCCCGCCTTCGAGGCATTCACGTGCCTCATCGTGTTGAGTTGCTTCCATCACGCGATAGCCGCACTCACGAAGGTACTCCGCCAGCGGATGGCGCACGAGCACGTCCTGCTCGACGATCAATACAGTTGTTGCTTGCATGCTTACTACAGCGCCGGGCCGAGCATCTCCGCGATCAGCATCGCGATCTGCTTGGGATCGTGGGGCTTGCTGATGAACCTACCTACGCGGCTCGCTGCGCTCTCCAATTCTGTGCTTCCAGAGGCAACGAGGATAAGGAGCATCGGTTGCATGACGCGGATCTTCCCAGCCAACTCCAGACCATCAAGGGTTCCGGGCATCCGGATATCGGTTATCAGCGCGTCAATCCGCTCGCCTGATGAGATGTAGTCCATCGCGTCATCGGCGGTCCTCGCCTCAATAACCTCAAACCCCGCGCCTCGAAGCTGCTCAGCTACGTCAAATCGGATGAACCATTCGTCCTCCACGAACAAAACCCTGATCCGTTCGCTCTTTTGCTGCGCTTGGGGGACCATCGTTGGCTCCTCGGATGCTGGTCAGCCAATTACAGAGGGGCACAACGTTCCAAGCCATTGAGTTCTTTTGCTAATTTGGCGTCATGGCGGGAACATTCTCGGCCGACCGCCGACCTACAGCGGCGGTTGATGACTGCTTATGGCCCGTTGCGACAGCTCGTTATGCCCATCTCGTCGTTGCTCTGTTGACATCAGGGTTTCGTGGGCCATTGTTCCCGATTCCAATGTTTGCTTTGTTGATCGCCATGGGCACTGTTCGAGAAGTAAAAGGCGATTTTCCGCGGGCTGAGGGCGAAGCTGCCGCACTCATCCGGTCTTTCGACTGGTCCAGCACCAGCTTGGGACCAATCGTTGGGTGGCCAACGCACCTCAGGAGCGCGGTGAGCCTTATGCTGCCCGCCAAAGCACAAATCGTGCTGTTTTGGGGAGCCGAATTTGTCGCTCTCTACAACGACGCCTATGCTCCTACGATAGGTCAAAAGCATCCAAAGGCACTTGGGCGACCAGCACGCGATAATTGGGCCGAGCTGTGGGACGATTTAGGACCGCTTCTCAGGCGCGTCCTCGACACCGGCGAAACAGTCTTCGCGAAGGACCGCCCCTTCTACATTGAGCGGCACGGCTACCCAGAGACAGTTTATTTCGACATCTCGTATTCTCCAGTTCAGAACGAGGCTGGCGAAACTGGCGGTGTACTCTGCATCGTTAGTGAGACGACCGAACGTGTAATTGCGCAAGAACGCCAACGGTTGCTCGCTCGGGAAGCAAACCATCGCGTAAAGAACATGTTTGCCGTTTTCCACGGCATCATAAGTCTGAGCGCTCGGTCAGCCAGAACTCCGCAAGAGATGGCTCAATCGTTACGAGGCCGTCTCGACGCTCTAATGCAGGCCAAGGACCTAATCCGTCCTGGAATCATGGGTACGGAGGCGCATAGCGAGCGAACGACGGTGGGAGACGTGGTGCGAACGGTCTTGCGGCCGTATGAAGATGACGCGTCCAGCGAACGCATCATGGTAAGAGGACCAACTGTCCCCGTGGGTGCTATGGCCGTTACAAGCCTCGCACTCGCGCTGCATGAAACCACTACGAATGCGGCCAAGTATGGGGCGTTGTCGGAACCAACCGGTTCAATAAACATCGCATGGGACACGCAAGGTGGGGACTTGCATCTTGAATGGGAGGAGACAGGCGGCCCAGTGATTGTTGCTGCGCCTTCGGCAAAGGGTTTTGGGAGTGTGCTTGCGGAGCGCAGCATTGCCGCTCAACTGGGCGGCAAGGTGGAATATGATTGGTTACCGAGCGGGCTCAGGTTAAGGGTTTCGATTCCTTTGGATCGTCTTGCAGTCTGATTGCGGGGATAGTCTGTTTCGGGCTACTTGACGCCGCTCCTCCAATAGCGCCGACAGAATAACTGTTGGTGGTCTCATTCACTTTGGAACGTCGGCAGTTGGCCCATCGCGACATCTTGCGTTGCCGCACGAACTTGGTCGCTATCGGGACAAAGCGGACGAAGAGAGTCACGCCGACGGTTTTATGGGTACACGGCCTACCTACTAGGAAATCGCCATGCCCGGGCTCGACCCGGACATCCATCGACCAGGAGAATCTTTCGAAGCGAGCTGGATGGCCGGGTCAAGCCCGGCCATGACGGCCGCGAAAAAGCCTAAGCCTTCAACTCCACCGTCTTGAACTCGGCCGGCAGGATCACCTCCAGCAGTTCGACGTCGTCGGAATAGTCCAGGATCATGTGCCGGATGCGTGGCGGCTGGGTCCAGGCGCTGCCTTGCTGCATCAGCGTCTCGCCCTCGCCTTCCATGTAGGTCTTCACCCAGCCCTTGAGCACATAGACCATCTGGAAGTCGACATCGTGGAAGTGCAGCTTCGACACTTCATCGGGATTGCACGGTCCCTGCAGCCGGATGACGTGCGCCTGGGCGAGACCATGCGACGCGGCTGATATGCCGAGGTCGCGGTACTTGGCGTAGGCGCGCAGCCCGTCGGCCTTGAAGTCCTCTTCGCGGTGATGGCTGATCGCGACGCGCTGCTTCGGCCGCGCCTTGGTCGCAGCTTTCGGCGCGCTCTTCTTGGCCGCCGAGACGCGGCCTTTCGACTTGATGGTCTTGCGCGCGGACGATTTCGCGGACGTCTTCTTGGCGCCTGCGCCAAGCCCCGACCATTTCTTCTTCACCGCGGTCTTGGCTGCCGATCTTGATGCCGTCTTCTTGGCCATTGTTTCGCCTCCCGTCTTTTTGTGAGGAGAGAGGCTAACACAAGTCGCGCGCCGCGAGGCGAGCAAAGGCGCAGAGCCGCGCCCTGCTACGTTTGCTGATCAATGCAGCCGGAACACGCCGTCGACGGCACGCAGCTCGGCCGGCTTAACCAGCTTGGAATGCGCCACCGTCACCGAAAACAGCGGGCCTTCGAGCTTCGCCTGCCAGAACGCGAGGAAATCCTGCAGCGCCGGAAATTTCGGAAACAGGTCGTAGTTCTGCCAGACATAGGTCTGCAGCAACGAGGGGTGATCCGGCATCCGATAGAGGATTTGCGCCGTCGTCAGCCCGTACCCCAGCAACTGCTTCCGGAAATCGTCGGAAACAACCCCACCAACTCGCGAGACCATGCCAACCTCCTGTGACGGAGCGCATTCACGTGGTGGCCGACCTCCCCCGCCGGACCACCGGCAATGGATGCGCTCACATGAGAGAAATGTGACGCACGCGACTAACCCATCTCAAGCCTAAATGTTTAATAGGTTGTTGAAATTTCTTGCGTTGGCAGCAGCTTACCGCATCTGCTAATAGCCCCGGCAACCCCTCTTGGGCGGCATTAAGGATGCCGAAATGATCTCGGCATCCTCTTGGCAGGCGGCACTCACGAGTGCCAATTTTTCTGCTAGAGGCACTTGCCCGCCGCCAAGGCTTGGCCTATCTCCTGCCCAACCAGTCTGGCACTCGCTGGACTGGACTGCTAACTCTCCAAAAATCTACAGTATCTACAAATGTTTAGGAGGACTGCATGAAATTCCGTCCGCTTCACGACCGCGTCGTGGTTAAGCGTATCGACGCCGAAGAGAAGACTGCTGGCGGCATCATCATTCCGGACAGTGCCAAGGAAAAGCCCTCCCAGGGCGAAGTCATCGCCGTTGGCCCGGGCGGCCGCGATGAAGCTGGCAAGCTGATCCCGATCGACGTCAAGGTCGGCGACCGCGTCCTGTTCGGCAAGTGGTCGGGCACCGAGGTCAAGATCGACGGCGAAGACCTGCTGATCATGAAGGAAAGCGACATCATGGGCGTGCTCGACGTCCCCGCTTCCAAGAAGAAGGCGGCCTAAGCGCCTCCCTCCCTCCCAGGTTAAATCTCTCAAGGAAAAACTCAGATGGCAGCTAAAGAAGTCAAATTCTCCGTCGAGGCGCGCGACAAGATGCTGCGCGGCGTCGACGTTCTCGCCAACGCGGTGAAGGTCACCCTCGGTCCGAAGGGCCGCAACGTGGTGCTCGAGAAGTCGTTCGGCGCGCCCCGCATCACCAAGGACGGCGTCACCGTCGCCAAGGAGATCGAGCTCGACGACAAGTTCGAGAACATGGGCGCCCAGATGGTGCGCGAAGTCGCCTCCAAGTCCGCTGACGCGGCCGGCGACGGCACCACCACGGCGACCGTGCTCGCCCAGGCGATCGTGAAGGAAGGCGCCAAGTCGGTCGCCGCCGGCATGAACCCGATGGATCTGAAGCGCGGTATCGACCTCGCGGTCGAAGCCGTCGTTGCGGACCTCCAGAAGAACTCGAAGAAGGTCACCTCGAACGAGGAGATCGCCCAGGTCGGCACCATTTCGGCCAACGGCGATGCCGAGATCGGCAAGTTCCTCGCCGACGCCATG
>NZ_JBUYWT010000056.1:0-52650 GCF_055264925.1 Bradyrhizobium sp. KZN70725
GGATGGACCGGCTACGCCTCCCACCGTCCACCTGGACCAATCACCTTCCACACCGGAATGGCCCGCTTCCAAATCCTCGCAAATGGCCCGACAAACGTGTAGATGCACTAGTGCTTTCGCAGGGACGACAGCGGAATGGGCGGCGCGACCGTATCAAACCACCGGCCCAGAGCCCTGATGACGGCCCCGATTTCCTCCGCTAACCTCGCCGCAAAGATCCGCCAGCAAGGCGGACCGTGTTGAGGGAGGACAGGCGCTTGCATCAAGGCCGTGTCGTATTCGGTGCCATGGACGAGGTCGTGTTCGGGCGGCCCGCGCGTGAGGCCATCGTCGAGCAGCTGGACCGGATTGGCGCCGAGCGCGCCTTTCTGATGGTGTCGGGCACGCTGAACCGCGAGACCGACGAGATCGAGAAGGTTCGCGCGGCGCTTGGGCGCCGCTGCGTCGGCACCTTCGACAAGATGCCGGCGCATACGCCGCGCGCCGCGGTGATCGCGGCGGCGGAGCAGGCGCGCGGCGCGAAAGCGGATTTGATCGTCACGATCGGCGGCGGCTCGATCACCGACGGCGCCAAGGCGGTGCAGCTTTGCCTCGCCAACAACGTCACGACGTCCGACGGCATCGAGACGATCCGCACCCATGGCGGCGTCTCGCCCGCGATGAACCCACCGACCGTGCGCCAGATCAGCGTGCCGACCACCATCGCCGGCGGCGAGTTCTCGTCGATCGCCGGCGTCACCAACGAGGCCAAGCGGCAGAAGGAGATGCTGCGCCATCCGCTGGTGATGCCGCGCGCCACCATCCTCGATCCGGAACTGTCGGTGCACACGCCGGAATGGCTGTTCCTGTCGACCGGCATCCGTGCCGTCGACCATTGCGTCGAGGGCATCTGCTCGCGCGAGGCGCATCCTTACGGCGACGCGCAGGCGCTGAAGGGACTGGAGATGCTGGCAGCCGGCCTGCCGCGGGTGAAAGCCGACCCGAAGGATATTTCGGCGCGAATGGATTGCCAGATCGGCACCTGGCTCTCCACCGGCCCGCTCGCCTCGGGTGTGCCGATGGGCGCGAGCCACGGCATCGGCTACGTGCTCGGCGCCGAATTCGACGTGCCGCACGGCTATACCTCGTGCGTGATGCTGCCCGCGGTGATGCGCTGGAACAAGCGCGACAATGCCGACCGGCACGCGCTGGTCGCGGCCGCAATGGGACATGCGGGCGCGGACGCCGGCGACGTGCTCGACCTCTTCATCCGCGACCTCGGCATGCCGCGCAGCCTGCACGAGGTCCACGTCGGCCCCGAGCATTTCGACCGCATCGCAAAGCAAGCGATGCGAACGCCCTGGGTGCCGCGCAATCCGCGCAAGATCGACGATCCATCCCAGGTTCGCGAGATTCTGGAGATGGCTGCATAGAGCGCTTTCGAGCGAAGTGGGTACCGGTTCGCGTGAAGAAAACGCGTCAAACAAGAACAAGCACGATCAAGGGGGATCTGGAGTTCGATGTATACCGGCAAGCATGCTTACCTGCGCCCGCTGCAACCCGCCTTCATCATGGCCGGGACCGGCGAGACCGTCACCTATCGTGAGCTCGAGGCGCGCTCCAACCGGCTCGCGCATCTGTTCCGCAAACAGGGGCTGCGGCGGCTCGACCATTATTCGATCTTCATGGAGAACAACAACCGCTACCTCGAGGCCTGCGGCGCCGGCGAGCGCGCCGGGCTCTACTTCACCTGCGTCAACTCCTACCTCACCGCGGGCGAACTCGCCTACATCCTGACCAACAGCCAGTCGCGGATCCTGATCACCTCGAAGCTGAAGCTCGACATCGCGCGCGAGGCGCTGAAGGAGTGCCTGCGGGTCGAGCTCTGCATCGTGGTCGACGGCGAAAGCGAGAGCGATCGCATTGTCGGACTGCGAGAGGCCACCGCAGGCCTGCCGTCAACGCCGATCGCGGACGAATTTGCCGGCACCGCGATGCTGTATTCCTCCGGCACGACCGGCCGGCCCAAGGGCATCGTGCGGCCGCTGCCGGAGCAGCCGCCATCGCAGAACCTGCCGCTGTTCGATTTCCTGACCAAGCTCTGGCACTACCGCGAGGGCATGGTCTACCTCTCGCCGGCGCCGCTCTACCACTCGGCGCCGCAGGCCGCGGTCAATCTCACCATCCGGATGGGCGGCACGGTCGTCATCATGGAGAGCTTCGACCCGGAGCGCTATCTGCAGCTGGTCGAGCAATGGGGCATCACCCACAGCCAGCTGGTGCCGACCATGTTCTCGCGCCTGCTGAAACTGCCCGAGGAGGTTCGCGCCCGCTACGATCTGTCGACCCTCGAGATCGCGATCCATGCCGCCGCGCCCTGCCCGGCGCTGGTCAAGGACGACATGATCAAATGGTGGGGCCCCATCATCCACGAATATTACGGCGCGACCGAGGGGCTCGGCTTCACCGCCTGCAACAGCGAGGAGTGGCTCGCGCATCGCGGCACCGTCGGCAGGGTCCTGCTCGGCGATCTGTATATCCTCGACGAGAACATGCAGCCTTGCCCCAAGGGAACGCCGGGCACCGTGTGGTTCAAGACCGCCACGCCATTCGAATATTTCAACGACCCCGCCAAGACCGGCGAGGCGCGCTCGGCCGACGGCAGCATGAGCACGGTCGGCGACGTCGGCTATGTCGACGACGACAACTTCCTCTATCTCACCGACCGCGCCACCTTCATGATCATCTCCGGCGGCGTGAACATCTATCCGCAGGAATGCGAGAACCTCCTGATCACTCATCCCAAGGTCGCCGACGCCGCGGTGTTCGGCGTGCCCAATGTCGATCTCGGCGAGGAAGTGAAGGCGGTGGTGCAGCCGGTCGACGGCATCGCGCCGGGGCCGGAGCTTGCCGAGGAACTGATCGCGTTCTGCGCCGGCTCGCTGTCGCGCCAGAAGGTGCCGCGCTCGGTGGATTTCGAAGCCGAGCTGCCGCGGCTGCCGACCGGCAAACTCTACAAGCGCCTGCTGCGTGACCGCTATTGGGGCAACAAGACCTCGCGGATCGTGTGAGCGGCGGTGCGGCATCCGGACTGATGCTGCCAACCAAGCCGACGGACGCAACGGACTCGCCGGTCGCGCGGATTTCGCGCTATGCTCCGGGATCGTAAGCCAGCTTCGCCGGAGGCCGCCATGCCATTGCCCCAGCCGCGCGAGCCGGAGCCGGTGCAGGCCGGAAGGCTCGAATTCACTGCCGCCGAGATCGGTGCACTCGCCCATCTCTATCGTGGCGAGGTCTATCGCAGCACGGTCTGGCGCACCCGTCTCGACAGTTCGACCAACTGGGCGGTGGTCACGACCGGGATCGCGCTGTCGGCGACCTACAGCAGTGCGGAAGCCTCGCCCTTGCCGATGGTCCTGGTCGGACTGCTGGTGACCGTATTCCTGCTATTCGAGGCGCGGCGCTATCGCTATTTCAACGTCTGGCGCGCCCGGGCGCGGTTGCTCGAAACCGATTTCTACGCACCGATGATCCGCGGCGAGGGCCCCACACCGAACGCAGCCTGGACCGACCTGCTCGCCAACGACTACCGCCGCCCCAGCTATCACATCAGCTATGTCAGAGCGATCGGCCGGCGCCTGCGACGGACTTATGGCTGGATCTTCGCGATCCAGGCCATCGCCTATTACGGCAAGCTGGCGATCCACCCGCTGCCGCTGACCACGATGAGCGCGATCTTGGACCGCGCTTCGATCGGTCCGATTCCCGGAACCATCGTGATTCTGGCCGGTGTCGCCTTCCATTCCAGCTGGGCGCTGTTCGCCTTCGTCACACATCGCATCGAGGTCGCGGACCGGCGCACGCGGCACAATCTGATCGCAATGGGCTGAGGCGCCGCGGGCCGCGTTGCCGATCGCGGGCTTTTCCCCTAACCTCGCCGCAACAACAAAGAAAAGGGAGGACTTGCGATGGAAGTGATCCCACTGCGTCCGGGATTCGGTGCCGAGCTGCGCGGCGTCACGCTGTCAGACGTTGCCGCCAGCGATGCCGCCTATGCGGCGGTGCGCGCGGCGTTCGAGGAACATTCGGTGCTGGTGTTCCGCGGTCAGGAGGTCAGTGACGACATCCAGCTCGCCTTCTCGCGCCGGTTCGGTCCGCCCGAGGTGACCAAGGTCGGTTCGATGGGCACCGGTTCGCATTTCGTGATCCTCTCGACCTTCGGGCCCGACGGCAAGGTGGTTCCATCCGATCACCGGCAGCAGCTGCGCGCCAGGGCCAACCAGCTCTGGCACACCGACTCTTCCTTCAAGCAGGTGCCGGCGCTGACCTCGATCCTGTCGGCGCGCATCATTCCTGAACATGGCGGCGAGACCGAATTCGTCTCGATGCGGCTTGCCTTCGAGCGGCTCGACAAGGACGCGGCAAGTCGGCTGGAGAACAAGTTCGCCTGGCACTCCTACGCGCATTCGCGCAGCAAGGTGGCCACCGGCCTCGCAACGACTGAAGAAGTCGACGCGCTGCCGCCGGTATGCTGGCGGATGGTCTGGCGCAATCCCGTCAACGGCCGCGGCGCGCTGTATCTTGCCTCCCATGCCTATGGCGTCGAGGGCATGGATACCGAGGCCGGCAGGGCGCTGATCGAGCAATTGACCGAAGCCGCGACCGCGCCCGGCGTCAGCTATCTGCATCAATGGAAGCAGGGCGACGTCGTGATGTGGGACAACCGCGCCACCATGCATCGCGGCCGCCCCTGGCCGGCGCATGAGGGCCGCCTGATGATTCGCACCACGATCTCGGCGACCGAGGCCGATGGCGTCGCCAACATGCACCTGCCTTCGCCGCAGGCGGCGGAGTGAGGTGAATGCGAATGTTTCCCCGTCATCCTGAGGTGCGAGCGGAGCGAGCCTCGAAGGATGCACGGCCACCAGCTGGGCCGTCGATCCTTGGAGACGCGCTTCGCGCTCCTCAGGATGACGGAGAGCGTGTGCAGTGCGCGGCTTACATCGGCGACATACTGTCGCTGATTGCAGCCCGCTTCACGCCGCACACATCGGCATCGGCAACCGAATTCAAACGGAGTTTCGCCGCTGCATAGCAAAACGACCCAGGTTCCCCGCAATCACAGCCATTATTCCCGATCCGTGGAAATTTTAATGTTGTGGGGTCATCCGAATTGCCAATCCCCGCGCGATCCTCGCTGGTTGCCCGACAGCCTCACCGTGGTATCGTCGATGCCAATCGGCCATTGAGACCGAAATGTGGGAGGGGACCATGCGGAGCGTGCAAGCGCTGGCCGTCGCGGTGTTGTCTGTGCTGATCATCAGCGACGTTTCACGCGCAGCCGAGCCGAAACCGGGCGGCATCTTCAGGATCTATCACCGCGACAGCCCCGGCAGCGCCTCGATCCACGAGGGCGCGACCTATTCGCTGAACGTTCCGTTCATGCCGATCTTCAACAATCTCGTCATCTTCGACCAGCACATCGCCCAGAACAGCACCAGCACGATCCGGCCCGAGCTTGCGGAAAGCTGGGCCTGGAGCGGCGACAACAAGACGCTGACCTTCAAGCTGCGCAAGGACGTGAAATGGCACGACGGCAAGCCGTTCACCGCCGCCGACGTCAAATGCACCTTCGACATGCTGATGGGCAAGTCGCAGCAGAAGTTCCGGCAGAACCCGCGCAAGTCCTGGTACGAGCAAGTCGAAGAGGTCACGACCAACGGCGACCATGAGGCGTCGTTCAAGCTGAAGCGGCCGCAGCCGGCGCTGCTGTCGCTGCTCGCCTCGGGCTACTCGCCGGTCTATCCCTGCCATGTGTCGCCGGCCGAGATGCGCACCAAGCCGGTCGGCACCGGCCCGTTCAAGTTCGTCGAGTTCAAGGCCAACGAATCGATCAAGCTCACCAAGAACCCGGATTACTTCAAGAAGGGCCTGCCTTATCTTGACGGTATCGAGTTCACCATCATCCCGAACCGCTCGACCGCAATCCTCGGCTTCGTCTCCGGCAAGTTCGACATGACGTTCCCGACCGAGGTCTCGATCCCGCTGCTCAAGGACGTCAAGTCGCAGGCGGCCAATGCGGTCTGCATGGTGGAGCCGAACAACGTCTCCACCAACATCATCATCAATTCGACCGCGCCGCCGTTCGACAATCTCGACATCCGCCGCGCGCTGGCGCTGGCGCTCGACCGCAAGGCGTTCATCCAGATCATGTTCGAAGGCCAGGGCGACATCGGCGGTACCATGGAGCCGGCGCCGGACGGGCTGTGGGCGATGCCGAAGGACATGCTGGAGCAGATCCCCGGCTACGGTCCCGACATCGAGAAGAACCGCGAGGAAGCCCGCAAGCTGATGCAGAAGGCGGGCTATGGCCCGGACAAGCACCTGCAGATCAAGGTCTCGACCCGCAACATCGCGGTCTATCGCGATCCCGCGATCATCCTGATCGACCAGATCAAGAGCATCTACATCGACGCCGAGCTCGACGTCGTCGACACCGCGCAATGGTTCCCGAAGATCGCCCGCAAGGACTATTCGCTCGGTCTCAACCTCACCGGCAATGCCGTCGACGAGCCCGACCAGTCGTTCTACGAGAACTACGCCTGCGGCTCGGAGCGGAACTACACCAACTACTGCAACAAGGAGATCGAGAAGCTGTTCGACCAGCAGTCGGAAGAGACCAACGTCGACAAGCGCAAGAAGATGGTCTGGGAGATCGACAAGAAGCTGCAGGAAGACGTCGCGCGTCCGATTATCTTCCATGCCCGCACCGGCACCTGCTGGCAGCCTTACGTGAAGAATGTCACGATCATGTCCAACAGCTCCTATAACGGCTATCGTTACGAAGACGTCTGGCTGGACAAGTAGGCCTAGCGTTTTCGGGCGAAGTGGATACCGGTTCGCGCAAAGAAAGCGCGTCGGAAGACAAGACACAGGCGGGATCAAGGAGAGAGCCAGGGTGTTTGCCTATATCGTGCGGCGGCTGTTCCTGATGCTGGTGACCCTGTTCGGGATCTCGGTCATCATCTTCGTGCTGCTGCGCGTCGTTCCCGGCAACATCGTCGACATCCTGTTCGACGCCGCGGGCTTCGTCGACCCCGCCGACAAGGCCAATCTCGAGCGCGAGCTCGGGTTGAGCCAGCCGATCGTGATCCAGTATCTGCACTGGATCGGCGGCCTGCTGCACGGCGATCTCGGCTATTCCTACGTTTCGGAAAAGCCGGCGCTGGAGGAAATCCTGCCGCGGATTCCGATCACGGCGCGGCTCGCCGGGTTGGCGCTATTGTTCTCCGCCTCGATCGGTATTCCGCTCGGTGTCATCAGCGCCGTCCACCAGGGCTCACGGCTCGATTATGCGCTGCGCGTCGTCAGCCTCAGCGGCCTGTCGCTGCCGTCTTTCTGGCTCGGCCTCTTGGTCTTGATGGCCTCGGTCTCGCTGTTCGGCACCATGCCGATCTTCAATCCGAACCCGAAAACCTGGCTCGAGGCGCTGACCATCTATGCGGTGCCGGCGATGGCGGTGGGCTTCCGCAGCGCGGCACTCACCATGCGCATCACCCGCTCCTCGATGCTGGAGATCCTGCGCCAGGACTATATCCGCACCGCGCGCGCCAAGGGCGCCTCCGAGGCCTCCGTGAACTATCACCACGCGCTGAAGAACGCGGTGCTGCCGGTCATCACCGTGATCGGCATCGAGGCCGCGTTCCTGATCGGCGGCCTGATTGTCACCGAGACCGTGTTCAACATCCCTGGCATCGCCCGCTTCCTGGTCGAGGCGCTGCGCTGGCGCGACTACCCGATCGTGCAGAACCTCGTGATGTTCATCGCCGTCGTCGTGGTGGTGGTGAACTTCATCGTCGACATGCTTTATGCGGCAATCGACCCACGTATCCGGTTTGGAGAGTGACATGACAGGATTGGTCGAAGGCCGAGTCCAACTCTTACCTCGCCCCGCTTGCGGGGAGAGGTCGGATCGCATCGCAGATGCGATCCGGGTGAGGGGGGCTCACCGCGAATCCAACGCCCACCGCGCTTGCGGAGAGCCCCCCTCACCCCAACCCTCTCCCCGCAAGCGGGGAGAGGGAGAAGACCGTTCTGCAATCATCAGGCGAAGAAGCTGACACGTGGCGACGATCAATTTCGACAGCGAATTGCGACGTGCCGGGGCCAACGCCACCGGTGGCTGGGGACGGTTTGCGTTCCTCGCGCAGCGCCACGTGCTCGGCACGGTCGGCCTCGTCATCATGCTGCTGTTCGTGCTGACCGCGATCTTCGCTAACGTCATCAGCCGCTACGATCCGCTCAGCGTCGATTCCGCGCACCGGCTGGCTGCGCCGTCCGCGCTGCACTGGTTCGGCACCGACTCCTTCGGCCGTGACGTCTGGAGCCGCATCATCCATGGTGCGCGGATCTCGCTTGCGGTCGGCATCGGCTCGACGACGCTCGGCGCCACGCTCGGCGTGATCGTCGGCCTCGCCTCTGGCTATCTCTCCGGCTGGGTCGACCTCGTGTTCCAGCGGGTGACCGACATCCTGCAATCACTGCCGCTCTTGGTACTCGCACTCGTCATGACCGCGGCGCTCGGTCCCTCCCTGCCGAACGTGATCCTGGCGATCGCAATTCCCCTGATCCCGACGGTCGCGCGCGTGATCCGCGCCAACACGCTGGCGCTGCGCGAGCAGCCGTTCGTCGAGGCCGCCAAATCGATCGGCATGAGCGAGATGCGGATCGCGCTGCGCCACGTGCTGCCCAACACCATCGCGCCGCTGATCGTGCTCGCCACCGCGCAGCTCGGCTCAACCATCCTGACCGAAGCGTCGCTGTCGTTCCTTGGCCTCGGCATCCCCGAGCCTTATCCGTCCTGGGGTCGCATGCTGTCCGAATCCGCCGCCGAATATGTCCGCACCGCGCCGTGGCTGGTGATCTTCCCCGGCATTGCGATCAGCCTTGCGGTGTTCGGCACCAATCTGTTCGGCGACGCGTTGCGCGACATTCTCGATCCGAGGCAGCGCGGCTGATGAGCGAGGCCAAGACGCTCGATACGATTCTCGACGTGAAGAACCTGCAAACGGTGTTCTTCACCAACTCCGGCCTGTTCCGCGCGGTAGACGACGTCTCGTTCTCGGTCCGCCGCGGCGAGACGCTGGCGATCGTCGGCGAGTCCGGCTGCGGCAAGAGCGTCAGCGCGCTGTCGATCATGCGGCTGGTGCCCGATCCGCCCGGCCGCATCGTCGGCGGCTCGGTGACGCTCGAGGGCACCGATCTGCTGAAGCTCGACGATGCCGCGATGCGCGACATCAGGGGCAACCGCATCTCGATGATCTTCCAGGAGCCGATGACCTCGCTCAATCCGGTGATGCGGATCGGCGACCAGATCATTGAGGCGGTGCGGCTGCACCAGAAGGTCAGCAGCAAGGAGGCCTGGAAGCAGGCGGTCGACATGCTGCGGCTGGTGCGGATTCCGGAGCCGGAGCGCCGCGCGCAGGAATATCCGCATCAGCTGTCCGGCGGCATGCGCCAGCGCGCGATGATTGCGATGGCGCTGGCGTGCCGGCCGGCGCTCCTGATCGCGGACGAACCGACCACGGCGCTCGACGTCACCATCCAGGCGCAGATCCTGGCGCTGATCGTCGATCTGCAAAAGCGGCTCGGCACCGGGCTGATCCTGATCACCCACGACCTCGGCGTCGTCGCGCAAACCGCGCAGCGCGTGATCGTGATGTATGCCGGCAAGAAGGTCGAGGAGGCGACGGTCGAAGCTTTGTTCGAGACGCCGCTGCATCCCTACACCCGCGGACTGATGGCCTCGATGCCGGCGGTGATCGCGCTCGGCGCGAAGACCGATGCGCGGCTGACCGAAATCCCCGGCATGGTGCCGTCGCTGACCAAGCTGCCGCCCGGCTGCGCCTTCGCGCCGCGCTGCAAGCTGGCGGTCGACCGCTGCCGTCAGGAATATCCGCCGCTCGACGAGATCAAGAGCAATCACTGGGCCGCGTGCTGGCGCGCCGGCGAGATTGCGGAGGCGTAATGACCGAACAGCGCCCGCTCCTCGAGGTGACCGACCTCGTCAAGCACTACGCGGTGCGCGGCGGTGTGCTGCGCCGGCAGGTCGGCACCGTGCATGCGGTCGACGGCGTCAGCTTCGCGCTCGGCGCCGGCGAGACGCTCGGGCTGGTCGGCGAATCCGGCTGCGGCAAGTCAACGGTGGCGCGTACCGTGCTGCGGCTGGTCGAGCCGACCAGCGGCGCCATCAAGCTGGATGGCGAGGACATCGCGCCGCTCAGCAAGACGGCGCTGCGGCCGTACCGGCGCTCGATGCAGATCGTGTTCCAGGATCCGTTCGCCTCGCTCAACCCGCGCATGACGGCCGGCGACATCGTCGGCGAGCCCCTCATTGTGCATGGCCTTGCGACCGGGGCGAAGAAGCAGGAGCGCGTCGCGGAACTGTTCCAGCAGGTCGGTTTGCGGCCCGACCAGATGAAGAATTTCCCGCACCAGTTCTCCGGCGGCCAGCGCCAGCGCATCTGCATCGCGCGTGCGCTGTCGCTCGGGCCGCGGCTGATCGTCTGCGACGAGCCGGTCTCCGCGCTCGACGTCTCGATCCAGGCGCAGGTGATCAATCTGTTGATCGACCTGCAGCGCAAGCAGAATTTCTCATACCTGTTCATCGCGCACGATCTGGCGGTCGTCGCCCATATCAGCCACCGCGTCGCGGTGATGTATCTCGGCCGCATTGTCGAGATCGCCGACAAGCACGAGCTGTTCGCCAATCCGCGCCATCCCTACACCCAGGCGCTGCTCGCCTCGGTGCCGATCGCCGATCCCAAGGCCAAGCGAACCGCACCGCTGATCGACGGCGACGTGCCGAGCCCGATCAACCCGCCCTCAGGCTGCGCCTTCCACACCCGCTGCCGTTACGCGATGGATCGCTGCAAGAGCGAACGCCCGGCGCTGCAGGCGGCCGGCCCGGCGCATCAGGTCGCCTGCTGGCTGAATGACGGGACGGGGCAAGCGGCCTCATAAATGTCGTCCCGGCGAAGGCCGGGACCCATTACCCCGAATGCCCGTTGATTTGCCAAACTGGGGCCACAGCTTGCTCCAACAACATACAGCGGTGGTTATGGGTCCCGGCCTTCGCCGGGACGACAGTCTTTATGCCGCCGCCTCAATCTCCACCACGATCTTCCCCGTCGTCACCTGCTCCCCCTCGGCGACATCGATCGACGACACCGTGCCCGCGACGCCGGCGGTGTGGACGTGCTCCATCTTCATCGCCTCCAGCGTCATCACCGGCTGGCCGGCCGCGACCTTGTCGCCCGGCTTCACCAGCACCGCGACGACCCGGCCGTTCATGGCGGCGCGGACCTTGCCGTCACCGCCAGCCGCCGTCGCGCTCTCCGGCGGCGCCAGCGTGAGATCGCGCACCGACAGCGTGACGCCGCGATGCAGGATATAGAGCCGGTCGCCATCGCGCAGGAATTGGGCATGCTCCATCACCCCATCGTGGTGGAAGCGGATGCTGTCCTGGCTGAGCTCGTCGATCACGAAGCTGAAGCGATCGCCGTTGCGGGTCGCGATGTAGCTGCCGTCGCGCTCGCGGACAATCTCGATCTCCTGCACGCCGTGGCCGAGATCAATCCGCAGGCCGAGCGGGAATGTCGCTGCGAGCGACCGGCCGCGCCGCCATGGCGGGGCGTGCGGATTGGTGACGTAGAGCAGCAGCGCCGCAAGCGCGAGGTCGCTGCCGCGATCCGGCCGCGGCGCCAACAGCGCGTCGCGGTTGTCGCCGATGAAGGCCGTGGTCGCCTCGCCTCTAGCAAAGACAGGGTAGCGCAGGCAGTCGATCAGGAAGCCCTGGTTGGTGGTGACGCCGAAGGCCGTGACCTGCTCCAGGGCACAGATCAGCTTGCCGCGCGCCTCCTCGCGGGTCGTGCCATGGCTGATAACCTTGGCGATCATCGAATCATAGAACGGCGGAATCTCCGAGCCGGACTGCAGCGCGTGCTCGACGCGGATACCGTCGGGCATCTGCCACCGCGCCATCGTACCGGATTGCGGCATGAAATCGTGCGCAGCATCCTCCGAGCAGAGCCGGACCTCGATGGCATGGCCGGAGAACTTGACGTCCTCCTGGGTCAAGCCGAGCGGCGCGCCACTGGCGACGCGCAGCTGCAATTCGACCAGATCGAGCCCGGTGATCGCCTCGGTGACGGGATGCTCGACCTGCAGCCGCGTATTCATCTCCATGAAGTAGAAATTGCCGGCGCGATCGAGCAAAAATTCCAGCGTGCCCGCACCCTCGTAGCCGATCGCCTTGACCGCCTGCACCGCGACCGCGCCCATCCGCGCGCGCAGCTCCGGCGTCACCGCCGGCGACGGCGCCTCCTCGACCAGCTTCTGGTGCCGCCGCTGCACCGAGCAATCGCGCTCGCCGAGATGGATGGCGTTGCCATGGCGGTCGCCGAACACCTGGATCTCGATGTGGCGGGGATTGACGATCGCGCGCTCCAGAATGACGGTCGGATCGCCGAACGCACCCTGCGCCTCCGACCGCGCGCTGCGCAGCGCGTCGGGAAATGCCGCCGCATCGGCGACAAGCCGCATGCCGCGGCCGCCGCCGCCGGCGACCGCCTTGATCATGACCGGAAAACCAATGGCCCTGGCTTCCGCCAGCATCACGGCATCGCTCTGGTCGGCGCCCTGATAGCCGGGCACGCAGGGCACGCCGGCCCGCTGCATGATCTCCTTGGCGCCGGCCTTGTTGCCCATCGCAAGGATCGCTTCCGGCGACGGACCGATGAACACCAGATCCGCATCGCGGCAGGCATGCGCAAAATCCTCGTTCTCGGCGAGGAAGCCATAGCCGGGATGCACCGCGCCGGCGCCGCTCGCCTTGGCGGCGGCGATGATCGCGTCGATCTTCAGATAGGATTGCGCCGGCAGCGCCTCGCCGATCCGCACCGCCTGGTCGGCCTCGCGCACATGCAGCGCGTCACGGTCGGCGTCCGAATAGACCGCTACGACGCCATGGCCGAGCCGCCGTGCCGATCGCATGATGCGCAGCGCGATCTCGCCGCGGTTGGCGATCAGGATCTTGAAGAACGGCGTCCGCTTCACGATTGCCCCGCTCATGGCCGCGCCACCGAGAACTGCATGCGCTGCGGGCTGCGGGCCTCGGCCTCGCGGCAGATCGAAAGCACCTCGGCAAGCACCGTCCGCGTGTCGCGCGGATCGATCACTCCGTCGTCGAGCACCCGGGCGCTGGTCGAGAACACGTCCATCTGGCTGTCGAACACCCCGGTGATCTGCGCCTTCATCGCGTCCAGCTTCTCCTTCTCGATCGGCTTGCCGCGCCGCGCCGCCGCGGCTTCGGTGACGATCGCCATGGTTTCGGCGGCCTGCTCGCCGCCCATCACGGCGGTCTTGGCGTTGGGCCAGGAGAAGCAAAAGCGCGGGTGAAAGCCGCGGCCGCACATGCCGTAATTGCCGGCGCCGAACGAGGCGCCGCAATACAGCGTGATCTGCGGCACCGTCGCGGAGGTCACCGCCTGGATCATCTTGGAGCCGTGCTTGATCATGCCGGCCTCTTCATAGGCCTTGCCCACCATGTAGCCGGTGGTGTTGTTCATGTAGAGGATCGGCGTGCGCGACTGGCAGCAGGCCTGGATGAAATGCGTCGCCTTGTTGGCGCCGGGCACGTCGAGCGGGCCATTATTGGTGATAATGCCGATCGCTTGGCCCTGGATGCGGGCTTGGCCGCAGACCGTCGCCGGACCGTAATTGGCGCCGAACTCGGTGAAGTCGGAATCGTCGATGAAGCGCGCGATCGCCTGGCGCATGTCGACGGGACGCTTGTGGTCCATCGGCATGATGCCGAGCAGTTCCTCCGCGTCATAACGCGGCGGTTTGAACGCGGCCGGCGCCGGTGCCGGCCGGTCCCAAGGCAACTTGGCCATGATGTCGCGCGCGATGCGCAGTGCGTCGCGGTCGTCCTCGGCGAGATAATCGCCAAGGCCCGAGATCGAGGTGTGCATCTCGGCGCCGCCGAGCTCCTCCTCGGTCGCGATCTCGCCGGTGGCCGCCTTGAGCAGAGGCGGCCCGGCAAGGAACGCGCGGGTGCGGCCGCGCACCATCACGATGTAGTCGGAGAGACCGGTCTGGTAGGCGCCGCCCGCGGTCGAGGAGCCGTGGGTGACGGTAACGACGGGAAGCCCTGCCGCCGACAGCCGCGCCAGGTTGCGGAAGATGTTGCCGCCACGGACGAAGTCCTCGACACGGTAGCGCAGCAGGTTGGCGCCGGCGCTCTCGACCAGCTGCACATAGGGCAGCTTGTTCTCCAGCGCGAGCTCCTGCACCCGCAGCGTCTTGTCGAGGCCGTAAGGCTGCAATGCGCCCGCGTCGATGCCGGCATCATTGGCGCTGACCATGCAGCGGATGCCGGAGACGAAGCCGATGCCCGCGACCAGTCCGCCGCCGGGCACGCTCTTGTCCGCATCCGCTACGTCGAACATGTAACCGGCGAGCGTCGACAGTTCGAGGAAGGGCGAACCGGGATCGAGCACCAGCGCGACGCGCTCGCGTGGCAATAGCTGGCCGCGCTTGTGGAAGCGGTCCTTTGCCGCGGCGGAGGCTGCGCGCGTCCGCTCCTCCAGGGCGCGCATCCGGGCGATCAGCGCCAGCATGCCGTCGCGATTGCCCTGGAAGGCGGCGCTGCCGGTGGAAATCGTGTTCTCGATGATGGCCACTAGGCGCGCTCCACAAAATGTCCGCTGTATTGCTGCCGCAGCTCGACCTTGCGCAGCTTGCCGGTCGCGGTCATCGGCATCTCCTCGAGGATACGCACCAGCTTCGGCACCTGGAAGCCACCGAGATGCTTTCTGCAATGCGCCTCGATGCCGGCCTCGTCGGCCACCGCGCCGGGCTTCAGCTTGACGAAGGCGGAGACCGCCTCGCCCCATTGCGGATGCGGCAGGCCGACCACGGCGGCGTTCTGCACGGCGGGATGCGCCAGCAACGTCTCCTCTATCTTGACGGAGGCAACGTTCTCGCCGCCCGACTTGATCATATCCTTCTTGCGGTCGAGGAACAGCACCTCGCCGTTGCCGTCGATCAAAGCAAGATCGCCGGTATGGTGCCAGCCGAACTTGCGCGCCTCCTCGGTCGATTTGGGGTCCTTGTAGTAGCCCATCATCACATTGGGTCCGCGATGCACCAGCTCGCCGATCTCGCCGCGCGGCAGCAGATTGCCGTTGTCGTCCATGATCGCGGTCTCATTGACGATCAGCGATTCGCCCCAGTAATTGCCGAAACGGTCGAGCTGCACCTCCGGGCGGGACATCGTCGTCGCCGGATACATCTCGGTCTGGCCGCTGGATAGCACGAAGTTCGGACAGAGATCGGCCATGGCGCGCTCGAGCAGCGGCTTGCCCATCGGCGCCATGGTGTAGATGCAGCAGCGCAGGCCTGACAGGTCGTAGTCGCGCCGGCGCGGATGGTCGAGGATCGCCTGATACATCAACGACAGGCCGACGAACACGGTGAGCTTGTCGCGCACGATCGCCTCCATGCACGCGACCGGATCGAAGCCACGCATCAGCGCCATGCGGCCGCCGACCGAGAGATAGCTGAGCAGCAACACGTGGCCGGCGCAGTGGAACAGCGGAAACTGTCCGGTGATCCCGTCATCGCGCGAGAGCTGCATCTCGATACAATTGCTCATCACGGCCATGACAACGGCGAGGTGACAATGCATCGCGCCCTTCGGCCGCGAGGTCGTGCCTGACGTATAGATGATCATCGCGAGGTCGCGGTCGTTGATCTCGATGTCAGGCTCAATATCGGACTGTCCCTCCAGCAGACCGTTGAACTCCTGCAATCCGGTCTTGCCGGCATTGCCGGTCAGATCGATCGCGATCATCTCCATGCCGCGCGCTTCCAGCGCGGCGCGGCGGTCGGCCTGGGCATGAAGGGCGTCATCGATGATGGCGAAACGCACCTCGGCATGGCCGAGGATGTAGTCCATATCAGCCGGTCCGAGCATGGTGTTGATGGGCACCCAGACCAGCCCGGCGCGGTGAATGCCAAACAGCGCTTTGACGAATTCGACAGAGTTGTTGCAGATGGTCGAAATCTTCTCGCCCGGCTTCAGCCCGCGCTGCACCAGATGATTGGCGAAGCGATTGGCGTCGCGCTCGAGTTCGGTGAAGGTGACCTGCCTGCTGCCGTCGGTCAGCGCGATGCGATCCGGAAACCGCCGCGCGGCGCGCTTCAACAGGTCGCCGATCGCGACCCGGCCGATACGACCCGGCCCGGTGACGCCGCCGGTTGCTGCGAGATTGTGCATGCGTTTCTCCTCCCGGGCTCCGTCATTCCGGGATGCGCGAAGCGCAGACCCGGAATCCAGAGGTGTGGCGCGAGATTCCGGGTTCACGCTTCGCGTGCCCCGGAATGACGGTCAGTGTCGCGTTCCAAAAATCTGCCGCGCCTCGGCCGGGCTCGCGATCTCGCGGCCGGCGCGGCGCGCGCAGGCGGCGAGACCTTCGACGAGCTGCCCGTTCGACGTCACCTTGGTGCCGTCGCCGAGATAGAACGTATCCTCGAGCCCGCTGCGCAGATGGCCGCCGAGGTCGGCGGCGCGCTGGTGCAGCGGCCAGATCTCGGCGCGGCCGATCGCGGTGACCTGCCAATGCGCCTCCGGCGCCTTCAGCTTCAGGAGGATCGGCAACAGCTCCGGATCGGCCGGCATGCCCGAGGCGACGCCCATCACGAAATTGTATTCGAGCGGACCGGAATACATCCCGGTCTGCCGGTACATGCCAACGCAACGCACGATGCCGACATCGAAGCACTCGAATTCGGGAATGGTGCCGGCCGCCTTCATCACGTCGAGATAGTCTTGCACCTTCTCGACCGCGTTATCGAACATCATGGGCGGCCAGGCCCAGGTGTTGTCGGCCTTCACCTTCAGATAATTCAGCGAGCCGGCATTGCAGGCGGCGATCTCGGGCCGCGTCTCGCGCACGCAATCGAGCGCGCCCTGGTAGTTCGGGCCAGAGGTGCCGGTGGTGTGGTTGATGATCACGCCGGGGCAGGCCTCGCGGATCGCCTGCTGGATCTCCTTGCTGACGCCGACATCCCACGACGGCAGGTGGCCCTTGTTCGGCTCCTGCTGCCGCAGATGGATGTGCATGATGCTGGCGCCGGCGTTGAACGCGGCCTTGGCCTCGCGCGCCATCTGTTCCGGCGTCACCGGAACGTTGTGCTGCTTCGGGTCGGTAAGCACGCCGTTCAGCGCGCAGGTGATGACGGCCTTGTCGCTCATGGGTCTCTTGTCCGCTTGCAGCGCACATGCGCTGCTGATTTCGCCATGATGAGAACTTTGCCTTCGCGCCATCTTGCGTTGACTGGCTAAGTGGATGCGGCGACGACACGATCTGCCGCCAGCCGGTTAACACAAGACGCGGCGCCCGTATCACGCCTAACCTTGCTGCCAAGCAGAAGCGGCGCAACAAGCCGGCATCACGGGGAGAACGTCATGGTCTCGATCAACCGGCGCACATGGCTCACCGGCGCGGCAGGCGCGGGACTTGCCGCGGTCGCGGGTCTTAAGCCTTCGCTGGCCGACGACACGCCAGGCGTCACCGCGACCGAGATCAGGATCGGCAGCACCACCTCCCTGAGCGGCCCGGTATCCGCGCTCGGCGTGCAGGCGCGCTGCCAGGAAGCCTATTTCAAGATGCTGAACGAGCAGGGCGGCATCGCCGGCCGGCAGATCAAGTACATCTACTATGACGATGCGTTCAACCCGGCGAAGACGGTCGAGCAGGTGCGCCGACTGATCGAAAGCGACAATGTCGCCTTTCTGTTCAACATGCTCGGCACCGCGCCGAACTCGTCGGTCGTCAAATACATCAACGCCGCCAAGGTGCCGCACTTGTTCCTGTCGGTGAATGGCGACAAATGGGGCGACTACAAGACCTATCCCTGGACCATGGGCTTTGCGCCGAGCGCGCGGACCGAGGCGCAGGTGTTCGTCAAGTATGCACTGAGCCAGAACAAGAACGCGAAATTCGCGGTGCTCTACCAGAACGACGATCTCGGCAAGGATTTCGTCGCCGGGGCCAAGGACGTGCTCGGCGAGCGGTTCGCGACCGCGGCCGTGGTGGCCTCGCACGAGGTTACCGATCCCACGATCGATTCCCAGATCGTTGCGCTGCGCGGCGGCAACCCAGATGTGCTGATCTCCGGCACCACGGCAAAGTTCTGCGCGCAGTCGATCCGCAAGATCTATGAGCTCGGCTGGAAGCCGATGCACTTCATCGCCAGCGGCGCCGCCTCGATCTCCTCGACCATCGCGCCTGTCGGCCTCGACAAGTCGCAGGGCACGATCTCGTCGGCCTATGTCAAGGACGTCGCCGACCCGCCTGGGCCAATGATCCCGGCGTGAAGAACTTCCTCGCCTTCATGGAGAAGTACTTCCCCGACGGCAATCCGAAGGAAGGCTACAACCTCTACGCCTACACGGTGGCGCAGGTGCTGAAGATCGTGCTCGAGCAGTGCAAGGGCAATTTCACGCGCGACAACATCATGGCGCAGGCCAACAACCTGAAGGACATCGAGGTGCCGACGCTGTTGCCCGGCATCCGCGTCAACACCAGCCCGACCAATCATCACCCGCTGCAGCAGCTTCAGCTGCAACGGATCGAAGGTCCGGGCTGGCTGCGGTTCGGGGAGGTGATCCAGGGCGCGAATTTGTAGCGGAGAACAACCCCAATGTCGTCCCGGCGAAGGCCGGGACCCATAACCACCGCTGCTCATTATTTAACAGCGCGTCTGCCATCCCGCATCACGGATAGATCACGCGGTATGGGTCCCGGCGTTCGCCGGGACGACAGCGGAGGTTACGTCAGCGCGCGCTCGCTCGCGGTTTGCCCGGTGCGGTAGATCGCAAGGTCCCGCGAGCCGGAGAAGATCGCGCGCGGCTTCAAGCCATAGAAGCGGCGGATCGAGTGGCTGAAATGCGTGCTATCGGGATAGCCGATATCCTGCGCGAGATGCGCGAGGTTGATGTCCTGGTTGGCGAAGTGCAGCAGATGCCGCGCGCGCTTCCAGGCGCGGAAGGAGCGGAACGAAATCCCGGTCTCCTCCTTGAACAGATGCAGGAAGCGCGAGGGCGATAGCCCGGCCTCGGCGGCGCAGCCCGCCGCAGTTACCGGCTCGCCGGAGAACTGCCCGATGCGGCCGATCGCGCGCACGACACGCGGATCGAGCACGCGCTGCGGCAGCGCGTCGCCGAAGCACATGGTGTCGAACTCGGCATTCGCGATCGCATCGCGATGCTGCATCTCGGCGAGCGTCGCATAGGCGTTGCGAATGCGATTGGCGAACAGATGGGAGTCCGATCCTTGCAGACGGCGGGCGACGGCTTCGAGCGTGCCGTCGGGCACGCTTTCCGGCTCGATCGCGACGCAGATCGCCGAGCGATATTCGCTGGTGATGGTGTGGCGGAGGTTCGGCATCGTCACCGCGAGCTCGCCATGCGACTCGCGGCCTTCGCTGGTCGACAGATGCAAGCCGTCGCGGATCGCGACATAGACATGGAATGCACCGGGACAGCGCTCGCGCGGGCGTCCGAGCAGCCCGGCATAGAACACCCGTTCCGGCGTGATCAGCATCCGGTGACCGGATTGCTGGCTGGAGCTCTGGCACTTCGCGTCCACGATCGCGTCCATGGCGGTTCCTCCTCGCGCGGCTCTTTGGCCGCTGCGGCGGAGCTACCATAACGCAAATTCGCACGCTGTCACTGCAACGAAACGTCGTCATTCCGGGGCGATGCGACAGCATCGAACCCGGAATCTCGAGATTCCGGGTCTGGTGCTAACGCACCCTCCCGGAATGACGAGCGCTAAAGCCGCGCCCGCGGCGCAACGTTCTGTTCCTGACCGGCTTTTTGCTCCGCCGCGACCGCACGCTGGTAACCGTCGCGCTGCTGCAGCCGCGCCCAATAGGCCGCGACATTCGGCCCGAAATCCTTGGCGAGGCCGATATTGCTGGCGAGACGGAGCGCATAACCGTTGGCGATGTCGGCCGCGGTGAAGCGTTCCGCGCAGAGGAATTCCGACTTCGCGGCGGCGGCCTCGACCGCGCGCAGGCGGCCCAGGAACCATTTTGCATAATCGCCCGAGACCTGCGGGTTGCGCCGCTCCTCCGGCTCAAGCTGGCTGTAGCGGAGCACCAGCGTCTGCGGGAAGGTCAGCGTCGCGTCGGAAAAATACATCCAGTTCAGGAACGCGCCATAGGCCGGCTCGTCGACGCCGACGATCAGCGGCGTCGGGCCGTATTTGGTGCCGAGATAATGGCAGATGCCGGAGGACTCCGTCATCCTGGTCTCGCCATCGATCATGAACGGGATGGTGCCGAGCGGATTGATGCCGAGATATTCCTTGGCGAACACGCGCGGCGGGAACGGCAGCATCTTCAGCTCATAGGCAAGCCCGAGCTCCTCCAGCATCCACAGCGGACGGAACGAGCGCGCGGCGTCGCAGTGATAGAGCGTGATCATCAGGCGTTTCCCTTTTGCTTCAGGCCAGGCAGCGTGCCCATCATCTTGCACAATACCATGAGCATGACCTCGTCGGCGCCGCCGCCGATCGAGGTCAGGCGGCTGTCGCGATAGGCGCGGCTGACCGGCGTCTCGTTGGTGAAACCCATGCCGCCCCAATATTGCAGGCAGGCATCGGTAAGCTCGCGGCCGAGCCGGCCGGCCTTCAACTTGGCCATGGTCGCGAGCCGCGTCACGTCCTCGCCGGCCACCAGCGCCTCGCCGGCACGATAGATCAGCGAGCGCAGCAGCTCGACCTCGGTCTGCATTTCCGCGAGCTTGAAGTGAACCACCTGATTGTCGAGGATCGAGCCGCCGAACGCCTTGCGGTTGCGAGTGTAGTCGATGGTCTCGTTGATGATGAATTCATGCGCCTTCAGGCAGGCGGCCGCACCCCACAGCCGCTCCTCCTGGAACTGGATCATCTGGTAGGTGAAGCCCTGGCCCTCCTCGCCGATCCGGTTGCGCTTCGGCACCCGGACATTGTCGAAGAAGATCTGCGCCGTATCCGACGAACGCATGCCGAGCTTGTCGAGCTTGCGCGCGATCTGCACGCCCTTTGTCTTCATGGGCACGCAGATCAGCGACTTGTTGCGATGGACCGGGCCGTCGCTGGTGTTGGCGAGCAGGCAGATCCAGTCGGCCTGGGTGCCGTTGGTGATCCACATCTTGCCGCCATTGATGACGTAGTCGTCGCCGTCGGCGCGCGCACTGGTCTTGATCGAGGCGACGTCGGAGCCGGCGCCGGGCTCGGAGACGCCGATGCAGGCGACCTGATCGCCGGCAATCGCCGGGCTGAGGAATTCGCGCCGCACCTCGTCGGAGCCGAACCGCGCCAGCGCCGGCGTCGCCATGTCGGTCTGCACCCCGATCGCCATCGGCACGCCGCCGCAGGTGATGGCGCCTAGCTCCTCGGCCATCATCAGCGCGTAGGAATAATCCAGTCCCTGGCCGCCGAACTCGACCGGCTTGTTGAGGCCGAGGAAGCCAAGATCGCCGAGCTTCTTGAACAGCTCATGCGCCGGGAAGATGTCGGCCTTCTCCCATTCGTCGACATGGGGATTGATCTCGGCCGCGATGAACTTCTGTAGAGCGCGGCGCGGTTCGTCGTGGTCGGCGGTGAAGAGCATGTTCTCGAACTATCCTTTGTCATTCCGGGGCGATGCGAAGCATCGAACCCGGAATCTCGATCCATTACCTCTGGATTCCGGGTTCGCGCTGGCGCGCGCCCCGGAATGACCTTGCCTTCTCACCTCCCCCTGAAAGGGGGATGTCGGCACGTTCGGCTATGCCGAGCGGGCCGGGTGGGGGTCAAACTAGCAGTCCGACTCGCGGCTTGACCCCCACCCTGCCCTCCCCCTTTCAGGGGGAGGGTTCACAATCCGCCTTTTCGCCGCGACCACATCATCACCTGACGCGATCACAACCCCATCTGCCGGCTCGCGAGGTCCTTCATGATCTCCTCGGTGCCGCCGCCGATGGCGTTGACCTTGACCTCGCGGTAGATACGCTCGACCTTGACGCCGCGCATGAAGCCGGCGCCGCCGAAGATCTGCACCGCCTCGGAGGCGCAATGCGCCATGGTCTGGGTCGCCTGATTCTTCATCATGCAGATCTCGGCGACCGGGCTTTCGCCCTGGCCGAGCCGCCATGCCAGCATTTCCAGCATCGCCTGCGAGGCCGCAACCTTCTGTGCCATGTCGACGATCTTGTGCCTGATCACCTGGTGCTGCGCGATCGGCTTGCCGAACGTCTTGCGCTCCTTGGCATAGGCGACCGCCTCGTCGAGGCAGACGCGCGCATAGGCGGTGCAGCTCGCCGCCATGCCCATGCGCTCGCTGTTGAAGTTCTGCATGATGATCTTGAAGCCCTGCCCTTCCTCGCCGATCAGGTTCTCGACCGGCACGCGGCATTCGTCGAAGTGAAGCGTCGCGGTATCCGACGCCCACCAGCCCATCTTCTTCAGCTTGGTGCGGGACAGACCGGGCGTATTGCCTTCGATCAACAGCAGGCTGACGCCGCCGGGACCTTCGCCGCCGGTGCGCACCGCGACCGTCAGATAGTCGGCGCGCATGCCCGAGGTGATGAAGGTCTTCTCGCCGGAGACGACGTAGTGATCGCCGTCGCGCCGCGCCCTGGTGCGCAGGTTCGCGACGTCGGAGCCGCCGCTCGGCTCGGTGATCGCGAGCGCGGAGATCTTCTTGCCGGCGAGCACCTCCGGCAGCACCCGCGCCTTGACCTCGGGTCGCGCGGCACGGGCGATCGGCGGCGAACCGATGGTGTGGCTCATCAGGCTCGAGGAGACGCCGCCGGCGCCGGCACGCGCCAGCTCCTGCGAGGCCACGATTCTCATGAACTGGTCGGCGGCGATGCCGCCATATTCTTCCGGGAAGCCGAGGCCGAGTAGCCCGATCGCGGACGCCTTGGCATAGAGCTCGCGCGGAAACTCGCCGTCCTCGTCCCATTGATGGGCATAAGGCTCGATTTCCCTGGCAACAAAGCGCCGCATCACCTCGCGAAAGGCCTCATGCTCGCCGGTGTAGAACGGGTTTGCCATCCGCGTGCTCCGTTGATTCTTCCCTCCGACGATGTCCGGATTTCTCCCGGTTCACTTGCGTCGAGTGGCTGCCATCGGTGCCGACGCCCGGTCCGGCGATTTGCCAGCCACTAAACGCAAGACAGTATCCTTATACGCCCCCTCCACTGCCAATTCATGGCATCAATTGAGCCAGGAACAGGCGGCGCAAGACTGCCGTTCCGGAGGAGGGAAATTTGCCGGTTCGTTACTACGACTGGATCGCGCATCATCGCCGGCGCACGCCGGACAAGATGGCGCTTGTCGATCTCGCCAGCGGACGCCGCTTCAGCTATGCGGAGCTCGACGCCCGCGTGTCGCGGCTCGCGGCCTGGCTGCGCGATGGGCTCAAGGTTGCCAGCGGCGACCGCGTCGCGGTGCTGGCGCTGAACACGACGGATACGCTGGAGGTGCAGTTCGCCTGCTTCCGGATCGGCGCGATCTTTCTGCCGCTCAACACCCGCCTCACCGTTCCCGAGCTGCGCTACATCACCGGCGACGCCGCGCCGAAGGTGATGATCCATGACGACGACCTCGCCGAGACCGCGCTTGCGGTGGCAAAGCTCTGCAATGTCGCTGCGACCGTGAAGCTCGGCCCGGGCGGCGCCTATGAGACCGGCATCGCGGCAGCCGCGCCGCTCGAACGGTTCGAGGAGGTCATGCTCGATGACATCTCGACCATCATGTACACCTCGGGGACGACGGGCCAGCCCAAGGGCGCGATCATCACGCATGGGATGACGTTCTGGAATTGCGTCAATCTCGGCGGCCCCGCCTACATCTCGCCGGCCTCGGTGCTGCTCACGGTGCTGCCGCTGTTCCACACCGGTGGTCTGAACTGCTATACCAACCCGGTGCTGCATGCCGGCGGCACCGTGCTGATCATGCGCGCGTTCGATCCCGGCGAGGCGCTGAAGCTGATCGACGATCCCGCGCAGGGCATCAACGTGTTCTTCGGCGTGCCCGCGATCTACCAGTTCATGGCGCAGCACCCGTCCTTCGCTACGGCGGATTTCAGCCGCCTCGTGATCGGCGGCGTCGGCGGCGCGCCGATGCCGGTGCCGCTGCTCAAGACCTGGGAGGCGCGCGGCGTCGCACTGCAGCAGGGCTACGGCATGACCGAGACCTCGCCGGCGGTGATGGTGCTCGACCGCGAGGATGCCGCGCGCAAGGCCGGCTCCTCCGGCAAGCCGGTGCTGCACACCGAGGTCCGCATCGTGCGGCCCGACGGCAGCGACGCCGCGGTCGGCGAGCTCGGCGAACTCTGGGTCAAGGGCCCGAACATCACGCCGGGCTACTGGAACAGGCCGGACGCCAATGCCTCCTCCTTCACCGACGGCTGGCTGCACACCGGCGACGCCACGCGAATCGACGAGGAAGGCTTCTACTACATCGTCGACCGCTGGAAGGACATGTACATCTCGGGCGGCGAGAACGTCTATCCGGCCGAGGTCGAGAGCGTGCTGCATCAAATGGCGGCCGTCGCCGAAGCCGCCGTGATCGGCATCCCCGACGAGCAATGGGGCGAAGTCGGCATGGCGATCATCGCCGTGAAATCCGGCCATTCGCTGACCCCGGCCGAGGTCCACGCGCATTGCCAGGCCAATCTGGCGCGGTTCAAATGCCCGCGCCTGATCGAATTCATCGAGGTCCTGCCGCGAAACGCGACAGGCAAAATTCATAAGCCGACGCTCCGGCAACAATTCAGCCGGCCGAAGCCAACCGATACCGCGGGGTGAGCCAGACGCGCGCCGCGCGTTCCGGAATTCGCCGCGACAAGGATTGCCCCGCTGCCGTCTGCCGGGACCGGCTGCGGGTTCGTTGCGTAAGTCCCCAACCAAGATCAATCGAGGAAATTTCCTTTATGAGAACAACAACACTGTCGCTGCTGGCAACCGCCACGGCGCTCTGCCTGCTCTCCACCCAGGCCGCCTTTGCACAAAAGAAGTATGATACCGGCGCCTCCGACACCGAGATCAAGATCGGCAATGTCGAGGCCTATAGCGGTCCCGCCTCCGCCTACGGCGTCATCGGCAAGACCGAAGAAGCCTATTTCAAGATGATCAACGACCAGGGCGGCATCAACGGCCGCAAAATCAACTGGATCTCCTATGACGACGGCTACTCCCCGCCGAAGACCGTGGAGCAGATCCGCAAGCTGATCGAGAGCGACGAAGTGTTCCTGGTGTTCAACGCGCTGGGCACGCCGACCCAGACCGCGGTGCAGAAGTATCACAACGCCAAGAAGGTGCCGCAGCTGTTCCTCGCCACCGGCGCCAGCAAGTGGAACGATCCGAAGGATTTCCCGTGGACCATGGGTTTCCAGCCGAGCTATCGCGTCGAGGCGCGGATCTTCGGCAAGTACATCCTGAAGGCCAAGCCGGATGCCAAGGTCGCGATCTTCTATGCCAATGACGATTTCGGCAAGGATTACCTGGTCGGCCTGAAGGAGATCCTCGACAAGTCGAGCGTCAAGATCGTCGCCGAAGAGAGCTACGAGACCACCGAGCCGTCGATCGACTCCCACATCGTCAAGCTGAAGGACACCGGCGCCGACGTGTTCGTCAACATCTCGACGCCGAAATTCGCGGCGCAGGCGATCAAGAAGATCGCCGAGCTCAACTGGAAGCCGATGCAGGTGATGACCGACGTCTCGATCTCGATCGGCGCGGTGATGAAGCCCGCCGGGCTTGAAGCTTCCGAAGGCGTGCTGTCGGCCGGCTATCTGAAGGACGCGTCCGATCCGCAATGGAAGAATGACGAGGGCATGAAGAAGTTCATGGCCTTCGCCGAGAAGTACATGCCGGGCGCCAACCTCGCCGACGCCAATCTGGTCTATGGCTACGCCGCGGCGCAGACCATGGTGCAGGTGCTGAAGCAGGCCGGCGACAACCTGACACGTGATAACGTGATGAAGCAGGCCGCGAGCCTGAAGGATTTTGCGCCCGACACGCTGATCCCCGGCATCAGGATCAACACCAGCGCGACCGACTTCGCGCCGGTCGAGCAGCTCAAGATGATGCAGTTCAAGAACGGGCAGTGGGAGCTGTTCGGCGACATCATCAGCGCCGAGACCGGCGGCTAGCGTGACGCGCACCGCCACCAAACATCAGCCATCGCGAAGCCGCCCATCCGGGCGGCTTCGTTTGTTTTGCGAATCGCGGGTGAAGCCAAGCCGAGCGACGCGCAAGCTATCTCACCGTCACCCTGAGGAGCTGCGAAGCGGCGTCTCGAAGGGTCGACGGCCGGCCGGTGGCCGCGCATCCTTCGAGGCTCGCCCAGCGGCGCAATCGCGCCGCAAGGATGACGGAGCTAACCCTGCCGTTGCTAGCCCGGCAAAAAGATCGCGAACGGCTCATCGATCGTCCGGCGCAGATGCTCGCGATAGGTGGCGTAGTTCGCATCATCCGCCGACACCCGGCCGAGGCTTGGCTTGGGCACGTTCTTCACCGGCAGGAACGCGATCGGCGCGGCGACCGGCGTCAGCAGCGAGCCGCGGCCGGCGAGCAGCGTCGTGATGATGCCGTACATCTCGCCGGAATTGCGCGGGCGCGACACCGTGATCACGCGATGCTGGCCGTGCCTGTTGGTCACGAGGTAGACGAAGCCGGATTCATTGGGCACCGCGACTTCGCCGTATTGCGTATAGTCGGCGTCCTGCCGCTCGCCCTCGCGAAAGCCGAGCGATGACGCCGCTTCGTCCCAGGCGATCTCGGTGCGATAGGCGTAGAGCGCGCCCTGCTCGCCGAACGACGGCCGCACCGTGATGTAGGTCCCTTCGATCCGCGCCACCGCACGGCGCGAATAGGACCCGAGGCCGTCGGGTGCAATCCCGCCATTGGCGGGTGCGGCCACCGTGATCGTCTCCGGCAGCTTGCGCAAGGACACACCCAGCGCCTGCTCCAGCCGCACGGTGGTCGCCAGCGTGAACGGGCGGCGGCCGCCGAGCACCTTCTCCAGGGTCGAGAGGCTGAGCTTGGCCTGCTCGGCCAGCGTCTGCCGCGAGATGCGGCGGCGCGCGATTTCCTCGCGGATGGTCTCCGCGACCTGCTGGCTCTGCTCGGCGGATAGCTGCTTATCAGGCGTCGGCATCCAGATTCCTGCCCGGTTCCCCTTGATTCCGCGCAGTCTAGCAGACCGGACAATCCATCACCAAACCGCACAAATCCGCCTCAGCCGGCGGCGGGCCGCGCCGGACGGCGGCTAATCATTGCCGATCATTCTGCTCGCGCCAAAACCGCCGTTCTCCATGATCGCGAGGCAGCGAAAGCCTCGCTCGGGAGTGACGAAAATGACGATTTACGATGCATGTGAGAGCAGCCCGCAGATCCGCCTGTCGCGCAGGATGCGCATTGCGCTGTTCTTTCTGGTGGAAGGTGTGGCCGCGCTGGTGATCGGCTTTGCGGCCTTGTTCGTGAGTTTCGATCCGGTGTGGTCGGCCGAACTGCCGCGACAGGCGGCGCTGCGTCCATCAGATGCGCGTTCCGGCTCGCTGCTGTTCAAGACCGACGACGGCTATGCCGACGCGACCAGGCTCGGCATCGACGTCGACCTCACGGTGTCGGGTCCGACGGTCCGCGCCCGCGTCACGCAGATCTTCCGCAACCCGACCAAGGACTGGGTGGAGGCGACCTATGTCTATCCGCTGCCGGCGGGCGGCGCGGTCGACACGCTGAAGATGGTGGTCGGCGACCGCGTCGTGGTCGGCGACATCAAGGAGCGGCAGCAGGCGCGCGCGATCTACGAGCAAGCCAAGCAGAACGGCCAGAAGGCCGCCCTCACCGAACAGGAGCGGCCCAACATCTTCACCAATTCGGTCGCCAATATCGGCCCCGGCGAAACCGTGCTGGTGCAGATCGAATATCAGGAGCCGGTGCAGCAGAACGGCAGCGAGTTCTCGCTGCGGGTGCCGATGGTGGTCGGCCCGCGCTACAATCCGCGCCCGGTGGTGCAGAGCGTCGACCTCCGCGCCGATGGCAACGGCTGGGGCGCCACGTCAACCGATCCCGTGCCGGACCGCGACCGCATTGCCTCGCAAGTGCTCGATCCGGCGGAGAATGCGCCGGTCAATCCGACCAACATCACGGTGCATCTGAACGCCGGCTTCGCGCTCGGCGAGGTGACGAGCCATTTCCACCAGGTCAGGATCGAGAGCCCCGACGGCACCACGCGGCTCGTCAAGCTCGCCGAAGGCCCGGTGCCGGCCGATCGTGATTTCGAGCTCACCTGGAAGCCGGCCGCCGAGAAGGCGCCGTCGGTCGGGCTGTTCCGCGAGCATGTCGGCAATTCCGACTATCTGCTCGCTTTCGTCACCCCGCCGTCGGTCGAGCAGGCGCAACAGAAGCCGTTGCCGCGCGAAGTGATCTTCGTGATCGACAATTCCGGTTCGATGGGTGGCACCTCGATCATCCAGGCCAAAGCGAGCCTGACTTACGCGCTCGGTCGCTTGCAGCCGACCGATCGTTTCAACGTGATCCGGTTCGACGACACCATGGACACGCTGTATCCGGCACCGGTCGCGGCAAACAACGCCAATATCGGCAACGCGACGGCGTTCGTCAGCGCGCTGCAGGCCCGCGGCGGCACCGAGATGGTGCCGGCGATGCGCGCAGCGCTGTCCGACACCAACCATGACGACGCCAATTACGTCCGTCAGGTCGTGTTCCTGACCGACGGTGCCATCGGCAACGAGCAGCAATTGTTCGAGACCATCAGCGCGCTGCGCGGCCGCTCGCGGGTGTTCATGGTCGGCATCGGCTCGGCGCCGAACACCTATCTGATGACGCGCGCCGCCGAACTCGGCCGCGGCACCTTCACCCATATCGGCTCGGTCGAGCAGGTCGACGAGCGCATGCGCGGCCTGTTCGCCAAGCTGGAAAATCCCGCGGTGACTAGCCTCTCCGCGAAATTCTCCGAGGCGACGGCCGACCTGACACCGTCGGCACTGCCTGACGTCTATCGCGACGAGCCGCTGGTGCTGGCCGCCAAGCTCGACAAGCTGGCCGGCTCGGTCGAGATCAAGGGCCGTATCGGCGATCGCCCGTGGAGCGTGACGCTGCCGCTCGCGAATGCCGCTGAAGGCAAGGGCCTGTCGAAACTGTGGGCCCGGCGCAAGATCGCCGATGCCGAAGTGGCGCGCACCACGCGGCAGCAGAACCCCGAGGACGCCGACAAGACCATCCTCGCGCTGGCGCTGGAGCATCAGCTCGTCACGCGGCTGACCAGCCTTGTCGCGGTCGACAAGACGCCGAGCCGCCCGGAAGGCGAGCCGCTGAAGTTGAGCGAACTCCCGCTCAACCTGCCCGCCGGCTGGGATTTCGCGAAGCTGTTCGGCGAGCGTCCGAGTCTGCCGGCCGTCCCGGGCGAGCGGCGCGCCGACGCCGGCGACGGCAAGCTGCAGCTCGCTGCGCTGAAGCGGTCACCGGTCGCCACGCAAGGTCCCGGCACGATCCAGCTGCCGAAGACCGCGACCGATGCGGAGCTGAAGATGATCGCGGGCGTGATCCTGCTCACGGTGAGCATTCTCCTCCTGGTGTTCAACCGGCATCAGACGTCGCCCCAATGACGTCGGATGAAAGGAGGAGGTGCCCCCCAACCTCCTCCTTCAAGAGCGCGCGCGGCGTTCCCACCCGTCCCCCAGGGGCCGCGCGCGCAACTTTTTTCCAACCCACAATGTCATTCCGGGGCGATGCGCAGCATCGAACTATGGTGCGCGCTTGCGCGCCTGAGAATCTCGAGATTCCGGGTCTGGTCCTTCGGACCATCCCGGAATGACAGCAACAGGCGCAACAATGCCCCGCTTCATCCCACTCCTCGCCTTCGCCCTCATCGGCCTGATCCTGTTCGGCCAGGGCGCCTATATCCACGCCAAGGCGCTGCTCGCACAGGTGCTGCTGGAGCGCGCCTTCACACAAAGCATCGCGACCGGCCAGCCGGTGAGGCCGTGGAGCTGGGCCGATACCTGGCCAGTGGCGCGGATCGAGGTGAAGCGTCTGCACGCCTCCGCGATCGTGCTTGCCGGCAGCAGCGGCCAGGCGCTGGCGTTCGGCCCCGGCCATGTCGAACAGACAGTCGATGCCGGCGAGCGGGGCGTCGCGGTCTATTCCGCTCACCGCGATACGCATTTTCACTTTCTCAGGGATGTCACAATCGGTGACGAGATCGACGTCACGCGCAGCGACGGCAAGATGTTTCGCTATCGGGCCGATCGCAGTTCGGTGGTCCGCTTCGATCAATCGGGGATCGATCCGCTCACCGACCGTCGTGAACTGGTGCTGTCGACCTGCTGGCCGTTCGATGCGCTGACATCGGGGCCCGAGCGTTATCTGTTGCACGCGACTTTGGTCGAAACGGATTCGCGCCCGCGTGGATCGGGTTCCTGATACGCAATCAATTTTGCGCCTGCCGGGATATTGCGCGCGGTGCCCTGACCTGCGCCGGCATGAGTTGCTACCCCCTTTCCCTCGCCATAAAAACAATGAAAAATCGCGCGCCTCACGGTGATCCGCCGTGGCCAGAGGAAACAAAGACAACAAGGATAAGGGCAGGCTCCATGGAAGCTTTCGCAAGCACCGCGTCTCATGTGTCCCACGAATGGGCGCCGCCCGCTGACGCCAGTGATATCGTCAAGAGCATCCACGCGATGCTGCATCCGCGCAACATCGTGCTGGTCGGTGCCACCGACAAGCCCGGCAATTACGCCGAACGGATCTGGAACAATCTGGTTAAATACGGATATGCCGGCGGCCTCTATCCGATCAACGCCAAGCGCGAAGCGATCTGGGGCGTCACCTGCTACAAGGACTTCGCTAGCCTTCCCGAAAAACCCGACCATGTGCTGGTGCTGGTGCCGGCCCGGTTTGCGGTGCAGGTGATCCGCGATGCGGCGGCGGCCGGCGCGCGCTCGGCGACCATCGTCACCTCCGGCTTCAGCGAATTGCAGGATGAAGAGAGCCAGCGCCTCGCGGTCGAGCTGAAGCAGGCGATCAAGGAGACCGGGCTTGCGGTCACCGGTCCGAATTGCCTCGGCAATCTCAGCGCCGGCGAGAACCTGTTCACCAATATCGACGACCGCATCGTCACCATGGAGCAGGGCGCGGTGGCGATCGCCGGCCAATCCGGCGCGATCGTGATGGCGATCCGCCAGGCGCTGGAGGATCGTGGGGTCGGCGTCGGCTACATGGTCACGACCGGCAATGAATCCGGCCTCGAGACCCCGGACCTGATGAGCTATTTCGCCGCCGATCCGAGCATCCGTGTCATCGTGGTCTATCTCGAAGGCGTCAGGAACACGAAGGTATTCCGCGATGCCTGCAAGGCCGCGCGCGCCGCCGGCAAGCCGGTGATCGCGCTCAAGCTCGGCGCCTCCGAAGGCGGCCGCGCGGCGGCGATGGCGCATACCGGCGCGCTCGCCGGCTCGATCGAGACCTTCGATGCGATCTCGACCCGCGAAGGCGTGATCCGGGTGCGCGGGCTGGATGAACTGATCGAAACCACCGAGTGCTTCGTCCATGCCGATCCGCCGAAGGGCAATCGCCTCGCGGCGGTGTCGCTGTCGGGCGGCAAGCGCGGCCTCCTGATCGACGCGTTCTATTCCGCCGGGCTGAACTTCGCGCCGCTGAGTCCGAACGCCTCGGAGCAGCTGGCGAAGATGCTTGGCCCCGGCAGCATCGTCGGCAATCCGCTCGACGCCGGCTTCGCGGCGGTGGTCGATCCCTCCGTCTACATGAAGTCGATCAAGATCATGATCGACGATCCCGACACCGATATCGTCATCATCGATGCCGAGCTGCCGAAGGCGCCGCACGAGCTGCGCGAGCGCAATCTGCGCATCGTCAACGAGATGGCGGGCCAGGCCAACAAGCCGGTGATCTATATCAGCGCGATGTCGATCGGCTTCACCGAATTCACCAAGGGGCTGCGCAAGTCGCTGCCCGATATCGCGGTCATGCAGGGCCTTGACCGCGCGGTCGGCGCGATCAAGTCGTTGATCGAATATGCCGGCCTGCGCAAGGAAGTGCCCGATATCGCGTCGAGCTCGACGGCATCTGCGCGCGCGGTGCTGGAGAAGACGCTGAAGGCCGCCAACGGTGCCGCCGCGCTCGACGAGGTTGCCTCGAAGAAGCTGCTCAAGGCCTATGGCATCCCGATCTCAAAGGAAGAGGTCGCGCAGACCGCGGCGGAGGCCGTGAAGATCGCCAAGCAAATCGGCTTCCCGGTGGTCGCCAAGGTGGTCAGCCCCGACATCCTGCACAAATCCGATATCGGCGGCGTGGTGCTGAACCTTGCCAATGCGGCCGAGGTGAAGAAAGCCTTCAACGACATCACCGCGCGGGTGAAGAAGCTGAAGGGCAAGCCGAAGCTCGAGGGCATCCTGATCGCGCAGCAGGTCAAGGCCGACCTCGAGCTCGTGGTCGGCGCCTCGCTCGACGCCGAGATGGGCCCCGTCGTGCTGTTCGGCACCGGCGGCGTCGATATCGAGCTGATGAAGGACGTCGCGCTCGCCGGCGCGCCGCTCGACGCCGCCGAGGCGAAGGAGCTGATCGCCAGGACCAAGGCCGGGGTCAAGATGAAGGGCTATCGCGGCAAGCCCGCGCTGCACGAGCCGTCGGCAGTGAAGGCGCTGGTCGGGCTCTCCAACCTGATGGCCGACGCCAATGGCCGCATTGCCTCGATCGACGTCAACCCGTTCCTGATCAACAGCAAGCTCGGCGTCGCCGTCGACGGCCTGATCGTGCTGAACAACGCCGCCGCGAACAAGGCCGCGGGGCATTAGGGTTCATCGCAAATTCATCACCGTCATCCCCGCGCAAAGGCTTCGCCTTTGTCGCTGGAGGTGCGAGCGAAGCGAGCCTCAGGATGACGGAACTGCGAGTGTGCGGTCTGTCCGAAGCATGCATCTTGGGCTAAAAGCTCGCACCCCACTGCCGCGCGGTCTGCAGCACCCAGTCGCGATAGAGTGTCAGCGGCGTCACGCCGGTGATGCCGCCGCAGCCGGCGGCGCCGTTCGGTCCCGTCGACCAACTCACCACGCCGACGATTGCGGGGCCGCCCTGCTTGTCCTCGAACACCGGCGCGCCGGAATCGCCGGTGCAGGCCCCGAGCCCGTCGCGCACGCCCTGCCCGACCGGATCGACGAGACGGATCTGCAACGTGCCGGGCTTGCCGCTCGCGATCAGGCCGGCGACGCGGGTGGCGCCGCCGCTCTTGCCGTCACCACGCACGGTGACGCCGACGCCCGCGATGGTGAAGCGGCCGCCGACCTGGATCGGAATGTTTGGCATGCCGAGCGCGGCCGGCGCCTTGCCTGCGGCCGGCGCCGCGAGCTGCAGCAGCGCGACATCGGCGGTCGCGACATGACTGGTCATCGCCTGCATCCGAAAGCCGGGATGGATCGCAACCGTCCTGACGTCCTGCAGCTTCGGCTGCCTGTCCGCGCCATATTCGACAATCTTGTAATCGGCACCGGGCTGCACGCAATGCGCCGCGGTCAGCACGACCTTCGGCGCGATCAGCGCACCGGTGCAGAAATTGCCGCGCGAGCCGACGATCGTGACGACGGAGCGCGCAACGCCATCCGTCGACGGCGCGCCGCCGCCGACGATGGCGAAAGCCGGAGGGCAGACCAGCGACACGAGAACGGCGAGGATCAGGCGGGATGACTTCATCGGCGAAGCAATAGCCCGCTCCGCGCGGGTCGCCAAGCGCCGAACGAGCACCGAACAAGCGCCGGATCGGGCTGGTCCCGGTCTGCGATCCGTGTTAGCCGCTCCTCAAGCAACGCATCATTGGGCAGGAAAGCATGATCGAGGCAGTGATCTGGGATTTCGGCGGCGTGTTGACCACCTCGCCGTTCGAGGCGTTCGCGCGCTATGAGACCGAGCGCGGCCTGCCGATCGACATCATCCGCCGCACCAACGCCGCCAATCATCTCGAGAACGCCTGGGCCAAGTTCGAGCGCGCCGAGATCGATATCGACGCGTTCGACGCGCTGTTCGCCACGGAATCAAAGGCGCTCGGCGCCGAGGTGCGCGGCAAGGACGTGCTGCCGCTGCTCTCCGGCGACCTGCGCCCCGAGATGGTCGAGGCGCTGAAGCGCATCAAGGCGAAATTCAAGACCGGCTGCATCACCAACAACCTGCCGGCGAACGCGATCGGCAGCCGCAGCGGACGCACGCTCTACGTCGCAGAGGTGATGGCGCTGTTCGATCACGTCATCGAGTCCGCGAAGATCGGCCTGCGCAAGCCCGACCCACGAATCTACCAGATGATGGTGGAGACGCTGCAGGTGAACCCGAAGAACTGCGTCTATCTCGACGATCTCGGCGTCAATTTGAAGCCGGCGCGCGAGATGGGCATGACCACGATCAAGGTCGCGAATGCCGCGCAGGCGATCGGCGAGCTTGAAGCCGCGACCGGCCTCACGCTGAGGTGAAGCGGGCTACGCGCCTGTTCATGCCGCATTCACGCGGCGGCTTCTAATTGTCGGCCTCCCCCCGGGTCACGGCGCGATCGCATCGTGACCCCTTTCCTGGTCTGAGCATGACGTTCCGGAAAACCGACGTCCACTTCTCCGGATCATGCCTCGCGGAGGCACTTCCCATGAAACGTCTTGTCGTCGCCCTTGTCTCCGCTGGTTCGCTGCTGATCCCGGTCGCAGCGCTCGCGCAGACAACATCAGCCCCCACAACAGCGCCGGTGGCAGCTCCCGCGCAACAGAGCGCGTCGACGGCGGCGCCCGTGCCCGGCGCGAAGCGCGCGGCCTGCCAGAGCGCGGCGAAGGCGCTGAAGGGTCAGGAGCGGCACGACCAGATGCAGCTCTGCATGGCGCAGGCGCGGCTCGACTGCCTGAAGCAGGCCATCGACCAAAAGATCACGGGCCCGCAGCGCAAGGATTTCGTGAAGAGCTGCGGGTTGACGGTAGCCGGGCTACGAGATTCTTCTCCTTCCCCCTGAAAGGGGGAAGGTCGGGATGGGGGTCAGCCGCAGACGCCGGCGTTGATGGAGAGAGTAGATCCCCACCCGCTTTGCTCTGGCGAGCAAAGCGACCTCCTCTTTTCAAGGGGAGGTTCGAACTACACGCTAACAAGCGTAGCCCGTATTGCGCTTGGCGGAATACCCCGGAACCATGCGCTATGCGGGCCAAACGAGCCTTGTGCTTTGTCCGCAACGGGCGCAGAACAGGTCCGAGTTCAAGGCAAATTCGGAGCTGATCCTCGTGGCTGACACCAGGCCCACCGCCTCGATCGAGGCCGTGGAAAGCGGCCTCGCCGCGCAAGGCTATATTGCGAGCCGGCAGATCGCGACCGCGGTCTATCTGTCGCAGCAGATCGAGAAGCCGATCCTGGTCGAGGGCCCTGCCGGCGTCGGCAAGACCGAGCTGGCGAAGGCGATCGCCGCATGGCGCGGCATGAAGATGATCCGCCTGCAATGCTATGAGGGCCTCGACGAGGCCAAGGCGCTGTATGAGTGGAAATACGCCAAGCAGCTGCTCTACACCCAGATCCTGAAGGACAAGCTCGGCGAGGTGCTCGGCGGCGCACAGTCGCTGGCGGCTGCGCTCGACCAGCTCCACACCTTCGGCGATGTGTTCTTCTCCAAGGAATTCGTCGAGCCGCGGCCGCTGTTGCAGGCGCTGGAGCAGCCGGCCGGCTGCGTGCTCCTGATTGACGAAATCGACAAGTCGGATGCCGAATTCGAATCGCTGCTGCTGGAAATCCTCTCGGACTTCCAGGTCACGATCCCCGAGCTCGGGACCGTCTCCGCGGTGGCGCCGCCGACCGTGATCCTGACCTCGAACAGTGAGCGCGATCTTGGCGATGCCTTGAAGCGGCGCTGCCTGCATCTGCACATCGGCTTCCCCGAGCAGAAGCTGGAGGAGCGCATCGTCGAGAGCCGGGTGCCCGGCATCTCGCAGACGCTGCGCAAGCAGATGGTCGGCTTCATCCACGAGATCCGCTCGCTCGACCTGAAGAAGCTGCCCTCGGTCAGCGAGGCGATCGACTGGGCGCGCGTGCTGGTGCTGCTGCAGGCCAGCGAGCTCGACCACGAGATCGTCAAGGACACGCTCAACGTGCTCCTGAAATACGAGGCCGATATCGAGGCCGCGACACCGCAGATTTCGTCCTTCATCGCCAAGGCGTCGCGCCAGGGCGTGTTCAGCTAAACCAAGATGCGCGAGAACCTGCATCGCTTCTTTCGTGCGGCGCGGGGAGCCGGGGTCCGGGTCTCGCCCGCCGAAAGCATCGATGCGATGCGGGCGGTCGCCCAGGTCGGCTTTGCCGATCGCGACATCCTGCGCGACACCTTCCTGCTGACGCTGGCCAAGACCCAGGACGAGAAGCGCGCGCTCGGCGAATGCTTCGACCTGTTCTTCAGCCAGCCCGAGCCGCAGCAGGAGGAAGCCGAGCAGAGCAAGACCGACGACGGCAGCGAATCCGGTGCCAACCCATCGGCCGACGAGCATGGCGATGCGTCGGGCGGCGCCGCCAGCGAGAACGTCGGGCCGCTGGCGCAGATGCTGCTGTCGCAGGATCGCTCCGCGATATCGAGCGCGATCGCCAACGCCTCCGGCGCCGCCTCGCTGCCGGATATCCGCTACTTCACCCAGCGCGGCATCTTCCAGACCCGCATCCTCGATGCGATGGGGATCCAGCGCCTGCGCGACGACATCGACGACCAGACCACGCGCAATCCCGCGCTCGCCGAACGGCTGCAGGAGGCGCTCAACGGCCTGCGCGGCACCGTTCGCGACGCGGTCTCGCAGGCCCTGCTGCTCTACGGGCGCGAGGAAGCGGAGAATCTGCGCAACGAGATCCTGCGCAACGCGCCGCTGGCGCGGATCGAGCCGCGGCAGGTCGAGCAGATGCGCGCGCTGATCCGCCAGATCGCGCGCCGGCTGCGCGAGCGCTACTCCAAGCCGCGCAAGCGCCAGCGCCGCGGTCATCTCGACGTCCGCCGCACGCTGCGCCGCAACGCGGCTTGGGGCGGCGTCCCCTTCCTCACCGCCTGGAAGCGCAAGCATCGCGACCGGCCGAAGATCGTCGCGCTGTGCGACGTTTCCGGCTCGGTCGCCCGCGTCTCGGACTTCTTCCTGCTCCTGATCCACAGCCTGCACGAGGTGGTGGACGACGTCCGCTCATTCGCCTTCTCGGGCCACCTGATCGAGGTCAGCGACATCCTGGAATCGAAATCGCCGGAAGAGGCGATGAAGGAGATCATGTCCAAGGTCGGCTTCGGCTCGTCCGACTACGGCAATTCCTTCGCCGATTTCGAGGACAATTGGATGAGCGCGATCACGCCGCAGACCACGGTGATCGTGCTCGGCGACGCCCGCAGCAACAACCTCGATCCGCGCGCCGACATCCTGCGCCGGATCGGCGAGCGCTCCAAACGGCTGGTCTGGCTCAATCCCGAGGGCCGCATGGTCTGGGGTTTTGGCGATTCCGAGATGCCGCGCTACGCGACCTTCTGCAGCGTGTTGCGGCAGTGCGCGACCGCGCAGCAGCTCGAGCGTGCCGTGTCGGATATCGTCGCGACCTATCAATAGGCCGCCCGCCGCACTTAGATGGCAAGCGACTCGCCGTGGAACAGCCACCCGACGAACGCAGCCAATGTCAGAGCGATCGAGGCGAAGATGCCGACCAGCTTGATCGTCGTGATCGCCTTCAGGATCGAGACAGACCGCGCCGCCGCATGCGGGTCGCCGTGCAGCAGCAGCCATACCAGGAGACAATCCTCGATCAGGTCGCTGAGCAGGTACACCGCCGGCACGACCAGGCCGAGCCACGCAGCGGACGGGTAGATCCGGCTGAGCCAGTGCGATGACGCCGCCCCCATCGCACCCGCCAGCGCCAGCATGACGATCAGGTCGAGCGGAAACAGGATCGGAAAGACATATTTCATCCGCAGATCGGACTGCACCAGCTCGCCGAGCTGGTCGCCGGTGTAGCTCAGCGTCTTCTCCGGAAAGCGGGTGCGGAACCTGCTTGCGAACACGCGATCGGAATAGCTGCCGACCCACCAGAACAGCCCGAACGCCACCACCACAAGTCCCAAGAGAATGGCCGTCACGAGAGCTTGAGGGCTCATGCCGACCTGTTCCTGTTGCTGCTGAGGAAGCTGCGGGAAGCCGCAGGAAAGATGATCGCGTGCACCGCGGAGTCCCTGAAAGGGAGAAAATGTCGACGCATATAGCAATGATCGACGAGCAGATTTCCATCTTTTCCGAAGTGTTGCAATTGAATTTTGAGAGCGCCATTGGCGGCTGGCCCAAAGCATCGCGAACCGCAATTGGGTCTCTCACGGACACTCCGTCACGGCCGGGCATCGGCGAGCTGAAGCGATGCCGTCCTTGGCGCAGCTTTGGCCGGCTGTGGCGAGATTCAATTCGAAAGCCAACGGCAGGCAACGCCGGCGCGCATCGCGCTTCGCTACCCGGCACCACCGGCGGTCACGCCGCCGCCACAGAACCGTCTTCAATTGGAGATTGAATTTTCACCGCATTCTGCCGTACATAGAGGCCACGAATTTTCACGGCGGCCGCGAGGGCAACGGATGCCGAAGGATATTGTGATTTGTTGCGACGGCACCGGCAACGAGATCGGTGACAATATTTCCAACGTGCTGAAGCTGTTCCGCGTCGCCGACAAGAATGACCGGCAGCGGATCTATTATCACCCCGGCCTCGGCACCATCGGCCTGCAAAACGCCTGGGGCCGCTTCAAGCAGCAGATGCGCGGCCTGTTCGGGCTGGCCTTCGGCGCCGGTCTCGACCAGGACACGCTCGGCGCCTACCTGTTCCTGTGCCGGGCGTGGGAGCCAGGCGACCGGGTCTGGATGTTCGGCTTCAGCCGCGGTGCCTACACGGTGCGCGTGCTCGCGGCCTTCGTCCATGTGATGGGCCTGCTGCCCGTCGACCAGCTCGACCTCGCGAGCTACGCCTTCGGCACCTACAAAAAAGCCAGCTCCGACGCCCAGAAATCCGACGGCACGTTCGACTATGCTCCATTGAAGGAAGCCTGGCATTTCAGCCAGATTGCCGGCGGCCGCAACATCGGCATCGAGTTCGTCGGGGTCTGGGACACCGTGGCCTCGATCATCGTGCCGCGACAGGACAATTTCCTGTTCGACCTCCAGACGCTGCTGTTCACCCGCACCAATTCCAGCGTCAAACGGTTCCGCCAGGCGATCTCGATCGACGAGCGCAGGCGCATGTTCCGACTCAATCGCTGGATCGAGCCGCAGAAATTTCGCTCGGATCCATTCGATCCGGCAACGGAGGTGGAGCAGGACATCCGCCAGGTCTGGTTTGCCGGCGTGCACTCCGACGTCGGCGGCGGCTATCCGGAAGACCAGAGCGGGCCGTCGAAGTTTCCGCTGATCTGGATGCTCGAGCAGGCCAAGGCAGCCGGGCTGCACATGGATCAGGCGCTGATCGATCATCTCGCCTGGGGGATGCCGTTGCCGCCGCACAAGCACGAATATGTGCCGCCGAGCGCGACCGCTCCGCTGCACAATTCGCTGACCGCCGCCTGGGAAATCCTGGAATGGATTCCGAAGAGCGACAAATGGAAGGAATGGTCGGAGCGGAAATCCTTCCTCGGCTTCTATCTGCCGCGCGGCGAGCCGCGGCCGATTGCGGACGGCGCGACCATCCATGCCTCGGTGTTGGAGCGCATGGAGAAGGATCCGGCCTACAAGCCGATCAATATGCCGATGACCTACAACGTCGAGCCGATGACGCCGCCCCCGGCTCCCCCCGCTGCAACGGCTTGACCGCATTACGCGTCGATCGCGTCCTTGATCCGTTTGCGGCTGAGCGGCAGCTCGCGCAGCCGCTTGCCGGTTGCATGCGCGATGGCATTGGCGAGCGAGGCGGCGGCCGGGCCCTGCCCGGTCTCGCCGCTGCCGAGGAACGGCTGGCCGGGGCGGTTGATGATGTGGACGGCGATACTGTCGGGCACCGCATTGAAGCGCAGGATCGGGTAGGTCTGCCAGTCGATGCTGGTGATCCTTGTCTCGTCGAAGGTGACGCTTTCATAGAGCGTCCAGCTGGTCGACTGCACGATCGCGCCCTCGATCTGGTTGGTGATGCCGTCCGGATTGACGACCTGGCCGGCGTCGACGGCGGCGACCGCGCGCACCAGCCGGGCCCGCCCGGTTTCTCGATCGACCTCGACCTCGGACGCGATGGCGCAATAGGCGGCGAGATTCTTGTAGCGCGCGAACGCAAAGCCGTAGCCGTGATTTCGCAGCGGCTGCTGTCCGCGCGTCCAGCCGAATTCCTCCGCGGCCTTCTCGACCACCGCGCGGCCCCGCTGATCGTCGAGATGCCTGAGGCGAAACTCGACCGGATCGGCGCCGGCGAGATCGGCCAGTTCATCCATGAAGCTCTCGGTCGAGAACACGTTGTGATAGGCGCCGAGCGCGCGCATCGCGGAGATCCGCAGCGGCATCGCGGGGATGAAGTGATGCATCACATGCGCGTTCGGAAAATTGTAGATCGGGATCGCGTTGCGATCGCCGCCACCCTCCGGCAGCGGCAACGGCTTTGGTGCCGGCACCGCGAATGATCGCGCCATGTGCTGGGCCGCAAGCAGCGCGCCGGCGCCGCCCGGCCGCATCGAATGGGTATTGCTCCACACCGCGAAATTCCAGTCGGCGATCTTGCCGTCGGTCGTGAGCGACGCGCTCAATTTCGTCACCATCGCCGGGCCATAGGGCTCCCAGCCGTGCTCCTGCTCGCGCATCCACTGCACCCGAATTGGGCGCCCTGGCAGCACCCGGGCGATCAGCGCGGCGTCGGCCGCGGCATCGTCGGCGCCATTGTGGCCGTAACAGCCGGAGCCTTCGACATGGATCAGGCGGACGCTGGCGGGCGTCATGCCGAGCATCTCGGCGATCGCCTGCCGGTCGGGATAGACGCCCTGCGTGTGCGTCCACACCGTCATCGCGCCGTCGACGAATTGCGCGACCGCGCAGGACGGCCCGATCGAGCCGTGCGACTGGTAAGGCCGCGCATAGGTCGCTTCGAGCGACCGCGCGCCGCTCACCGTGGGATCGCTACGCTGCAAGATCGCGAAATCCTGAGAGGGCAGCGTGGTCAGCACGTTGGCCAGATCGTGCTGGTTCGGCAGCTTCGCGCTCTCCCGCCACTTCGCCGCGGCAGCCAGCGCGTGCATGGCCTTGACCGCCGAAAATTCCTTGTCCGCCACCACGGCCAGGAAGTTGCCGTCGCGCACGATTTGAATCACGCCGGGCATTTTCTTGATCGCGGCCGTGTCGCATTCCACGAGCTGCGCGCCGTAGCTCGGCGGGCGCACCACGCGCGCATGCACCATGCCGGGAAGCCGCATGTCCTGCACATAGGCGGCGCCGCCCGTGACCTTGGCCGGAATATCGACGCGTGGCACCGGCTGGCCCATCACCTTGAAGCTCGCCGGATCCTTCAGGCTCGATGTCGGTTGCGCCTGGACGTGCAACATGTCCGCGGCGACAAGCTCGCCATAGCCCAGACGCCGGCCATCGGGAGCAACGACGGCCGCATTCTCGGTTCGCAAGCCGTCGGGCGGCAAGCCGAAACGCTTTGCCGCCTCGGCCACCAGCAACATGCGCGCTTGCGCTGCGGCATGCAGGATCGCCGTGCCGCTGTCTTGCATCGAATGACTGCCGGACGTGTAGCCCTCGTTCGCCGTGAGTTTGGTGTCGGCGGTGATCACCTTCAGCGCATCGAAGGGAATATCGAGCTGCTCGGCCGCAATCTGCTGGAACGCGGTGCGGAATCCCTGGCCGAGTTCGGCCTTGCCCGTGAAGGCCGTGACCTGGCCATTGGCATCGATACGGATCCAGGAATCCAGATTGGGCGTTTTGGCCAGGCTGCCCGGCAACGCCGGGCCCTGCGCAGCCTTCTGCTCCTGCGCCACCGCATGGCGCAGCGAGAAGCTGACAATCAGCGCACCGCCGCCGGCCAGCACGCTGCGGCGATCGAGAATTACCGGCGCGGTCATCGGACGCTCCTGTCGCTTGCGGCGTCGGCCGTATCCATCAACCTGGCGGCGCGGTGCACCGCGCGCAGGATGCGCATATGGGTGCCGCAGCGGCAGAGATTGGGCTCCAGCTCGGCGCGGATCTGCGCATCCGATGGCTTCGGGTTGCGCATCAGCAGCGCCTGCGCGCGCATCATCATCCCGGCGATGCAGTAGCCACACTGCGCCGCCTGCTCCTCCATGAAGGCGCGCTGGATCGGCGCCGGCGCGGCCACGGTGCCGAGCCCTTCGAGCGTCGTCACCTGCTTGCCCTCGACCAGGACCAGCGGCGTGACGCAGGACAGCACCGCCTTGCCGTCGACGATCACCGTGCAGGAGCCACATTGCCCGAGCCCGCAGCCGAACTTGGCGGCATTGAGCGCCAGATCATTGCGCAGCACATAGAGCAACGGCGTATCCGGCTCCGCATCGACCTGATGATCCCTGCCATTGACCTTCAATGTCATCATGGCTTGCCTCGCTGTCTGGATTCCGCCGGCGTGTCGCGCGCCGCAAGCGACGTGGCCTGCACCGCCCGCGCATCGCGCACCGCCTTGTCGAGATTGGCCCACGCCGGCCGCTTGCCGAACCGCTCGCGCAGATAGGCCGTGAGCGCGACCATCTGCGTATCATCGATGCTGCTGGCGAAGCCCGGCATGATCGGGCTGCGCTCGCCTTCGACGGCGCCAACGCCCGACAGCACGATATTGAGGAGGTTGCGCGGGTCGGGGCTTGCGATCGCCGTGCTGAGCGCGAGATTCACGCCGCCGTAGGGCAGCGCGCGGTTGCCCTCATGGCAGGAGGCACACGCCGCGGCATAGATCGCTGCGCCGGCCGCATGGGTCTGTGCCGCATCATCGGAAGACGATTGTGCGACGACGTCGGCCGGCCGCTTGCGATCCGGCGCCGGCGCGCCCGAGATATCGGCCATGTACACGGAGATGGCCCGCACGTCGCTGTCGGGCACCGTCGCCAGATTGCCGACCACTTCAGCCATCGGCCCGCGCGCGGTGCCATGATCGGCCTGCCAGCCGTGGCGCAAATAGGCGTAGAGCGCGTCGGCGGTCCACCGCACCGGGGCGTGCGAGGTGTCGTTCAGCGCGTAGGCGTGCCAATTGTCGACCTCGCCGCCGGAGAACTGCGCATTCACCCGCTCGGCGCCGAGCGCGTTGCGCGGCGTGTGGCAGGCGCCGCAATGCGCGAGCCCCTCCACCAGATAGGCGCCGCGGTTCCATTCCGCGCCCTTCGCCGAGTCCTGAGGGGCATCGCCGCTGCGCAGATACAGCAGCTTCCACCCTGCAATCAGCGGTCGATAGTTGAGCGGGAACGAAAGCTGATTCGCCGGCGGCGACGCGTGGACCGGCTGCCGCGTCATCAGGAACGCATACAGCGCCCGGTCGTCCGCATCCGAGACGTTGGTGAAATGGTCATAGGGAAAGGTCGGGTAGAGATGCTGGCCATCGCGGGCGACGCCGGAGCGCATCGCGCGGACGAACGCCTCCTCCGGCCAGCGCCCGATGCCGGTTTCGGCATCCGGCGTGATGTTGGATGAGAAGACGATGCCGAACGGCGTTGGAACCGGGAGCCCGCCGGCATAAGTCGCGCCGCCCTGCACGGTATGGCAGGTGTTGCAATTGCCGATCGCGGCGAGTTCGCGGCCGCGTTTGACCACATCGGGGTCGAAGGTATCGGCCCGCGGCGGCGCAATGGCGGCAATCTGCGGCCGCCAGGCGACGGCAAAGGCCGCCGCCGCGCCCGCGACCAGCACGATCGCGGCAATGCCTGTGATGATCCGCAGCTGACCAGTCATGCTGAATTGAGTTTGTTGTTGGGACGTGTATTAACACCTTTCGTTCCGGTATCGTTCGGCCAGAAGACCTCGATCACCGCCTGTTGACCTCAAGGAATCCTGAAAATCCCAAAGGGATCGCGCAAGGGATCATGACCGCCCAGCCCGCCCTCGATCGCGCATCCGCCCCGTCTCGCGATGCGCTGTCCGTGCTCAGTTCCGTGTTCGGCCTGTCGGGCTTCCGCGGCGCGCAGGAAAACATCATCCGTCACGTCACCGATGGCGGCAATTGCCTGGTGCTGATGCCGACCGGCGGCGGCAAGTCGCTGTGCTACCAATTGCCGTCGCTGCTGCGCGACGGCTGCGGCATCGTGGTATCACCTTTGATCGCGCTGATGCGCGACCAGGTCGCGGGCCTCACTGAAGCCGGCGTCAACGCCGCGGTGCTGAACTCGACGCTGTCCTATGAGGAAGCCTCCGAGGTCGAGCGGCGGCTGCTCGCCGGCGATCTCGACCTGCTCTATGTGGCGCCGGAGCGGCTGCTGACGCCGCGCTGCCTCAATCTGCTCGGCCAGGCGCAGATCGCGCTGTTTGCGATCGACGAGGCGCATTGCGTCTCGCAATGGGGCCATGACTTCCGCCCGGAATATATCGGCCTGTCCGCACTCGCCGAGCGCTTCCCCAAGGTGCCGCGCATCGCGCTGACCGCGACCGCGGACGCGCTGACCCGAAGGGAGATCGCCGAGCGGCTGCAGCTTACCGACGCGCCGCAATTCGTCGCGAGCTTCGACCGGCCCAATATCCGCTACGAGATCGTCGACAAGCAGAATGCGACCACGCAGCTGAAGAATTTCATCAAGGAGCGGCATGCCGGCGACGCCGGCGTGGTGTATTGCCTGTCCCGCGCCAAGGTCGAGGACGTCGCGGCGGCGCTGAGCGAGGCCGGCATTCCGGCGCTGCCCTATCATGCCGGGCTCGATGCCGGCGTGCGCGCCCGACATCAGGACCGCTTCCTCAACGAGGACGGGCTCGTGATCGTCGCCACGATCGCCTTCGGCATGGGGATCGACAAGCCCGATGTGCGCTTCGTCGCGCATCTCGATCTGCCGAAGAGCATCGAAGCCTACTACCAGGAGACCGGGCGTGCCGGCCGCGACGGCAAGCCGTCGGCGGCATGGATGGCCTACGGCCTGTCCGACATCGTGCAGCAGCGCCGCATGATCGATGAATCGACCGGCTCCGACGCCTTCAAGCGCGTCTCGGTCGGCAAGCTCGACGCGCTGGTTGCGCTGGCTGAAACGGTGCATTGCCGCCGGCAGCGCTTGCTCGGCTATTTCGGCGAGACCCGCGCGGAGGATAGCTGCGGCAATTGCGACAACTGCCTGACGCCGCCGCGCGTCCGCGACGGCAAGGTGCTCGCACAAAAGCTGCTGTCCTGCGTCTACCGCACCGGCCAACGTTTCGGCGCCATGCACCTGATCGACGTGCTGGTCGGGCGGCTGACCGAACGGGTCAAGCAGTTCAACCACGACCAGCTGTCGGTGTTCGGCATCGGCCGCGAGCTCAACGAGAAGCAATGGCGCGCGGTGCTGCGCCAGCTGGTGGCGATGGGCCATCTGCGCGCCGACAGCGATGCCTTCGGCGCGCTTGTTCTGACCGACAGCGCCCGCGGCGTGCTGAAGGGCGAGACCGCGGTGATGCTGCGCGAGCAGCCGGAAGGCGCGCGCAACCGCGCGGTCCGCGGCAAGTCGCGCCGCGGCGAGCTTGTGCCAGCGGCCGACAGCCCGGGTGGCGTCGCAAATCCCGCGTTGCATGCGGCGTTGCGCGCCTGGCGCTCGGATGTCGCGCGCCAGCGCGGCGTGCCGGCCTATGTCGTGCTGCACGATTCCACCATCGACGGCATCGCCGCGATGCGGCCGGACACGCTCAGCGAGCTGCGCAACATCGCGGGGATCGGCGACAAGAAGCTCGAGCATTACGGCGACGAGCTGATCCGCATCGTGAAGACGACAGGAGCGTGACCGGTCCTCTCGACGCCGAAGCGACGACAGTCGCTTTGGCCGGCGCTGAGACCGAGGGAGCCGCAGCTCAACGCTGGTCAGCGAGACAGCATTTCTTGTATTTCTTGCCGCTGCCGCACGGGCATGGGTCGTTGCGCCCGACATGGCGCAAGGGATTCCTCACGGGTTCGGTGTGGCTCCACAATGTATCGAGATCGTCCCCAAAGGGGGCGTCCAGATCGTCGAAGGTCTCGTTGTAGCCGTAGTCGGTCCCTTCCATTTCCTGGACCGCATCCTTGATATAGCCGAGGCCAACTTCCTCGAATCGTGCGATTTCCTCGGGTCGCTGCTCGGCATCGACGAGCATTTCGTCGAACTCGCGGCGTTCTGTCATCCAATCGGGTATACGCCCGTCATCGAAAGCGCGATACGCCAAGGGCGCCAGCTCGCGCAGCCCCAGGAGGGCAATTGCCTGCTGCCACGCGTACCAGGCATGGTTCTCGTCATCCGCCAGGTTTTGCTCGTGGAATGCTTTGAGCAGGCGCTGCATGCGCTCCCGCCCGATCATCCCATTCCATGTGAGGAAGGTGGCCGCGCCGAGAACCTGCTCGCGCGCAAATTGATCGACGGACTGATCCACGACCAGACTCAACAAGGCGTCGACATCCCCGTCAAAGACACCCGCGACAATGCGCGCCATGCTTTCGGTCAGGCAGTCACCCAACAGGTCATCAAGTTCGCTTTCGGGTCTGCGCAGCAGTCGCAGCAGGTCGCGGCAAACATCCGTGTCACGAGTTCCACCGAGGATATAGACACCTCGGAACAGCAGCCTGGCCTCATCGTCGGACAGTTCCTCGCCGTTCCCTGCCCGGGCGACGATGGCGCGCAGCGCGGGGGCCGCTTCTTCCATTCTGATCAGGCACATTCCGACTGCGGCCGCAGGCAATTGTTTCTCGGTCGCGACGGCCTCAAGATAGTCTTCGATCGGCCCCAAATCGCCCAACTCGAAGATAGCTTCTACTTCTTCCTTCTTCATGAGACCTCGATCTTCGCGGGCAGATGAACGGTCACGACAGAACAACTACCCGATCACCGCTTATCCCCATCTTCTCCCAGAGACAGCATAGGAGCTATTCGCTGGACGGCAATACGCTTGCTTGCGGGCCGCGCCGCCCTCGCCCTAATCTTTGCCTACCGCGTCCAACGAGGCGCGGACAAGACATAACGATATAGGGAAGAGACGGCCCATGGCTCAGGAGAGCACCGCGCGCAAAACTGTGCGCCCTGCCGAGACCGGAACGTTCGATGCCGTGGTGATCGGTGCCGGGTTCGCCGGCATGTACATGCTGCATCGGCTGCGCGGACTCGGCTTCACCGCGCGGGTCTATGAGGCCGGCGGCGGCGTCGGCGGCACCTGGTACTGGAATCGCTATCCCGGCGCGCGCTGCGACGTCGAGAGCCTGCAATATTCCTTCTCGTTCTCCGAGGAACTCGATCAGGACTGGAGCTGGTCGGAGAAATATTCTCCGCAGGCTGAAATTCTCGCCTACGCCAATCACGTCGCCGATCGCTTCGATCTGCGCAGCCAGATCGTGTTCGACACCCGCGTCACCGCGGCGACCTTCGACGAGCAGGCAGGCACCTGGCTGATCGAGACCGACCGCGGCGACAGGGTTACCGCAAAGTTCTGCATCATGGCGGTCGGCTGCCTGTCGGCGCCGAACCGGCCGGCTTTCCCGGGCATGGCGGATTTCCGCGGGCCGATCTATCACACCGGCGAATGGCCGCATGAGGGTGTCGACTTCAGCGGCCTGCGCGTCGGCGTGATCGGCACCGGCTCGTCGGCGATCCAGTCGATCCCGATCATCGCGCAGCAGGCCTCCGAGCTCACCGTGTTTCAGCGCACCGCGACCTGGTCGGTGCCGGCGTGGAACGAGCGGCTGTCGGCCGAATATCTCAAGGAGGCCAAGGCGCATTATCCGGAGCTGCGCGCCAAGGCCCGCGCGCGCCCGACCGGCTTCTATTTCCAGTTCAACGCCCAGCCCGCCTTGCAGGCGAGCGAGCGGGAGCGCGAGCAGCAATATGAAGAAGCGTGGCAGCGCGGCGGCCTGCCCTTCCTCGGCGCGTTCGGCGATCTCCTGTTCGAGAAGGCCGCCAACGACACCATCGCCGATTTCGCGCGCGAGAAGATCCGCGGCATCGTCAAGGATCCCGCCACCGCCGAATTGCTGTGCCCGCGAAACGTGTTCGGCTGCAAGCGGCTCTGCGTCGATACCAATTATTTCGAGACCTACAATCTGCCGCATGTGAAGCTGGTCGACGTGTCGACGACGCCGATCGATCGCTTCACGACGGAAGGCATTGTCGTCGACGGCACCGAATACAAGTTCGACGCGATCGTCTCCGCCACCGGCTTTGCCGCCATGACCGGCTCGTTCGACAAGATCGCGATCACCGGCCGCGGCGGGCAGACGCTGGCCGAGAAATGGCGCGCGGGCCCGCGTGCCTATCTCGGCCTTGCCTCCGAGGGCTTTCCGAACCTGTTCATGATCACCGGGCCCGGCAGCCCGTCGGTGCTCGCCAGCATGATCCAGGCGATCGAGCAGCATGTCGATTGGCTGGCGGATTGCATCAGTCATATGCGCGACATCGGCGCCGGCACGATCGAGGCGGTCCGCGACGACGAAGACGCCTGGGTCGCCCATGTCAACGACGTCTCAACGGTCTCGCTGCGCTCGACCTGCAGCTCGTGGTATGTCGGCGCCAACATCCCGGGCCGTCCCCGCGTGTTCATGCCCTATATCGGCGGCTTCCCGATCTATGTGCAGAAGTGCAATGAGGTGATGAACTCGGGTTACGACGGCTTCGTGCTGCAGGGTGGGCGCAACGGCAATGCACCGCCGCAGGTGCGCTTCACCGAGCGCTGGCAGGTACCGCTCGACATCGAGGTGATCTCGCCGGCCGCGGTCGCCGCGAAGCGGGTTCCCGTGGTCTGAGTGCCGGCGGTATCCCCACCGGGATTGCGCATGATAGTGTCGCGCCGGTCCGCGCTTGGCATCGCGGAGCGCACGGGGGACGATGGCCGACACGGCATTGCAGGGACTGGTCGAGCGGATCGGCGCGGATCACGTCGTGCGCCGGCTTGGGATCGAGGCCGCGCATGAGAAGCAGGTGTTCGGCCAGGGCACGCTGCTGTTCAACGTCGAGAACTGGAAACTGGCGCCGCGGATCATCGAGACCGCGCTCAAGGTGACCGGCCTGCACGGCCGCGCGCGGCGTAATGCCGATAGGGTCGAAGTGCGGCACAATCTGGTGACGTCGGCGCGCCTGCCGGCGGCCTTCGACGGCTTCGCCATGCTTCAGCTCAGCGATCTCCATGCCGACATCAGCCAACGCGCGATGCGGCATCTGATGGACATCGTGAGCGATATCGCCTGCGATATCTGCGTTCTCACGGGCGACTACCGCGGCAAGACGTATGGGCCGTTTGAAACGAGCCTCGCGTTGATGCGGGATCTGTGCGCGCGGATCAAGCTGCCGCTCTACGGCATCCTCGGCAATCACGACAGCATCCGCATGACGCCGGCGCTGGAGGCGATGGGCATCAGGATGCTGTTCAATGAGCAGGAGTCGATCACGCGCGATGGCGCGACGATCCACCTCGCCGGGATCGACGACGCGCACTTCTACCGCACCGACGACATTGCAAGGGCTGCCGCGGCGATCCCGCGCGATGCGTTCTCGATCCTGCTGGCACATACGCCGGAATCCTACCGCGCGGCGGCGGCGGCCGGCTTCGACCTGATGCTGAGCGGCCATACCCATGGCGGCCAGCTCTGCCTGCCTGGCGGCATCGCGATCAAGCTGGAGGCCCGGCTGCCGCGCCGGATGGGCCGAGGCGCCTGGCGCTTCGGCACGCTTGCCGGCTACACATCGGCCGGCGCCGGCACCAGCCTGGCGCCGGTGCGGCTGAACTGCCCGGCCGAGATCACGGTGCATTCGCTGCGGCGGCTCGACCGCTGAGCTCTGATACCCGCCCGTAGGCGGCAGGCGCAGGCGCGCATTGCCAATATCGAAAACAACCCCATGCAAAGGAGCCGGCGGCTGCCCGGACGCGCAGCCGCAGGTAAAATCGTATGGTCGACAGCGGAGAAAGCGGTAGCGGAGGTCTCAATTGCCCTTCTTCGCACTCGCGCTCTGCTCGTTCACCGTGCAGGTGATCAGCAGCGTGTAGCCGCGCGCATTCTTGGCAATCTCGGCGGTTTCCTTCTTCATCTCCTCGCGCCACTCGGCGGTCCGGTACGCCACCGCGCTGTTGTCGAGAAAGTCGCGCAGCGCGCCGGTCTTGATCGCGAAATTGATGTTCTCCGGGATGGTCCCCGTCGCCCGCGCCATCCTGACCGCGTCGAGCTTGGCAGCCACCACGCCGACCACCGCGCCGGTAAGGTCGAACAGCGGACCGCCGCTGTTGCCCGGCTGCACGGCGGCGCTGATCTGCAGATGACGGGTATCGTTGAGGATGCCACTCAGCGAAGAGACAATGCCCGTGGTGACCGTGAAATCGGATGTCAGCAATCCGTGATAGGGATAACCGATCGCCACTACGCCGTTGCCGACCAGGATGGGGTTTTGCCTGAGGCTGACGACATCCTTGAAAGGGGTCGGCGCCTGCAGCAACGCGAGATCATTGGTCTCGTCATCGGACACCAGGCGCAGCTTGACCGGCGCCTCGCCGCTCAGGTTGCCCGTGATCTCGCTGCAGCCGCCGACGACATGGTGATTGGTGACGACGTGGCCGCTGCTGCTGACCACAAAGCCGGTGCCGGTCCCCGATCTCGCCTGCTTCGCCGGCGGCGCGCTGGGTGCTGCAGCCTGCTGCGGCGGCGCCGCCGCAGGCTTTGTCGCGACCGCGAACTCGCCGGCATTGGAGACGCCGTTCTTCTTCACCGAGACGACGCAGTTGAGCAGAGCCGGCAACAGCTGCGCGGTCTGATTGAGGTTGAACTGAAACAATTGTCCCTGCGCGAATGCCGTCATCTGGCGCGCCTTGCGGAACTGGTTGATTAGACTGGAATTCACCGGCATCTCGACATTCACGAGCTGGGTGCCGAGCGGCATGCCGTAGACGTTGAACGCCGGCTGGCCGTCAAAGGTCAGCGCCAGCGGAAAGGCCTCGCCCGGCGTCAGACGCCAGCTGTCATGGGCAAAGCCGAGCCGCCAGCTGCCATTCTCGGCGATCGACACCATGAAGAAGATGCCGCTTTGATAGGTGGTGCCCGCCGAGCAATGGGTGAAGGCGCCATTCTTGTCGTTGGTGAAAGCGCCGCCCTTCCAGTTGCCGACCGTGATCGAGCCGTAGGGACCGCGGGCGCTCGACGGAGTTGCAGACGCAAACAGCCACGCGGCCGCAACGGCCGCCCAGATCGCAACTCTCATGACGCGCACTCCCCCAGCCACAACCCATCATAGGAGGCGTCGAAATTCATCCGCAAGTGGTGCGCGGCTTGGTCTTTGGTCCTGCGGCCACGCAAGTCCGCCGCGGATGAGGCGATCGCCACACCCTCAGGTTACAGAACCTATGTTCCTATTATGTTCCTATGTCAACCGAGGTACTGGCCGTATTTAAGCCCCGTGTCCCAAGTTGAATCTTGGAGTGTCTTAATTCCGATTAAGCTAACGAAAACCGTAACTTGGCCGATGTTCTCGGCAAGACTACTGAGTCGCACGCCAGATGTTCTGGCTTTTGCAATCCGCCAAGTGTTCTCGCTCCACAGGGCAGAAGTGTTACCGGGGTTCTCCGTGGGTGAACGGAGTTCCAGCCTCCGCTACCGTCCCCCTTAGCATTCCGATGGAATAAGCCCGCCATCGCAGGGGTTGGAAGCTGAGGGAGGTCGACCAAGCCATGGAAAGCGAAAGTGCGCCTTCAGGGCCGGGTGAAGCCGCGTGGGAAGCGTTGACATTCGATGAGCCCGTCATCGTCGCGCTTGCTATTTGGGCCGCGCTATTGGTGGCCCACGTCATCGCGGCGTCGGTGTATTGGCGGGAGCAGCGCAGCCCGGAATGGTTGGCCGTTCTTGCGATCTTGGCCTACTGGCCAATCCTGGTGTCGATCATAGGTCTCGGCCTTGTTCTAAAATATCTGATCCGACCGCTGATCGGACAAATAAAACTGTTCCGGCGAAGGTCCGATATCAAAGGCGTCGTTGAGTAAGGCCGCCTCAGTTGGCGGCCTCTCCGTTTATGATCTCGATCCATCGGCGCAAGCTCGATTCAAATCGCTCGCGCACTTCTGCTTCCGAGTTAGCCGTCACGCCAAATGAGAGCGGCGCCTCCCTTCCTGTGGTTGCGATCCATCCTCCGCAAGCTCGCGGCTGAATCTCCGGCACAATCCCCGGCTTGGGGCTGAAACATAGGCAAATGCAGGCCCGGTCGAAGCGCCCTCTAATACGACACCATGACGTCGGAAGAGATGCGAGCGATGGCAGCACAGTGCGATGATGTGGCCGTGAAGCTACTCGCTCCCGAGCGCGCCATTGTCCGGAACGTCGCAGCCCAATCGCGTATGCTGGCACTGCGCGGCGGCGATCAGGGTGAGACTTCAGCGACAATCAAGGTGAGACTGCGCCGATGGGGGCGGACCGAAGGGAGGGCGTAGCCCGACCGGAGGACCGTCCCCATCGGCG
>NZ_JBUYWT010000057.1:0-51260 GCF_055264925.1 Bradyrhizobium sp. KZN70725
CTCGCTGCCATCGACAAACCTCCGCCCATCAACCCCAGCCGTCGGAAATCAACCATCTCACCTGACCAGATGGAGCTCCGCTATGCCTGAATTTCCCCGGACACCCCTGCCCTGAAAGGGGGAAGGTCGGGATGGGGGTCAGCCGCAGGCGATGTTGCAAGCGGAGAGAGCAGATCCCCACCCGCTTTGCTCTGTGAGCAAAGCGACCTCCCCTTTTCAAGGGGAGGTGGAAAGCTACTTCCCTTTCGCCATGATCGTCGCCGCCGCGATCAGCTCCAGGCCAATGCAGCCGTAGAACGGCAGCGAATAGCTGCCCGAGAGATCGCGCAGCAGCCCGACCACGCCGGGGCCGAAGGCGTAGGTGATCTGGTTGATGGCGGTGATCAGGCTGACCAGCACGCCGAACGCACGCGGATCGAACTCGCGCTGCACGATCAGCGCCGGCAGCGTGATCAGATTGCCGACCGAGAAGCCGAACAGCGCGCAGGCGGCGATCTGCGCCACGTCATTGTGCACATTGATGATGACGGCGAGCGCGACCGCCTGGCTGATAAAAGACAGCGCCGATGCCAGCCTCTGGTTGAGCCGGTCGATCACGAAGGAGAACGAGACACGCCCGACCACGGCCATCGCGGTCAAGAGCGCCATCGCCACCGTCGCGCGCTCGCGGCCGATTACCTGATCGAGATAGGCGATCAGATGCACGATGAAGCCGACCTGGGCGAACAGCACCAGCGCGAAGGCAATCGAGACCGAGAGGAAGCGGATGTCGCGCAGCGCCCGGCTGCGCACCTGCGTCGCCGACGGCGCGTCGGCAGCGGCCGCCGTGACCGCGTGCAGATGCACCGGCGGTTGCCCGACGAAGATCAGGATGACAGGCACCATCACCACGATCAGCAGCCCCGCGGCCGCGATCATCGCGCCGGAGAAGCCGAACGTGCCGATCCCCGCCACCAGCAGCGGCACGCCGACGATGCCGCCGAAGCTCGCGCCGTTCAGCGCCAGGCTGATCGCCATGCCGCGCTTCTTGTCGAACCACAGGCCGAGTGTGTTGGTGATGATGCCGAGGCTGGTGCCGGCCCAGCCGAACGCCAGCAGCGCATCGGCAAGATAGAGCTGCCAGGGCTCGCGCACCTCGCCGATCGCAACGGCCGCGATCGCCATCGCGAAGGTGCCGGCGATCAGGCAGCTGCGCGCGCCGAACGCCTTGATCGCCTCGCTGACGAAGGCAACCAGCGCGGCGCCGAACAGATAGAAGAAGGTCGTGCCCGACGAAATCAGCGACGCCGGCCAACCGTGCAGCCGCTGCAGCTCGGCAACATAGACGCTCTGTCCGTAGAAGCCCAATCCCCAGCCGAAGGTCGCAAGCAGGAAGCAGACGACGACGATGCGCCAGCCTTCGTAGCCAAGCGAGGATTCATCAGGCAGCGTGGCTGAGGATGCGTCCATTCTTGCTCTTGCTTCTCACATCGTCATGGCCGGACCGATCCGATCCCATGATGTGAACAGCGTTGCAAGCGGATCATTTCGAAGCTGATCGAAGTGTCAGCAATTGGCAGCAGCATGGTGCGGAAAAGTGCGAAGCGGTTTTCCGAACAGACCATGGTCAAACGACAAGCTTTAGATGCTGGGATCCGGGATTTCTTCCACCGCGCGCAATTTCGCGCGTCGCTTGGCGAATGAAGCGAACGAGAGCACGGCAAGGCCGAGCAGCACAGGCGGGAACACCACCCAGTTGACGGCATTCCAGCCGTAATGCGCGAGCAGCTGGCCCGACGAGAACGAACCGATCGCCATCATGCCGAACACGAGGAAATCGTTGAACGCCTGCACCTTGTTGCGCTCCTGCGGCCGGTGCGTTTCCAGCACCAGCGCGGAAGCGCCAACGAACGCAAAATTCCAGCCGAACCCGAGCACGAACAGCGTCGCCCAGAAGTGCGGCGCGGTGACGCCTGACAGTCCGATCATCGCGGCGACCGCTTCCAGCGCCAGCCCGAGCGCGACGATAACGGGCGCGCCGAACCGCGCGATCAGCGAGCCCGTGAAGAAGCTCGGGCCGTACATCGCAACGATGTGCCACTGAATGCCGAAATTGGAATCGCTGACCGACAGCCCGCACATCTTCATGGCGAGCGGCGCCGAGGTCATCACCAGATTCATCATCGGATAGGCGATCACGCCGCACAGCGCCGCGGCGATGAAGCGCGGCTGCTTTGCGATCTCGAGCAGCGGGCGGCCGCCATGCAGGTCCGCAGCCGCAGGTTTCGGCGCGTCGACGCCCGAGAGCACCGCCATCGCCACCAGCGCGACCAGCGCCTGCATCACGAAGGAGAACGCGAACAGATAGGGCGGCCAGATGTCCATGGTCCATTGCACGAGCTGCGGCCCGAGCACGCCGGCGAACACGCCGCCGGCCATCACCCAGGACACCGCCTTGGGCCGGAACGCGACACTGGCGCCATCGGCCGCGGCAAAGCGGTAGGACTGCGCGACGGCGCCGTAGAGCCCGCCGAGGAAGGTCGCGCCGCAGAACAGCCAGAACGATGAATGCAGGATCGCCCAGGCGCCGAGCGCGCCGGTGAGCGTGCCGCAGAAGGTGCCGATGATGAAGGCGACGCGCCTGCCATAGGCGCGCGAGATCGCGCCGGTCGGCAGCGTGCCGGCGGCAAGCCCGAGCACATACATCGAGAGCGGCACCGTCGCGAGCGAGACGTCGGGTGCCAGCGTCGCGCCGACGATCGAGCCGGTGGCGAAGATCACCGCCGAATTGGCGCCGGTCAGCGCCTGCGCCGCCGCAAGCCGCCACACATTGCTGCGCGCCCGCGCGTCGTCGCTCGCCTCATCCGCAGCCGTCACGTCAATCATCGGTGGTCCCGCCTCGAAGCCCCGGCGGGAGCCCCCAATCGGGCGCACTATGGAGAGCGGGTCGAAGCCGATCAACCGGCGCAAACGGACGTACGCCATGCAGGAGGCGCACGAGGGGATCGCTTGCTCTCACAGAGTGACGTCACAGCAGCCCGGCACTTCTATCAGTACCGTCATCCTGAGGAGCGCGTAGCGCGTCTCGAAGGATGCACGGCCAACAGCCGGACCGTCGACCCTTCGAGACGGCCGCTCTGCGGCCTCCTCAGGGTGACGGTGAGAGAGCTGTCGCTCGATGATCGATCGCCTACCGCGCCGGCTTCTTGCCCATCCGCTTCTCGGCGCGCAGCGCGCCGGTCTTGTGCACCTTGGAGCGCGGCCCGACGAGGTGCGGCTTGTGAACGTGCCATTCAAGCGCAAGCGTCGCGGCGAAACCAAAAAAGCTCGAACGGCTCATGCCGAGTCCGGCGGCATGCTTGTCGATCCGTGCGATCAGGCTCTTCGGCAAATAGACGTTGACGCGCTCGGACGGGTCGGGCGGATCGACGCCGACCATGAAGAAGGCTGCAACGTCGGAGCCCTTCGGCGGCACGATGCGCTCGATCGGGGTCGGCTCCGGCAATGGCTTGCCTTGCTCGACCCAGCCGTCGACGGTTTGCGCCAGCGTTTGCTCGGCGCGCTCGATCGCGTCTTCCTGCGATCGTCCCGCGGCGACGCAGCCGGGAAAATCCGGAAACCACGCCCCGAACGCGCCGCGCGGACCGCGCTCCAGCACGGCCGGATAAAGCCGTCTCTTCATTCTGGCCTCCGTCGCCGCAGTATGCTATTTCACACACCTCGGGTGTGTGTCAAATCACACAACACGCGACATCGTGGGAGCGCGCGGCAATGGACCCGCAAGCCGAACTCCGCATCGTCCGCGCGGCCTATGCCAAGCAGATCCTGGCCGCCGCCAACACCATCAATCCGCGGCTGACGGAGGCCTTCGCCGCCATTCGCCGCGAGGACTTCGTCGGCCCGGGACCATGGATGATGCTGCGCTGGTGGAGCCGCGACTATGCGCCGACGCCCGATGCCGACCCGGTCTATCTCTACACCAACGATCTCGTCGCCTTGCGCCCCGAGCGACGTCTCAACAACGGCCAGCCCTCGCTGCATGCCTATCTCATGCACCAGGCCGCACCCACCGCCGGCGAGCACGTGGTGCATATCGGCACGGGCACGGGGTACTACACCGCGATCCTCGCGCATCTGGTCGGACCGTCCGGCCGCGTGACCGGCACCGAATACGATCCGGACCTTGCGGCAGACGCTCGCGCCAATCTCGCCGCTTGCGCAAATGTCGAGATCATCCAGGGCGACGGCACACAGGTCGCGTTCGAGTCCGCCGACGTGATCTATGTCAACGCCGGCTGCACCCGGCCTGTCGCGCGATGGCTAGACGGGCTCGCCGCCGGCGGCCGTCTGATCCTGCCGCTGACTTCGGATGAGGGATTCAAGGGCGGCGCGCCGGAGCAGGTGGCGCGATCCGGCGCCGTGTTCCGGATCCGGCGCGAGGAGGCAGCGTACCGGGCGGACTGGATATCACCGGTCGCGATCATTCCCTGCGACGGCGGCCGGGACGAGACGTCCGAAAAAACGCTCGCCGAAGCCTTCGCCCGCGGCGGCTGGCAGAAGGTGACGCAGCTCTATCGCGACGCCGGGATCCCCGATGAACGTTGCTGGCTGCGTGGGCCAGGCTGGTGCCTGGCTTACGATTGAGCGCGGCTACTTGCGGGCAAAGACCAAAATCATGTTGTTGGCCGGCATCTCGAAGCTGCCGGCGAGCTTGAGCCCGACGCGCTCCGCAAGCGTCTCGAGATCGGCGATATCGCGCACCCCCCACTCGGCGTCGCGCTCGCGCAGCGACGTGTCGAACACGGCATTGCTGAGCGCGGTGTGCTTGCCGCCGCGCTTGAACGGGCCGTAGAGCAACAGCCGGCCGTCGGCGCGCAGGTGCCGCGCGGCGCCGGCGAACAGGCCCTCGGCCACGCGCCACGGCGCGATGTGGATCACATTGGCGCAGAAGATCGCGAGCAGTTTGTCCGGACCTTTGCCGTCCGGCGGCGCCGGCGACCAAGCCGGGTCGGACAGATCGATCGGCTGCGGCGGCCGGATGTTCGGAAGGGCGGCATGCGCGCGCCAGGCCTCGATGCTGCGCAGGTGCGCCGCATGGAGGTCGCTCGGCCACCAAGTGATGTCGGGCGTCTGACCGGCGAAATAGACGACATGCTGGCCGGTGCCGCTGCCGGCTTCCAGCACGTCGCCGGATTGGCCGGCGAGGCAGTCCTTCAGGACGGTCCAGATCGGCTGATGGTTGCGATGGAACGCCGGCGCATCGAGCCGCCCGTCCGCCTCGACCGGCCGGCCGTCCTTGCCAAACTCCGCCACGAATTCCGCCACCGCGCTTCTCCCTACGCCTCAGCCACATCTCAACCGCACAAACATGACAGGCGGAAGGCGCAGGACATGCGCTCCAGTGCCGGACTGCCCCTGTGGCATTAACCCCGTCGCAACGCGCCTATTCTCCGTGTTGCCAGCCGATGGCCTTTGTGCTTTCCACGCTTTATATTGCGATGGGATCATCGAGATTGAAGCCCGGGAAACGTCCTTGATCGCCACTTTCTCCAAGCCAGCCTTCGTCCTGGCGCTGCTGGCGGGCACCGCCATGGCCGCGCCCGCGCAGGCCCAGTCCGCCGCCGAGGGACAAAAGCTCGCCTTCGACCGCGGCAAGGGCAATTGCCTGACCTGCCACGTCATCAGGGGCGGCGACCTGCCCGGCACGATCGGCCCCGAGCTAAGCGGCCTGAAGGCCAAATACAGCCGTGACGAGCTGATCGCGATCGTGACCGACGAAACCAGGCGCAATCCGCAGACGGTGATGCCGCCGTTCGGCCGAAACCGGATTTTGAGCGAGAAGGAAATCGACGCGGTGGTGGACTTCCTGCAGACGCTGTGACGCCGCGACCGTCGCTTGAGGAGATTTTTTTCGATGAACATCACGACCAGCGAATTTTTCAAAGCGCGCCGCATGGTGCTGAAGGGCGCCGGCGTCGCCGCGCTGATCGGCCTCGGGGTCATTCCGTTCGACGTGCCGCAGGCGCTCGCCGCCGCCAACGACAAATATCCCGAAGACGCATTCAAGCAGAAGAACGAGGCCGACGCGATCAAGGCGCTCTATGGCAAGACCGCCGAGCCGTCGGACAAGATCAAGATGGATGCGCCGGAGATCGCCGAGAACGGCGCGGTGGTGCCGATCTCCGCCACCACGACGCTGGCCGACGTCACCTCGATCTCGTTTCTGGTGAGCGAGAATCCGATCTCGCTGGTCGCCTCATACAGGATTCCGGCCGGCACGCTGCCGACCGTCTCCAACCGCATCAAGATGGCGAAGACCAGCAACGTCACCGCGATCGTCGAGGCCGGCGGCAAGCTCTACAGCGCCAAAAAGGAAATCAAGGTCACCGTCGGCGGCTGCGGCGGCTGAGTACGCATGATCCGGAAAAGTGGGAACCGGTTCTCCGACAAGATCATGCGCAAACAATAGGGATAATCAGATGGCATCGAGCATTCGCGTGCGCGCCACGTCAAACGGCGACACCACCGAGGTGCAGGCGCTGATCCAGCATCCGATGGATTCCGGCTTCGTCAAGGACGCCAAGGGCGAGATCATTCCGCCGCATTTCATCCAGCAGCTCACCTTCGAATATGACGGCAAGCCGGTGTTCGTCGCCGACTGGGGCGGCGGCGTCTCCAAGGACCCCTATGTCAAGTTCGCCTTCAAGGGCGGCAAGAAGGGCGACGATCTGAAGGTCAGCTGGGTCGACAACAAGGGCGCGACCGACACCGCCACGGCGAAGATTCAATGACGCGGCGCCTCGCAATCCGTGCAGCACTCGCGACGTTCGCGCTCGGCGTGCTGGCGCTCGCGCCGGCCGCGCGGGCGGCCGACACCGTCGATCCCGCCGCCGACAAGGCCGCGTTCCAGAAATTCTTCACCAGCAAATTCCCCAAGCTGAAGCTCGAGGATTTCGTCAACGGTCCCTATTCGATGAATGAGGACCTGCACAGGCAGTGGGAGGAGAAGGAGCAGTTTCCGCCCTACGAGTTCTCGCTCGAAGCCGGCAAGGAGATGTTCGCGACGCCGTTCAAGAACGGCAAGACCTACGCCGACTGCTTCCCGAACAAGGGCATCGGTATCCGCCAGAACTATCCCTATTTCGACGAGAAGGAAGGCAAGGTCGTCACGCTCGAGCTCGCGCTCAACCGCTGCCGCGAAGCCAATGGCGAGGCACCGTTCTCCTATCTGAAGGACGACATGGCCGCGCTCACCGCCTACATGGCCTTCACCTCGCGCGGCAAGCCGATGGACATCAAGATCCCGAACGATCCGCGCGCGCTCGAGGCCTATCAGAAGGGCAAGGAGTATTTCTACACCCGCCGCGGCCAGCTCAATTTCTCCTGCGCCACCTGCCACATCCAGAGCCCGGGCGAGCGGATCCGCGCCGAGGTGCTGGCACCGGCGCTCGGCATCCTGAACGCGATGCCGATCTACCGCTCGGAATGGAGCGGCATGGGCACGACCAGCCGCCGCTTCACCACCTGCAACAGCCAGATCCGCGGCGTGCCGCTCAATCCGCAGGACGACGAGTACCGCAACCTCGAATACTATCTGTCCTATGTCAGCAACGGGCTGCCGATTTCGGGTCCGGGAGCACGGCCATGAGCGCGGCCATCAAAGCTGTCCTCGCAGCATCAGCCCTGCTGATCGCATCGGCGACCGGCGCCCTCGCCGCCTCCGAGGCCGACTACAAGGCCGCCTACGCCGCCGCCGAAGCCGCCAACAAGGAGGCAGGCAGCCTGCGCAACCAGTGGACCACCACCGCCTCGACACTATCTGCCGCAAAAAAGGCCGGTGAGGCTGGTGATTTCGACACCGCCGTCGCCAAGGCCAAGGAGGCCGAGGCACTGGCAAAGGCCTCGATCTTCCAGGCCACCAGCGAAAAGGAACGCTGGAAGGACATGGAAGTTCGTTAAGAGCGCGCAGGCCAGGGGCCGCGCGGAGAGAATGATGATCATCCGCCGCCGGGAATTCCTGAAAGCTGCGGCCGCCGCAACGCTGACGGCCGGTCTGCCGCGCCTTGCGCGCAGCGCCGATACCGCCAGCGTCTACGACCTCGAGCGGTTCGGCAACGCCCGCATCCTGCACATGACCGATACGCATGCGCAGCTGAAGCCGGTGTTCTTCCGCGAGCCCGGCGTCAATCTCGGCGTCGGCGCGATGGCCGGCCAGCCGCCGCACCTCGTCGGCAAGGCCTTCCTCGACCGCTTCGGCATCCGGCCCGACAGCGCCGACGCCTATGCCTTCACCTGCGTCGAATTCGAGAAGGCCGCCGGCCGCTTCGGCCGGCTCGGCGGCTTCGCCCACCTGAAGACACTGGTCGACAAGCTGCGCGCCGATGTCGGCGAAAAGCGTTCGATCCTGCTCGACGGCGGCGACCTCTGGCAGGGCTCGGCGCTCGCCAACGCCATGAACGGCGCCGACATGGTGGAGGCCGCCAATCTGCTCGGCATCGAGGCGATGACCGGGCACTGGGAATTCACCTATGGCGAGCAGGTGCTGCGCGACAACCTCTCCCGCTTCAAGGGCGAGTTCCTGGCGCAGAACGTGTTCCTGACCGAGGAAGCCGCGTTCAACGACGCCAAGGCGTTCGACCCGGCTTCGGGACGGGTGTTCAAGCCGTCCTTCATCAAGGAGATCGGCGGCCATCGCGTTGCGATCATCGGCCAGGCCTTCCCCTACGTGCCGATCGCGCATCCGAAGCGCTTCACGCCGGACTGGAAGTTCGGCATCCGCGACGAGGAGCTGCAGAAGCTCGTCGACGGCCATCGCAACAACGACAAGGTCGAGGCGGTGATCCTGCTGTCGCATAACGGCATGGATGTCGACCTCAAGCTCGCCAGCCGCGTCACCGGCATCGACGTCATCCTCGGCGGGCACACCCACGACGCGATCCCGATCCCGATCACGGTGACCAATGCCGGCGGCGTCACGCTGGTGACCAATGCCGGCTCCAACGGCAAATTCATCGGCGTGCTCGATCTCGACCTTGCCAAGGGCAAGGTCGCCAATGTCCGCTACCGGCTGCTGCCGGTGTTCGCCGAACTGCTGAAGCCCGATCCTGCGATGCAGACGCTGATCGACAAGATGCGCGATCCGCATGCCGACGAATGGAACAACAAGCTGGCCTCGGCCGACCGGCTGCTCTACCGCCGCGGCAATTTCTCCGGCACCGTCGACCAGTTGATCTGCGATGCGCTGCTGAACGAGCTCGACGCCGAGATCGCGCTGTCGCCGGGCTTCCGCTGGGGCATCACCACGCTCGCCGGCCAGCCGCTGACCATGGAAGACGTGCTGTCGGAAACCGCGATCACCTATCCGGAGACCTACGTCGCCAAGATGACGGGCAGCCAGATCAAGGATGTGCTGGAAGACGTCTGCGACAATCTGTTCAACGTCGATCCCTATTATCAGCAGGGCGGCGACATGGTTCGCGTCGGCGGCCTCGCCTACACCTGCACGCCGGCCGAGACTGTCGGCAAGCGCATTTCCGAGCTGAAGTTGGGCAACGGCAAGCGTCTCGAAGCCGGCAAGCACTACAAGGTCGCAGGCTGGGCCTCGGTCAACCAGCAGAGCGGCGCGCCGATCTGGGATGTCGTCGCCAGGCACCTGCGCTCCGGCCGGCCGCCGAACCGCGACGAACCCGGCGTGACGCTGAAAGGCGTCGAGGACAACCCGGGCATCGCGAGGCACGGATGACGCGCCGCGCGCTGATCGCGGCATTCGGCCTTGCTGCGCTCGCGCTGGCGACGCCGCTCGCGCGTGCCCAGCAGGCGCCGTTGCAGGACAAGCCGTTCGCCGAGCACAAGGTCGTGCTGCAGCTCTCCGACAACGATCCGAGGAAGCAAGGCCTCGTCATCAGCGTCGCCAACAATCTGATGAAGCACTACGACCCCGACAAGGTCGCGGTCGAGATCGTCGCCTTCGGCCCGGGCATCGACCTGCTCAAGCCCGACAACCCGAACCGCAAGCTGGTCGAGAGCCTGGTCGCGCAGGGCGCGCGGGTCGACATCTGCCTCAACACCGTCGACACGATCGAACGCGACAGCGGCAAGCGGCCGGACTACATCGCCGCCGCCACCCCCGTGCAGGTCGGCGTCGCGCAGATCTTGCTGCTCACCGAGAACGGATACACGCTGGTCCGGCCGTAACGGCCCCGTCGTCATTGCGAGCCAACGGGTCGCGCGAACGCGCGCCCGCAGGAGCAGGCTGGAGTTACGTGCGGCCGTAACTTCGTCTCTTCCACGACCTCGATGCATATCCCGTCATCCTGAGGCGCGAGCGGAGCGAGCCTCGAAGGATGCACGGCCCAGATGCCTTGTCCCATTCGCGGAAAGACCCGGGCCGTCCACCCTTCGAGACGCGCGCAAGAGCGCGCTCCTCAGGGTGACGGGATCCGGCTGGGGTGGGGATGGATTTGCTTTGAACGAACCCTATCTATGGAATAATATCCTCCATGTGACTCGGCCCGGAGAATAGGTAAGCCGTCATGATCTTTCGCCAGCTCTTCGACAGCGTATCCGGAACCTACAGCTATCTGCTCGCGAGCCGCGCCGGCGGCGAGGCACTGATCCTCGATCCGGTGCTGGAGAAGGCCGATCGCTACTGCAAGCTGCTCCAGGAACTTGACCTCAGGCTGGTCAAGGCCGTCGATACGCACCTGCACGCCGATCACGTCACCGGCCTCGGCGAGCTGCGCGACCGCACCCAGTGCATCACCATCATGGGCGAGCAGAGCAAGGCCGACGTGGTGTCGATGCGCGTCTCCGACGGCGACAAGGTGACGATCGAGGGCCTTTGCCTCGAGGCGCTGTACACGCCCGGCCACACCGACGATTCCTACAGCTATCTGATGGGCGACCGCGTCTTCACCGGCGACACGCTGCTGATCCGCGGCACCGGCCGCACCGACTTCCAGAACGGCAGCGCGCGGGCGCAGTACGATTCGATCTTCAACCGGCTGCTGAAGCTGCCGGAGGAGACCATGGTGTTCCCCGCGCATGATTACAAGGGCGACACCGTCTCCACCATCGGCGAGGAGAAGCGCTACAATCCGCGGCTGCAGGTCAAATCGATCGACGACTATGTCGAGCTGATGAACAACCTCAATTTGCCGAACCCGAAGCTGATGGACGTCGTGGTGCCCGCCAACATGCATGTCGGCCTGCACCAGGACGAACTCGCCAAGGAAGGCCTCTCCCTCAGCGCGCGCGACGCCATCGCGAGTCTCGGCCGCCCCGATATCCTTCTGGTCGATTTGCGCGAGAGCGCCGAGCGGGCCAAGCACGGCACGCTCGCGGGCGCGCTGCACGCGCCCTATCCGGGGATTTGCGCCACCCTGCAGCCCGGCGGCATGCTGCGCGAGGTCGCCGCCGCAACCGGCCGCCGCGTCGTGTTCTTCTGCGCCTTCGGCGAGCGCTCGGCGATGGCGGTGGCCGCCGCGAAGAAGGCGGGACTGGCCAACACCGCGCATATCGATGGCGGCATCGACGCCTGGAAGAAGGCCGGCGGGCCGGTGGTGATGGGATAGTCTCATAACCCTTTAGCCCGCTCGCAAATATCTCACCGTCACCCTGAGGTGCGAGCGAAGCGAGCCTCGAAGGGCGACGGCCACACTCCTTCCGCGAACTCCTGGAAGTATCCGGGCCGCGCATCCTTCGAGACGCGGCTTCGCCGCTCCTCAGGATGACGGGTTTGGAAGGTCACTGCGTCACTCGCTGCAACTCTTCCGTCAGGCGATCCAGCGCATCCGCCAGCATCACGCCGCCGCACACCGTGAGCCGCTCCGGCAGCACGATGCGCTTGCTTTGCGGATAGAAGCGCTCCAGCGCCGGATGCAGCAGGAAGGCGCGGCCGTCATCCTCGACGCGGTCGCCGGCTTCCGACACCAGGATGAAATCCGGCCGCAGTTTTACGATCGCCTCCAGCGAAGCAAACCCGCCTGCGCCGACGCCAAGTTCGCCGGCGGCGTTGGCGAGGCCGGCTGCCGCCAGCAGCGAGCTGACCAGGCTATGGTCGCCCGAGACAAAGCCGCGTCGCTCCAGCGGCAGCACGCGGTAATGATGCGCGCTTGCCGCCGCCCGCGCATGCGCGATCGCCGCATCGAGGCGCGCGATCTCGGCCTCCGCGCGATCGGGGTGCTGCACCACATCGCCCATCGCGCGGATCTGGTCCTTCACCTCGTCCAGCGTGCGCGGCACCGTGAATTCGACGAGGTGCAGCCCGTGGGCCTTCAACAGATCACGGGTCGCGCGCTTGTCGAACAGGCTGACCACGACGAGGTCGGGCTTGAGCAGCAACACGTCCTCGGCCTCGCCGGACAAGCGCGGAAAGTTTCGCGCCTTCTCCGCGGCCCAGGATTGCCAGGCATCGCGCGAGAAGCGGCTGAGGCCGATGATCTGATCCGGGTCGGCCAGCGACAGCACGAGCTGGTCGCTGCAGACATTCATCGAGACGATGCGCGGTCCGGCGGCGAACGCGGCACCGGCGGAAATAAGCCACAGCACTATGGCGACCACCGCTCCAAGATGAAGCGAAGCGAGATGGCTGCCACGCTGAAGGTGCGCCCCCTCTCCCGCTTGCGGGGGAGGGTTGGGGTGGGGGTTTCGCCGCGAGCCATATCGTGGAGAGAGCCCCCACCCGCTGCGCTCGTCGAGCGCAGCGACCTCCCCCGTAAGCGGGAGAGGTGAACTGAGCTTGTGGTGAGGCCGTGGCCACATCAGACGTCCGCCCACGGCACGATGACGGCTTCGCGCTGAAATTCGGCGCGATAGGCGCTGACCCGGAACACGCTGGCGAGGACGCTCTCCGACAGTGCCTCGACAGGCGCGCCTTGCGCTGCCAGCCGCCCCTCCGCGAGCACCAGCACATGATCGGCGAAGCGCGCGGCGAGTCCCAGGTCATGCGTCACCACGATCACCAGCACACCGGCATCGGCGACGTTGCGCAGCTTCTGCATCACGTCGATCTGGTGGCGTGGATCGAGCGAGGCGGTCGGCTCGTCGGCGAGGATCACCGGCGCCTCCACCGCGAGCACCCGGGCCAGCGCGACGCGGCTGCGCTCGCCGCCGGAGAGTTCGGTGACGCGGCGATCGCTGAACTCAGTGACGTCGACCGCCTGCATCGCGCGCAGCACCGCCTCCATATCCGTCTGCGACAGCCGCGCCGGATCGGTCGCGCCGTGCGGATAGCGGCCGAGCGCGACGATGTCGCGCGCCGGCAGCGGCCAGTGCACCATGTGCCCCTGCGGCAGATAGGCGAAACGCTTCGCGCGCTCGCGCAGCGGCAGCGACGCCAGCGGATCGCCGCCGATCCGGATCTCGCCGCCCGACGAAATCAGCCCGGCCAGTGCACGCAGCAGCGTGGTCTTGCCGGCGCCGTTCGGGCCGACCAGCGCGACCAGATGGCCCGACGGCAGCGACAGCGAGACATCGTGCAGCACCTTGCGGCTGCCGAGCGAGGCATTGAGCGCCGCGGCGGAGAGCAGCGTCATGCCACGCCTCCGCCGAGCGCGCGGCGCTCGCGCATGATCAGATAGAGGAAGAACGGCACGCCGATGATCGAGGTCAGCACGCCGACCTTGATGTCCGAGGTTGAAGGAATGATGCGCACCGCGATGTCGGCGGCGAGCAGCAGCGCCGAGCCGGTGAGCGCGCTCGGCACCAAGAGCCGCGCCGGATCGTGACCGATCACGGGACGCATCAGATGCGGCGCGACGAGGCCGATGAAACCGATCGTGCCGGTGACTGCGACCGCGCCGCCGACGCCGAGCGCCACGCCCGTGATCACGAAGAGCCGCAACCGCCCGACGTCGACGCCGAGGCTCTGCGCCGCCTCCTCGCCAAGCGTCAGCGCGCGGAAGGCGCTCGCCTGGCTGAGCAGGATGGCGGCGCCCGCGACGATGAAGGGCAGCGCCAGCGCCACGTGCTGGAAGCTGCGGTCCTCCAGCGAGCCGAGCAGCCAGAACGCGATCTCCAGCACCACAAACGGATTGCTCGAGAGATTCATCACCAGTGCGGTCGCGGCTCCCGCAAAGCTCGAGATCGCGAGCCCAGCGAGGATCAGGATCAACAGCCCGGCATTGCGGCCGGCGATCGCAAGCAGCGCGAACACCGAGCCGAACGCGGCGATGATCGCCACCACCGGCAGCGCGTAGGAGCGCACATCGGCGAGGCCCAGCGCGATCACCAGCACCGCGCCGAACGCCGCCGATTGCGGCGCGCCGAATAGCGACGGCGAGGCCAGCGGATTGCGCAGCAGCCCTTGCAGCGCCGCACCGGACAGCCCGAGAATGCCGCCGATCGCAAATGCCAGGATGGTGCGCGGCAGGCGGATCTCGCGCACGATCACCTGCGCCACATCGCTGCTGCCGCCGAACAGCGCCTCGACCACCGCGAGCGGCGACAGCCGCACCGGCCCGATGCCGAGCGAGAGCACGCACAACAGGACCACGAGCGCGAGCAGCGCCGCCGTGGCGCCCCACCGGCGCCGCGCCGCGACCTCGGCCGCCAAGGCAAAATCCTGCACGCTCATCGGATCCATGCTCTTACAGCGATCGCCGTGGCAGACAAGCGACACTCGACAAAAACCGTGGCCGCGCGGCCGCCGCCCGACTTCCGCCGGATTGACTTTGCTACCCGGCCGAACCCTAGATGAACATGACGGTTCTTTCATGAGATGAAAAGGGAATGCGGTACGGGGAAACTTCCCCAACGCCGCGGCTGCCCCCGCAACTGTATGCGGTGAATCCTTCGTCACAGGCCACTGGGAATCTCGGTCCTGGGAAGGCGACGAAGGGTAACGACCCGCGAGCCAGGAGACCTGCCGTCAGCCGTGGTCACACGCGATGCTGCCGGTCGGGGAGTACAGGCATGAGCTTCACCTGATGCTGTGAGCACGATGGTGAGACTGGTTCGCGGTGACGTGCCACTGACGTTGCCGAGGCCTTGCTTATGTTCTCCTTCCCTTTCCATCGGCGGCGCCGCGCGCTTCTGCTCGCGTCGACGATGATCGCGCCGGCGACGATGCTCGCGCCGGCATTCCTTGTCTCCGCAGCGCGGGCGCAGGAGGCACCCGCTCCCGATCAGCTGCCGGCGATCGAAGTCACCAAGCCGGGCGACCAGAACGTCACGCGCGCCAGGCCGGCCGCTGACGAAGCGCCGGCGCCGCGACGCCCGGCGCCGGGCACCTCGCAAGGCAACAATACAGGCAGCGGAGCCGGATCGGGCACGATAGGGACCGGTGTGGCCACCGGAACGGGCGGCACCGGCGGCCGCCAGTTCGCCGGCATTGTCGGCACCTCCTCGGCCGTGATCACCGCCGACGACATCGCGCATTCGCCGGTGCAGTCGTTACCCGAGATCCTCGCGCAGGTGCCGGGCGTGCAGCTGCAAACGCCCTATGGCGGACCGAACGGCGCCAAGACGTCGGTCGACCTGCGCGGCTTCGGCGCATTCGCGACCGACAATACGCTGTTCCTGCTCAACGGCCGCCGCCTCAACGACGTCGACAAGGCCGGCTTCGACCTCACCACGATTCCGCTCGATTCGATCGAGCGCATCGAGATCACGCGCGGCAACAGCGGCGCGGTGCTTTACGGCGACAATGCGGTGGGCGGCGTCGTCAACATCATCACCAAGACCGGCGTCGGCGGCCCGCCGACGACGATGCGGGCCGAGGCCGGAGCTGGCTCGTTCAACACCCGCATGGCCGCGGTCTCCGCAGCGCTCAATTCCGGACCGTGGTCCACCTCGTTCTACGGCAATGGCATCAAGTCCGACGGCTACCGCGTCAACAATGCGCTCGACCAGCGCAACGCCGTCGGCAACATCAACTACACGACGCCTGATCTCACCGCCTTCCTGACCGTCACCGGCAGCGACCAGAAGCTCGGCCTACCCGGCGGACGGCTGGTCGATCCGTCGATCGGCGTGAACGAGCTGCTCACCGATCGCCGCGGCGCCGCGACGCCCTTCGACTATGCCAACCAGCAGACCGCCAGCGTCACCGCCGGCTTCACCAAGACGCTGATGAACGGCGTCGACCTCATCGTCGACGGCGGCTGGCGGCAGCGCGAGACGCAGAGCGGCTTCTTCGGCACGATGCCGACCATCAGCTTCGCTTCGACCTACAATGATGCCGCGCTGCAGACCTGGTCGCTGACGCCGCGGCTCAGCGTCAAGAATGTGATGCTGGGCGTGCCGTCGACGATCCTGACCGGCATCGACTATTACGATTCGAGCTTCCGCGAGGCGCGCGGCGCCTATCAGGGCGTCGACCCGTTCCACATCTACAATATCGAGCAGCAGAGCGTGGCCGGCTATTGGCAACATACGCTGGGCCTGTTGCCAACGACCGACATCTCCTACGGCGCGCGCGTCCAGAATACCAGCATCTCGGCGCGCGATCGCTACGACCCGAATGCGCCATTCGCGTTCGACACGCAGGCGGCACCGCTCGACAGCAACGAGACGCAATACGCCCTGCATGTCGGCGCCGAGCATCGCCTGACCGACACCTTCTCGGTGTTCGGCCGCGCGGCGCGCGCGTTCCGCACGCCCGATGTCGACGAGCGCGTCGCATCCGGACCGTCGTTCGATCCGCTGACCTTCGCCCCGATCCCGCAGAATTTCCAGCTCAAGACCCAGACCTCGCAGGATGTCGAGGGCGGCTTCCGGGTCAAGACCAACCTGTTTCAGGTCCAGACCAGCGTCTATCTGATGGATCTCGAGAACGAGATCCATTTCAACCCGGTGCTGTTCTTCAACACCAACCTCGACCCCACCCGCCGCTGTGGCTCGGAAACCAGTGCCTCGCTCAAGTTCAGCGATACGGTGACCCTGCGCGGCGGCATGGCGATCACCCGCGCGGTGTTCCGCGAAGGCATCTGGACCGGCAACGACGTGCCGCTGGTGTCGCGCTACACCGGCAATCTCGGCGTCACCTGGAATATCTGGCAGAACTATCTGGTGCTCGACGCCACGGTGCGGGCCTGGAGCTCGCGCATCATGGACAACGATCAGGCCAACACCCAGAGCCGGATTCCCGGCAACGCCACCGCCGATATCAAGCTGAGCGGGCAAGTTGACCGCTTCTTCTGGTCACTGAGCGTGAACAACCTGTTCAACGCGCTCTATTACGACTACGCCATCGCGAGCACGTTCACCGAAGGCCGCTTCTCGGCCTATCCGCTGCCCGGCCGCACCTACATGGTAAAGGCCGGCGCGACGTTTTAGAGCGTGAACCGGTGGGGCGGGTCTGCCCCGCGCACCGTCTCCGAACATTACAAACGCACCGAAACTGGGGTAGAGTTCCGGCAGCTGATTTGACCCGCGCAGGGGAAACGCATGGCCAAGGCCGGGAAGCAGACCAAGGGCGGCACGAAGATCAAGGACAAGACCGACGACAAGTCGAAGAAGCCTCCGCCACCCGCAGCGTTGCAGGACGACGAGTACTATGAGGACGGCGACATCGCCACGCCGAAGCTCGACCGCTACGGCAATGATGACGAGCCGTTGTGAGGCCCGGCGAATATCGATCCACAGATCCTGCGCGCAGTCGCGCGCGGCGGCCTCGTAGCTCGCGAGCTACCGAGCCCGGCTCGTCGTCGCCAAGCAGACATTAGGTCGCAGCGAGGTCATCGGCCGGACCACCCTTCCGGATTGGTTGCCCACCCCCTGGATGCTAGGCTTCGCATGGACGCTGGGTCCTTGCTGGGGGCGGTGCCATGAGGTTTGCGAAGGCGGTGCTCACGGTCTTCTGCATGATCGCGTCGATGTGCGACCCGTCCGATGCGCAACAGGCCCCCAGGAAAGTAGGAATCCTCGTCAACGGCAGCCCGTCGCCGCTGTTCGACTCCATCAAGAAAAACCTTCTGAGCGACTTCGCCGAGCGCGGCTATCTCGAAGGACGCGACATCGTCATCGAACCGCGATTTGCCGAATCGAAGCTCGAGCGCCTTCCGGGCCTCGCCTCGGAGCTGGTCGACGCGAATGTGGATGTCATCCTCGCACTCGGCGGCCCGGCGTCGGTCGCGTCGCAGAAAGCCACGTCGACGATCCCGGTGATCTTTGCGATCGTCACCGATCCGGTCGCGTTGAAGCTTGTCGCCTCGATGGAAAAACCGGGAGGCAATGTCACGGGCCTCACCAACCTCGATCCGCAGCAGGCCAGCGACCAGTTCAAGCTTCTGAAGGAGGCATTCCCCGGGATCAAGCGCGTTGCGATTCTCAGTGATCAAACGATCCCCGGCGCGGATGAACGCGGGCTCGCCCCGATTGATCGTGCCAACGAGGCCGCAGCCAAGGCCCAGGGGGTGGAGCCGCAAATCGTGAAGGTCAAGGGTGCAGACGATCTGGAGGCCGCGATTGCCGGGATGGCAAAGGAGCGCGCGCAGGCGCTGCTGGTCCTTGAAGTGCCGGTGCCCTGGAGCAATCGAAAACGAGTCGGTGAACTGGCCATCAAAAACCGCTTGCCGGCAATGTTTCCCGGCGGCCAGGCGGACGCCGGCGGGGTGATTACTTATGGGGCCAACGTCGCCGATACATGGCGCGAGTTTGCGACATTCGCCGACAAGATTTTCAAGGGCGCGAAGCCGGGCGACCTGCCAGTCGGCGTCGTCACCAAGCGAGAGCTGATATTCAATCTCCAGGCGGCCCAGGCCGTGGGCGTCGAGATTCCACCGGAGCTCTTGAAGCGCGCAGACAAGATCGTGCGGTGAATTCGCGCTGGAGGGATCCTAGCGGAAATCGCCATTCTCGATCGCCTTGATGCTGCCGCGATCGAGCAGATGCGCGCCAAAGCCGCCGCGCGCCAGCGATGAGGCGATCTGCGGTGATGCCAGCAGCAGCACTGTCGTCATCGCAAGCGGCACAGCGCTGAGCCAGTCGAGCCGCACCGGCGTCAGCTCTTCGCTGCTTCCCCGATAGTGCCCTTCGCCCGCGGCGATGCGGCCGCATTCCCGGATCAGGTCACGCCGCGTACCATCGCGCGACGCACTGCCGAGCAGCGCCTGCATCGCCAGATGCGTCCGCACCCCGGCGCGCCCCTCGGCCAGCGGCGCCGGCGTTTCGCCGCGCGAGACGCGCAGCAGCAGGTCGACCAGATCGACGCCCGACTGAAAGGCGTTCATCGGCTCGACCAGCCGCGGGTTGCAGTCGATCAACAGCGGCGTCGCGCTGTCGAGCGGCATGATGACGTCGACCGAGAGCGCACCGTGCCAACGAAGATGCGCGCCGATGGTCTCGAGGCCGGCGCGGATCGCCGGCCGGCTCACACTCTCCTTGATCGCCTCGCCGCCGCCGACACCGGCCGCAATCTGGCGGTAGGCATGGAAGCCGACGAGCGTGCCGTGGCAGAACACCGACTGCGCCTTCTCGACCGTGCCGGTGACCAGATCCTGCGCCAGCACCTCGCCGGCAAGATCGCCTGAGGATTCGAGGTCGTAGAGCGCGCGATTGAGATCACCAGCGTCGCGCACGAACCAGACACCGCGGCTGGCGGTGCCGACCGACGTTTTGACAACGGATGGAAACCGCACCGCCTCGCGCAGCTCCTCGGCCGAATTCACGATCCGGGTCGGCGGCTGCGGCAGGCCGAGCCGGTCGAGCAGGCGGCTGAAGCCGGCCTTGCTGTGCACGGCGCGATAGCTGGCGAAATCCGGCAGCGCGAGGCCGGTACGTGAGGCCAGCCCCGCCGCGGCGCGGGCGAACAGAAATCCCTGTTCATGGGTCGGCAGCAGCACATCGAAATGCCGCGACGCCAACAGGCGCTCGACGAAGCGCAGGAAGCCGGCCGGATCCGACCGCAGCGGCGGACAATGGTGGTATTTGCGGACAAAGCGCGAGTAGCGCGCCAGGCACCAGCGCGAGGGGTCGCAAACCTCGACGTGATGGCCGGCCAGGCCCAGGATCGTGATCGCCTCGCGGCCGGAGGTGCTGGAGCCCTCCGACACCAGCACGCGGAGCTGCTTTTTGGCGTCGATCATGGCCGATCATCGCCGTGCCGCCGTGCTTTGTCGCCGCATTTAATGCCGCATGTGTCGATCCGGCACGCCAGCGCCGGGGGCAGCCATGCGCCCGCGTTCATAGACAATTAGCGGCCAATCTCTATTTTCGGCGGGCCCTGCCGGGCATTTTGTTTGACGCGTTTTCTTCACGCGAACCGGTACCCACTTCGCTTGAAAACGCTATGGAACTGGGGTTTTCGACGACATGGTCGACGTTCTGGCCGCACCGCAGCAAGCGAAAGCCGACAGTGCGCTGCGCACGCTGACGGGGATTTCGGTCGCCCATTGGGTCAGCCATTTCCATATCTTCGTGCTGCCGATGTTGTTCCCGTTCCTGAAGCAGCAGCTCGGCGTCGGCTATGTCGAGCTCGGCCTGGCGCTGACGGTGTTCGCAGTGGTCTCCGGGCTGACCCAGGCGCCGATCGGCTACCTCGCCGACCACATCGGCGCGCGCAAGATCCTCCTCATCGGGCTGACGGTCGGCGGTTGCGCGCTGATCGGGCTCGGCCTGCATCTCAGCTATACGTCGCTGATCGTCTGCGCGGTGCTGCTGGGCCTCGCCAACAGCGTCTATCATCCGGCTGACTACGCGATCCTCTCGGCGCATATGGACGAGGCGCGGATGGGCCGCGCCTTCTCGATCCACACCTTCGCCGGATTCCTCGGCGGCGCGGTGGCGCCCGCGATCATGGCGGCGCTCGTGGCCTCGATCGGCGGCCTCGGCGCGCTGATCGTCGCCGGTGCGGTCGGGCCGCTGGTGGCGCTGTTCCTGATCGTGCTCGGCATTCCCGATGCCGGCGCCAACAAGAACAAGTCAAAGGACGATGCGGCACCAAAGGCCAGCGTGATCACACCGGCGCTGATGGTGCTGACGGCCTTCTTCACGCTGCTCAGCCTGTCGACCTCGGGCATCAACAATTTCGGCGTGGTCGCACTGATGGGCGGCTACGGCGCATCGTTCTCGACGGCCAATATCGCGCTGACCGCATTCCTCGGCGCCAGCGCGGCCGGCGTGCTCGCCGGCGGCTACCTCGCCGACTGGACCCACCGCCACAGCCAGGTCGCTGCGGGCTGCTTCGCGGTCAACGCCGCCCTCGTGCTGCTGATTGCGCTGCTCAACCTGCCGCCGGTGGCGCTCACGCTGGCGATGGGGCTTGCCGGATTCCTCGGCGGCGTGATCGCGCCGTCCCGCGACATGATGGTGCGCAACGCCGCGCCGCCCGGCGCCGCCGGCCGCGCCTTCGGCATCGTCTCCACCGGTTTCAACTTCGGCGGCATCGTCAGCCCGCTGCTGTTCGGCTGGATCATGGACCAGCACATGCCGCACTGGGTGTTCGGCGCCTCCGTGGTGTTCATGGTGCTGACCGTGCTGCTTGCCCTCGTCACCGAGCGCAAGCCGCAGGCTTCGGGATACGAGGCCGAGACCGCCAGCCCGCGCGCCTGAAACGCGAAACGTTGCGCACGCAGCGCGCTCACTCCGACCGTCGCGACAGCACCTGCTTCAGGAGCGGCTCGATGCGCGACAGCTCATCGAGATGGACCGCCGACAATTCGGCGAGATGATCGGCCGCAAGGCCGGTTAATTTCAGCAGCACCCGCCGCTGGTCGGCGGGATCGAGCACGCGCTCGACCAGTCCGGCCTCGGACAGCCGGTCGACCAGTTCGACCGTGGTGTGGTGACGAAGCCGCAGCCGTTCGGCCAGATCACCGACCGCAACCGGCCCGCCCCCCGGATACCTCCGGATCGCCAGCAATGCCTGATGCTGCCGCGGTGTCAGGCCTGCGGCCTTCGCGGCGTCCTGGCTGAACTCCAGAAACCGGCGGATCAGATAGCGAAATTGCGACAGCGTTTCGTAATCGCCCTGGCTGGGAACCCGCTTCTGGTCCTGCCTCGGCGATTTCGACGGTGCCATTCGATGTCTCCCGCTTGTAATTATATCGCAATGCGATATGACGCCGCGTCCACTTCACCCGAGCCTTACGCCACCAATGAGCGTCATTTCCACCAAATCGAGCGTCTCCGCCACGAACACCGCCCCAAACACTGCCAAAATCGGCGAGAAGGCCAGCCACCTCCTGAGCGACTTCACGACCGATCCGCGCGTCGTGGTGATCTCGGCGATCGCCGTGTTTGTCTCCGCCGCAGGCGTGCTGGCCGGGGCGGGACTGCTGCAGCTGATCAAGCTTGCCACCAACATCGCCTATTTCGGCCAGTTCAGCTTCGCCGACCTGAAATTGCAGGATTCGCCGCTCGGGCTCTGGACCGTGCTGGTGCCGGTCGCGGGCTCGCTCATCATCGGGCTGATGGCGCGTTTCGGCAGCGAGAAGATCCGCGGCCACGGCATTCCGGAAGCCATCGAGGCGATCTTGCTCGGCCGTTCCCGGCTCGACCCCAAGGTGGCGATCCTGAAGCCGTTGTCGTCGGCGGTGTCGATCGGCACCGGCGGCCCGTTCGGCGCCGAGGGCCCGATCATCATGACCGGCGGCGCGATCGGCTCGCTGATCGCGCAGATGCTCCCGGTCAGCGACAACGAGCGCAAGACCCTGCTGGTGGCGGGCGCCGCAGCCGGCATGACCACCGTGTTCGGAACGCCGATCGCCGCGATCATGCTCGCGGTCGAACTGTTGCTGTTCGAATGGACGCCGCGCAGCTTCATTCCCGTCACCGTCGCCGCCGTGGTGGCAGCGGTCGGGCGCACCTTCCTGCACATGCCCGCGCCGCTGTTTCCGTTCACCGGCGGCGTCGACATTTCGGTGCTGCAGCTCGGCGCCTGGATCCTGATCGGGATCCTCTCCGGCCTGCTGTCGGGCGTGCTCACCCAGCTGGTTTATGGCTGCGAGGACATCTTCCTCAAACTGCCGATCCACTGGATGTGGTGCCCGCTGATCGGCGGCCTGGTGGTCGGCCTCGGCGGCTTGATCGAGCCGCAGGCGCTCGGCGTCGGCTACGACAACCTCGCGTCGATGTTACAAGGCGATGTGGTGCTGAAGGCCGCGCTGCTGCTGCTCGTGGTGAAGGCCGTGATCTGGTCGGTCGCGCTCGGCTCGGGCACGTCGGGCGGCGTGCTGGCGCCGCTGCTCATCATGGGCGGCGCGATGGGAACGGCGCTGAGCGGCTATCTGCCGCCGGCGAGCCCCGGCTTCTGGGCGTTGCTGGCGATGGCGGCGACAATGGGCGGCACGATGCGCTCGCCGCTGACCGCGACCTTCTTCGCCGTCGAACTCACCGGCAACACCCATGTGCTGCTGCCGCTGATCGCAGCCTGCGGCACCGCGCACGGCGTCACGGTGCTTTTGATGCGGCGCTCGATCCTGACCGAGAAGGTGGCTCGGCGCGGCCATCATCTGGTGCGCGAGTACCGTGTCGATCCGTTCGCGCTGACCCGCGTGCGCGACGTCATGACCAAGGCGGTCGAGACCGTCGCCGACACCATGACGCTGCACGGCGCGGCCGCCTTCCTGACTAACCCGAAGACAGCTCACCCCAGCTTTCCCGTCGTCGACGCCAACCATCACGTGCTCGGGGTGATCGACCCGCCGTCCGTGCTGCGCTGGCGCCGCGCCGGCAAGCATCGCACCGCGACGCTCAAGCAGCTGCTGGCCGGCAGCAAGATCACCGTCGCCTATCCCGACGAATATCTCGACCGGCTCGCCGACCGCCTGATGCAGGTCAACGTCTCGCATCTGCCTGTGATCTCGCGCGAGGATCAGCGCCTCGTCGGCTATATCGGCTGGAAGGACCTGATGCGCGTCCGCGCCAGGCTGCAGGCCGAAGAGACCCAGAAGACAGCGTTCTTCGGCGCGCGCTAGGTTCGCGGCGATTTGCCCGGCGGAACAAATTTCCGCCGGGCGGCAACGTTCGATCCCAGCTGGCAAATCAGCATCAACGCATCCCAGAGCTTCATCGGCGCTGGTTGACAGCATCAGGGGCTGACCCATGATGCCGTCAACCAAAAACAGCCTCGGGATGAAATGCCATGACCTCGACCCCAGACCTCGTGATCCGCGGCGGCACCATCGCCGACGGCAAGGGCGGCGACCTCTATGAAGCCGATGTCGCGATCACAGGCGGCAAGATCACCGAAGTCGGCAAGGTCTCGGCAAAGGGCAAGGAAGAGATCGACGCCCGCGGCAAGCTGGTGGCGCCCGGCTTCGTCGACGTCCACACCCATTACGACGGCCAGGTGACCTGGAGCCAGGACATCACGCCGTCGTCGCAGAACGGCGTCACCACGGCGATCATGGGCAATTGCGGCGTCGGCTTCGCGCCGTGCCGGCCGAGCGACCACACCAGGCTGATCCAGCTGATGGAAGGCGTCGAAGACATTCCGGAGCCGGTGCTCTCCGCCGGCATTCCCTGGGCGTGGGAGAGCTTCCCCGACTACATGGAGTGGCTGTCGAAGCGCAATTTCGACATGGACATCGGCGCGCAGCTGCCGCATGCGGCGCTGCGGGTCTATGTGATGGGCGAGCGCGGCGCGCGCCGCGATCCCGCAACGGCCGAGGACAACAAGGCGATGGCGGCGCTCGCCGGCGACGCGGTGCGGGCGGGCGCGCTGGGTTTCTCGACCTCGCGCACGCTCAATCACCGCACCTCGACCGGCGACTACACGCCGACGCTGAAAGCCGGCGAGGATGAACTGACCGCGATCGCCGGCGCGATGCACGGCGTCGGCCGCAGCGTGCTGCAATTCGTGCTCGACCAGAGCACCGTGCACGAGGACCTGCCGATGATGCTGCGGGTCGCCGAGAACACAAGGTGCCCGATCTCTTTTTCGGTCGCCCAGGCCGACAAGGCGCCGCGGCGCTGGCGGCAGACCATGGACACCATCAACGAAGCCGCCGTCCGCGGCCTCTCGATCACGACCCAGATCGCGGCACGGCCGGTCGGGCTGCTGCTTGGGCTCGAATTGTCGCGCAACCCGTTCCAGACCCATCCGAGCTATCGCGAGATCGCCAGGCTGCCGCTGGCCGAGCGGCTCGCGCATCTGCGCCGACCCGAGGTGCGCGCGGCGATCCTGAGCGAGAGCGCGACGGCGACCGACGATCCGCTGTTCTTCCGGCCGAACTACGACAAGATGTATCTCTTGGGTAATCCGCCGAACTATGAGCAGCCGCCGGAAAACGCGCTCGGGCCGCAGGCGCGGCGCCAGGGCCGTCAGCCGGAAGAGCTTGCCTATGACGCGATGCTGACCGACGAGGGTCGCGGCATGCTCTATGTGCCGTTCCTGAATTACGCCGACGGCAATCTCGACGCCGTGCATGAGATGCTGCGCGAGCCCAGTGCCGTGCCCGGCCTGTCCGACGGCGGCGCGCATTGCGGCATCATCTGCGATGCCAGCTTCCCGACCTATCTCTTGACGCACTGGACGCGCGACCGCAGCCGCGGCGAGAAGCTCTCGATCCCGTTCGTGGTCGCGGCGCAGTCGCGCAAGACCGCGCTGTCGGTCGGTCTGTATGATCGCGGGGTGATCGCTCCTGGCTTCAAGGCCGACGTCAACGTGATCGATTACGACCGGCTGCATTTGCACCCTCCGAAGGTGCATTACGACCTGCCGGTCGGCGGCCGCCGCCTCCTGCAGCAGGTCGACGGCTATGACGCCACCATCGTGTCGGGCATCGTGACCCAGCGCGAGGGCAAGGCCACCGGCGCACGCCCGGGCAGACTGGTGCGCGGCGCGCAGGGGATGAATTGAGAGACGCAGCGATCCGGGCTACAGGACTCCTGCCTCTCCCCTTGTGGGAGAGGCCGGATCGCATGCAGCGGAGCGCAATGCGATCCGGGTGAGGGGTTGCGGTCTCTCGAGGGACGGAGCTCGCGGAGGCAGACCCCTCACCCGGATTTCCCGCTGACGCGCGAAATCCGGCCTCTCCCACAAGGGGAGAGGCGAAGTGGAGCGAGTTGCCAGAGGTGCGCCCCTTACGTCGGCGACATCGCGCCTTTGATCGTGCCCGCCGGCTGCGACGTGCCGGTCAGCCGCGCCCGCTCGCTGTTCGGCCACAGCAGCAGCAATCCGAGCAGGCCGGAGCCGGCCATGATCGCCGCGTTGATAGTGAAGCCGGACATGTAACCGGCCATCGGCGTTGCCGCGTGCTGGATCACATTGCCCATCACCATCGGCGCCAGGATGCCCGAGATCGTGTAGAGCGCGCCGTAGATCGCGATGATCGCGCCGCGCTGCGACACCGGCGTGAACTCGCCGAGCATTGGCGGGCACACCACGTAGATCGAGCCGCACAGGCCGGAGCCGATCACCAGCAGCGCGATCATGATCCCGCCGGGCGGCGCATAGGGCAGCATCGCAAGGATGGCGCCGCCGAAGATCAGCGGCACCGAGCCGAGCACGCCGCGCGCACCGCGAGTGGTGAAGCCGCGCGTCAGCATCAGCTGCGAGATCCAGCCGGTCAGCAGCACGATCGTCGCGCCGAAGATCCAGGGCAGGATCGAGACGAAGCCGGCCTGGTGCTGCGAGAAGCCGAGCCCCTCGATGATGAAGGACGTGAACCAGGTGAGCCCGAGCGACAGCGCCCAATAGGCGCCGAAGGTTGCCACCACGCAGCCGATGAAGGTGCGTGAGGTCAACAGCTTCCAATACGGAATCCGCGGCTCGTCAGCCGTCACGGCAGACGTCGACACCAGCGGCCCTTCCTTGCCGAGCGCGAACCAGGCGACCGCCCAGATCAGGCCGACGATGCCGAGCGCGCCGAAGGCGTGATGCCAGCTGTGATTGACGATGATCCAGTTCAGCGCGGGCACCGCGAGGATCACGCCGAACGCGGAGCCCTGCGACAGGATCGCGGTCGGCAGCGTACGCTTCTCGTCCGGAAACCATTTGTAGATCGCGTGCGCCGCGACCGAGAACGCCGGCCCCTCGCCGGCGCCGAGGATGATGCGGCAGATCACCAGCGTCGTGAAGCTGACGGTGCCGACCATCGGAAACTGCGCCAGCGACCAGATCACCGCCAGGATCAGCAGCACCCAGCGAGTGGCGACGCGGTTGACGATGAAGCCGACCACGATCGCCGAGATCGAGAACAAGAGGAAGAATGACGAGCCGAGATCGCCGAACTGCTCCTGGGTGAGGCCCATTTCCTTCTTGATCGGCACGCCGGCGAGCCCGACCACGATCTTGTCGGCAAAGTTCACCACCATGAACAGGAATAGAAGGAAGGTGATTTGCCAGGCGCCCTTCGGCGTCCCCTTTGACAGCCCCTCTGACGTCCTCTTGGACGTCGCTTGCGTCGTCATGTCCGGCTCCCCGTCGTTTCGTTTTGGCTTCGTAAATCGGCCCCGTCCGGCGATGCTAGCCACGCCTCGCCGTGCAACGCAACACCGCATTTCCTCGGGGTTGTGCGCCCCGGAGCGCTTCTAACGGCCCGATCACGATCGCGTCGGTCGCGCCAGTGGAGCGGTTAACTGTCATGTCCCGACTGCTATGTTCAGGGCCAACGAAAAGCTCCCGGGGTTATTTCATGAACAGATTGATCCTACGTGCCACCGCTTGCGCTGCACTTATGTCCGCCGCGCTGCTTGCCGCGCCTCAAGTTCGCGCGGAAGACGCCGCCAATCCCGACTACGCCGCGATCGTCGCCGCACCCGATCGCAGCGATGCGGATCGTCAGGTCGACCAGCGCCGGCAGCCGGCCAAGATGCTCACCTTTGCCGGCGTCAAGCCGGGTATGACGATCCTCGACATGGCGGCGAGCGCCGGCTACAGCACCGAACTGTTGGCGCGCACCGTCGCCCCGTCGGGCAAGGTCTACGCACAGGATTCCGCGACCGTGCTCGAGCGCTTCGTCAAGGACAAGTTCGACACCCGCGCCAAGGCGCCGGCGATGAAGAACGTGGTCCATGTGGTGCGGGACTATGACGACCCGATCCCGCCCGAGGTCAAGGACCTCGACATGATCACCTTCTTCTTTTTCTATCACGACATCACCTATCTGCCTGTCGACCGCGCCGCGATGAACAAGAAGATGTTCGCCGCGCTCAAGCCGGGCGGCTTGCTCGTGATCGCGGATCACTCGGCCAAGACGGGCGCAGGCACCGGTGTCGCCAAGACGCTGCACCGGATCGAGGAGAGCACCTTGAAGCAGGAGATCGAGGCGGCGGGCTTCAAGCTGGTGGCCGAGGGCGATTTCCTGCATCATGCGGAGGACCCCAAGGACATTCCCGTCTTCAAGGCACCGGTGCCGATCGACGAGTTCGTCCTGAAATACCAGAAGCCGCAATGAGGCCCAGCCATCGCTTCATCTGACCAGACCGCCGCGGTGCTTCGCGTCACCGGCCTGACCAAGAGTTACCGTTCTGCCGGGGAAGACGTCGCTGTGCTGCGCGGCGTCGACCTTGCCGTTGCGACCGGCGAGAGCGTGGCGCTATCAGGCGAATCCGGCAGCGGCAAGAGCACGCTGCTGCATCTGATCGCGGGGCTCGATGCCGCCGATAGCGGCGAGATCGCTCTCGCCGACACCGTCGTCTCCCACCTCAGCGACGCCGGTCGTGCCGAATTGCGCCGCAACCGGCTCGGCCTCGTGTTCCAGCAGTTCAATTTGATCCCGAGCCTGACGGTCGCGGACAATCTCGTGTTTCAGTCGCGCATCGCCGGACGGCATGACGCCGTCTGGCACGACGAACTGGTCGAGCGCCTTGGGCTGAAGCAGCTGCTGAAGCGCTATCCCGAGCAACTGTCCGGCGGCCAGCAGCAGCGCGTCGCGATCGGCCGCGCGCTGGCGCCAAAGCCGCTGTTGCTGCTCGCCGACGAGCCGACCGGCAATCTCGACGAGGACACCGCCGACGAGGTGCTGGCGCTGGCACGCGATCTGGTGACCCGCACCGGCTGCGGCTTCCTGATGGTCACGCATAGCGCGCGGCTCGCGGCGACGCTCGACCGCCAGATCACCCTGCATGCCGGGATCGTCGCATGAGGCGCGCGCTGTGGATCCTCGCGGTGCTGCTCAGCCACTGGCGGCGGCATCCGATGCAGCTCGCAACGCTCTTGATCGGACTGATCTCGGCCACCGCGCTATGGAGCGGCGTGCAGGCGCTGAACCAGCAGGCGCGCATCGCCTATGACCGCGCCGCCGCGACCTTCGGCGGATCGCGGACTGCAATGCTGGTCGCCAGGGACAGCGCGACCCTCCCGCAACAACTGTTCGTCGATCTGCGCCGTGCCGGCTGGCCGGTGTCGCCGATGCTGGAGGGCCGGGTCCAGATCGACGGGCGCAGCTTCCGCCTGCTCGGCGTCGAGCCGGTGACGCTGCCGTCCGAGGTCGGCAACGCGCCGGCGGTCGGACGCGGCAGCCTGCAGTCCTTCGTCACGCCGCCGGGCGAAATGCTGGTGGCGGGCGAAACGCTGCGCGATCTCGGCCTCAAGGAAGGCGAGCGGCCGCAGGCCAACGGCATGAGCTTGCCGCCGCTGCGCGTGCAGGCCGAGCTCGCGCCCGGCGCACTGATCGTCGATATCGGCATCGCGCAGGACATCCTCAAAGTGCCCGGCCAGGTCTCGCGCCTGCTCGTCGGCAAGTCCAAAGCGCCGCACACAGCGTTCGAAAACGTGGCGGGTGACAAGCTCCGCCTGGTCGAGCCGAGCGCGGAGAGCGACCTCGAACGCCTCACCGACAGCTTCCATCTCAACCTCACCGCGTTCGGGCTGCTGTCGTTCTTCGTCGGCCTGTTCATCGTCAACTCCGCGATCGGCCTCGCCTTCGAGCAGCGGCTGCCGATGCTGCGCACACTGCGCGCCTGTGGCCTCTCGGCGCGAATGCTCAACACCGTGCTGGTGATCGAGCTGGTGTCGCTGGCGCTGGTCGCCGGCCTCATCGGCCTCGTCTGCGGCTACTTCGTTGCGGCTGCCTTGCTGCCGGATGTCGCGGCCTCGCTGCGCGGGCTCTATGGCGCGCAGATTCCCGGACAGCTTTCGCTTAAACCCGCCTGGTGGTTCGCCGGCATCGCTATCAGCATTCTTGGCGCGCTCGCCGCGGCGGCTGCGAGCCTTGCCAAGGCGATCCGGATGCCGGTGCTGGCGACGGCGCAGCCGCAGGCCTGGCAGCAGGCGCAGCGGCGCTGGCTGCTGCTCCAGAGCGCGGCGGCACTCGCGGTGTTTGCGGTCGCCGCGGGCCTGATCTGGTTCGGCGATTCCCTGATCGCGGGCTTCGCCGTGCTCGCCGCGCTGATGCTCGGCGCGGCGCTGATCCTGCCGATGGTCCTGCAGATTGCGCTGGCCTTCGGGCAGCGCAGCGCGCGGGCGCCGGTCGGCATCTGGTTCTGGGCCGACAGCCGCCAGCAATTGTCGGGACTGTCGCTGGCGCTGATGGCGCTGCTGCTTGCGCTCGCGGTCAATGTCGGCGTCGGCACCATGGTGGAAAGTTTCAACCGCACCTTCCTGGTCTGGCTCGACGGAAGGCTCGCCGCCGACGTTTACATCAGCGCCGCCAGCGATCAGCAGGCAAAGGAGATCAAGGCCTGGCTGCGCGATCGGCCCGAGGTTCAGGCCATCCTGCCCGGCGGCCGCGCCGACACCCAGCTCGACGGCGCGCCGATCGAGGTGCTCGGCCTGCCCGACCACGCCACCTATCACGACAGCTGGCCGTTGCTCGAAAGCGTCGCAAATGCGTGGGTTCGGCTGCGGCCCGGCGACACCTGCCTCGTCAGCGAGCAGCTGTCGCGGCGGATGAAGCTGGCGATCGGCGATCATATCGAGGTACCCGCCCCCGGCGGCAACTGGCCGCTCGAGATCGTCGGCATCTATGCCGATTACGGCAACCCCAAGGGCCAGATCGCGGTCAACTTCGCCGCGCTGACCCGGCGCTTCCCGCAGACACCAATGACACGGATGGGCCTCCGCGTGGCACCGGATAAGATCGCACCGCTGATCACCGCGCTACAGGAGAAATTCGGTCTCGATGATCGCAACATCGCCGACCAGGCCAGGATGAAAACGGAATCGAAGCGGGTCTTCAACCGCACCTTCTCGGTGACCGCCGCGCTCAACGCCTTCACGCTCGGCGTCGCCGGCATTGCGCTTTTGACCAGCCTGCTCACGCTGGCCAATTCGCGGCTGCCGCAGCTGGCGCCGCTGTGGGCGATCGGCCTGACCCGGCGGCGGCTCGCCGCGCTCGAACTGTTGAAGACCATGGCGGTCGCGCTGATCACCGCGCTGTTTGCGCTGCCGCTTGGCCTGCTGGTGGCGTGGTGCCTGCTTGCGATCGTCAACGTCAAGGCGTTCGGCTGGCGGCTGCCGTTCCACATTTTCCCGCTGCAGCTGATCGAGCTGCTCGCGGTGGCGCTGGCCGCCGCATTCTGTGCCGCGGCGCTTCCGGTCGCGAGGCTGGCGCGCATGCAGCCCGCCAGCCTGATCAGGATCTTTGTCAATGAGCGCTAGCGGCACCATCACCCGTCGCGCCTTTGCCGGCGGTACGCTGGGGCTGGCGCTCGGCGGCAAGACGTTCGCGCAGGGCTTCGCCGGGCTCGGCGAGACCGCGGAAGGATTTGCCGCCGTCACGCCGGGCAAGCCATTCACGTTCCCCGCGGACCACGGCCCGCATCCGGAATTCCGGATCGAATGGTGGTACGTGACCGCCAACCTGTCCGACACGAGCGGCGCGGCCTATGGCGCACAATGGACGCTGTTCCGCCAAGCGATGAAAGCGGGCGGACCGGCCGAGGGCTGGGCCAATCAGCAGCTCTGGATGGGCCACGCCGCCGTGACCAGCGCCGGCACGCACCGCTTCAGCGAAACCTTTGCCCGCGGCGGCGTCGGGCAGGCCGCTGTCGAAGCCACGCCGTTCCGCGCCTGGATCGACGCCTGGGAGCTGCGCGGGCGCGACGCGTTCGATGCTCAGCGCGTCGCACCGCTCGAGCTCAAGGCCTCCGCCGCCGACTTCAGCACCGCGCTGCGGCTCGAGGCCGACCGCGCGCTGGTGCTGCAGGGCGACCGCGGCTACAGCCGCAAGTCGGATCGCGGGCAAGCCTCCTATTACTACAGCCAGCCGTTCTACAAGGCGTCCGGCCGCATCGTAATCGACGACAGACCGGTCGACGTCACGGGCTCGGCGTGGATGGATCGCGAATGGAGCAGCCAGCCATTGGCGGCCGATCAGACCGGCTGGGACTGGTTCTCGCTGCATCTGCCCGGCGACGAGAAGCTGATGCTGTACCGGCTGCGCCAGAAGGACGGCCGCGAAAACCTGTTCGGCAACTGGATCACGCCGGACGGCCGCTCGGCCGAGATCGCCGCCAGCGGCAACAGCATCGCGCCGCTCGCGACCACCGAGATCGACGGCCGCAAGCTGCCGACGTCATGGCGCGTCAGCCTGCCCGCACGCGGCCTTGCCATCGAGACCACGCCGCTCAATGCACGGAGCTGGATGGGAACCAGCTTCCCGTACTGGGAAGGCCCGATCCGCTTCTCAGGCAGCCACGCCGGAATCGGCTATCTTGAGATGACGGGGTACTAGGACGTGACGGAATTGGTCCGAATGGGGCCGCGGCATAACTGTGCTCCCTCGCCCCGTTCTTACGGGGAGAGGGTTGGGGTGAGGGGCCGTCTCCGCGTACTCGGTGACAGTTGGTCTCGCCGAGGTCCCCCCTCACCCGGAACGCATCTGACGATGCGTTCCGACCTCTCCCCGCGCGCGAGGAGAGGTAAAGCAAGGCCGCATGTCACACCGGGCTTCGCTGTCCCGTCATGACATCGGGGCCAATGGAAAGAGGACACGCCTGACATGTACCACTACACCGCCATCGTCACCTGCCTTGCGGTCGCGCTGCACTTCTTCTTCGCGCTGCAGGTCGCCCGCGCCCGCGCGGTCTACGGGGTCAAGCTGCCGGCGATCACGGGAAATCCGGATTTCGAGCGCATCTACCGCATCCAGATGAACACGCTGGAATGGATGCCGATCTTCCTGCCGTCGCTCTGGCTGTTCGCGGTCTATGTCGGCGATGCCGCCGCGGCGGCGGTCGGCACGATCTGGGTGATCGGCCGCATCGTCTATTTCATCGGCTATCGCGAAGCGGTGGCGAAACGCAGCCCCGGCTTCGCCATCCAGGCGCTCGCCTGCGTCATCCTCTGGGTTGGCGCGATCGGCGGCGCGGTGTGGCGGCTGGCGCATTGAAGGCGCGGTCGCGCCATAACCACTACCGTCGTCCTGGCGAAAGCCAGGACCCATAACCACAGAGCGTGGTTATGGGCAATCTGATGGCCACAGCGTGGTGCAACAACATCCAATCTGGGTAATGGGTCCTGGCTTTCGCCAGGACGACACCACCCGTGGATATTCGCCTCACTTGGTCAGCGGGCAGCCGCTTTCCTTGGCGGTGAAGAAGGCCTTGTCGCCGGGCACCACGGCGATCTGCTTGTAATAGTCCCACGGCTTCTTCGACTCCGAGGGCTTCTTGACCTCGAACAGATAGAGGTCGTGCACCATGCGGCCGTTCGCGAGCACCTTGCCCTTGGCGAAGGCGTCATCGACCGGCAGCTCCTTCAGCTTGGCGGCGACCGCCTCGCTGTCCTTGGTGCCGGCGGCCTTCACAGCCTTCAAATAGCTCAGCGTCGCCGAATAGGTGCCGGCATGGATCATGCTCGGCATCCGGCTGGTGCGCTTGAAGAAGCGCTCGCTAAAGGCGCGCGAGGCGTCGTCGTGGTCCCAGTAGAAGCCCTCGGTGAGCACGAGACCCTGCGCCGCCTCGAGCCCGAGACCGTGCACCTCCGACAGCGTCATCAACAGGCCGGCAAGCTTCTGGCCGCCGCGCACGATGCCGAACTCGGCCGCCTGCTTGATCGAGTTGGTGGTGTCGAGTCCGGCGTTGGCGAGCCCGATGATCTTGGCCTTCGAGCTCTGCGCCTGCAGCAGGAAGGACGAGAAGTCCGACGAATTGAGCGGCACGCGGACCGAGCCGACCACCTTGCCGCCCTTTGAGGTGACGATGTCGCTGGTGTCCTTCTCCAGCGCGTAGCCGAAGGCGTAGTCGGCGGTCAGGAAGAACCAGGTGTTGCCGCCGGCTTCTGTCAGCGCACCGCCGGTTCCGACCGCGAGCGCGCGGGTGTCATAGGCCCAGTGGAAGCTGTAGGGCGTGCAGGCATCCCCGGTGATACGGGAGGTCGCCGCGCCGACCACGATGTCGATCTTCTTCTTTTCCTTCGACAGCTCCTGCACCGCGAGCGCGACCGACGACGTCGTAAGCTCGGTGATCATGTCGACGTTCTCGACCTCGTACCAGCGCCGCGCGATCGCGGTCGCAAGATCCGGCTTGTTCTGATGGTCGGCGGTAACGATCTCGATCTTCTGTCCCAGCACCTCGCCGCCGAAATCCTCGACCGCCATCCGCGCGGCTTCGAGCGAATATTTGCCGCCGTAGTCGGCATAGACGCCGGACTGATCGTTCAGGATGCCGATCTTGACGCCCTGGGCCATCGCCGGCGCCGCAAGCATCAGGCTGCAGGCCGCGACCGCGGCCAAAAATCCGGACTTCATTCTATGCTCTCCCAGCAGTTTCTATCAGGAAAATCGGCGCGACATTATTTTATAACCCCACGCCTGCCCATCTCTTTCCGCTCAGCCAAAAGTATGGGCTGCGTCGACAGCACTTGCTAGCTTCCCGTCACCCCGAGGAGCGCGGAACGCGCGTCTCGAAGGGTCGACGGCCCGGCCGGTGGCCGTGCATCCTTCGAGACGCCTGCTTCGCAGGCTCCTCAGGATGACGGGCAAGGACTTGCTGCTGCGGAACGTTGGGTGCCGCCCTCAACCCGCCACGGTTGCCTTGGGCTCGGCCGGCTTGCCCTCGTTCTTTCCTTCCGCGAGGTTGCGCACCACCATGTAGAAGATCGGCGTGAAGATCAGGCCGAACAGGGTGACGCCGAGCATGCCGAAGAACACGGCAACGCCGACCGCCTGCCGCATCTCCGAGCCCGAACCGGTCGATACCACCAGCGGCAGCACGCCGAGGATGAAGGCGAACGAGGTCATCAGGATCGGCCGCAGACGGAGCCGGCAGGCCTCGATCACCGCGTCCAGCCGCGACCTCCCCTCGAGCTCGATGTCGCGTGCGAACTCGACGATCAGGATCGCGTTCTTGGCGGCCAGCCCCACCAGCACCACGAAGCCGATCTGGGTCAGGATGTTGACGTCCTGGCCCATCAGGCGCACGCCGATCGTGGCCGCGAACAGGCACATCGGCACGATCAGGATCACCGCGAACGGCAATGTCCAGCTGCCATATTGCGCGGCCAGCACCAGATAGACGAACAGCACGCAGATCGGGAACACGTAGAGGCCGGCATTGGCGCCGGTCACCTGCTGATAGGACAGGTCGGTCCACTCGAACGAAAAGCCACTCGGCAATGTCTGGTCGGCGAGCTGCTTGATGGTGTTGAGCGCCGTCGTCGAGCTCACGCCGGGTGCCGGCTCACCCTGCAGTTCGGACGCCGAGTACAGATTGTAGCGCGCGACGCGGTCGGGTCCCGAGACGTCCTTGAAGTCCACGATGCTGCCGAGCATCACCATGTCGCCGGCGACGTTGCGGGTGCGCAGCCTTGCGAGATCGGGGCTGTCTTTCCGGAACGGCAGATCGGCTTGCGCGGTAACGTGATAGGTGCGGCCGAACAGGTTGAAGTCGTTGACATAGGTCGAACCAAAATAGGTCTGGATCGTGTCGTTAATGTTGGCGATCGGCACCCCGAGCTTCTGCGCCTTGACGCGATCAATGTCGACGAACAGCTGCGGCGTGTTCGCGGTGAACGGCGAGAACACCGACGTGAGAGACGGCGATTTGCGCGCGGCTGTCACCAGTTCATCGGTCGCGGAAGCCAGCAGTTCGGGTCCGCGCCCCTGCCGGTCCTGGACGCGGATGGTGAAGCCACCACCGGTGCCGATGCCGGGCACGGCCGGCGGCGGAATGACGATGATGAAGGCGCCCTGGATCACCGACAGACGCTTGCGCAATTCGGCCGTGATCGCGTTCGCCGTCAGCCCCTTCTTCAGGCGCGCCTCCGGCTCGTCGAATACCGGGAACAGCGCCGCGGCGTTACCCTGCTGCGTGCGCGTCGCACCGGAGAAGCCGGCGAAAGCCGCGACGCGAACGATGCCCGGCGTATCCAGCGCAATCCGCTCGATCTCGCGCACAACAGCGGTGGTCCGCGCCAGCGACGCGGCGCCCGGCAGCTGCGCCGAGATGATGACGTAGCCGCGGTCCTGCGCCGGAATGAAGCCCTGCGAGGTGGTCGCGAGCAGCCAGCCGGCGCTGCCGATAAGTACGAGGTAGAGCGCAAGCATCACCACCGTATGCCGGATCACGAAGTCGGCCACCGATGCATAGCCGTGCGCGAGCCGGTCAAACACGCGGTTGAACAGCGCGGTGAAGCTGTCCCAGCCGCGCGCGATGATGTTCCAGCGCGCCGGCGGGCGTTTCGCCTCATGCGGCACCAGGATCTGCGAGGCCAGCGCCGGCGACAGCGTCAACGAGCAGAAGCAGGAGATCGCGGTCGCGACCGCGATCGTCACCGCAAATTGCTGGAAGAACTGCCCGGAAATGCCGCCGAGGAAGGCGGTCGGCACGAACACCGCGCACAGCACCAGCGCGATCGAGACCAGCGCGCCGCCGACCTCCTCCATGGTCTTGAGCGCAGCGTCGCGCCTGCTCATGCCGTGCTCGAGATGCCGCTCGACATTTTCGACCACCACGATGGCGTCGTCGACCACGATGCCGACCGCCAGCACGAGGCCGAACAGCGTCAGATTGTTGATCGAGAAGCCGAGCGCCGCCATCACCGCGAAGGTGCCGACCAGCGACACCGGGATCGCGATGATCGGGATGATCGCAGGCCGCCATCCCTGCAGGAACACCAGCACCACGATGACGACGAGCGCCATGGCCTCGTAGATCGTCTTGATCAGCTCGTGGACCGATTGGGCGATGAATTCGGTCGGGTTGTAGCCGATATTGTAGTCGAGCCCCTTCGGGAAACTCGCCTTCATCCGCTCCATCGTGTCGGAGATGCTCTTGGCGGTGGCGAGCGCGTTCGATCCGGGCCGTTGCGTCACCAGCAGGGCGACCGCGGATTTGCGCAGCAGGAAGCTGTTGGTGGCGTAGGACAGCGCGCCGAGCTCGACGCGGGCGACGTCGCGCAGACGTACCGTGCGGCCGTCGGAGCCGGCCTTCACCACGATGTCCTCGAACTGCCTGATGTCCTTGAGGCGGCCGGTGAAGACGAGGTTCGGCTGGAATGCGCGATCGGCGATCGGCGGCTCGGCGATCTGGCCGCCGGCGATTTGCAGGTTCTGCGCCCGGATCGCCGCCAGCACCTCGGTCGAGGTCAGACCGAGATTGGCGATCCGGTCGGGATCGAGCCACAGCCGCATCGAGTAATCGCGCGCGCCGAACATCTGGATGTCGCCGACGCCATCGAGCCGCAACAGCTGGTCGCGGACCTGCAGCAGCGCGTAGTTGGAGATGTAGAGCTGGTCGAACGTGTCATCGGGCGACAGCATGAACACGACCATCAGGATGTCGGGCGAGTTCTTGCGCGTGGTCACGCCGTTGCGCTGCACCTCTTCGGGCAGCCGCGGCTGCGCGATCGCGACGCGGTTCTGCACCAGCACCTGGGCCTTGTCGAGGTCGGTGCCGAGCTTGAAGGTCGCTGTGATGGTGAGCTGGCCGTTCGACGTCGCCTGGCTGTAGAGATACAGCATGTCCTCGACGCCGTTGATCTCCTGCTCGATCGGCGCGGCGACGGTGTCGGACACGGTCTGCGCCGAGGCGCCCGGATATTGCGTGGTGACGACGACGGTCGGCGGCACCACTTGCGGATATTCCGAGACCGGCAGCGTCGGATAGGCGATCGCGCCGACGATCAGCAGCACGATCGACAGCACCATCGCGAGGATGGGCTGGTTGATGGAGAGCCTGCCGAGATTCATGGTTTGGCACCTGAGGCGGGCTTGTCAGCGGCCGCGGGCTTGTCGCCTGCGGCGGGCTTGGAATCCGCCGGAGCCTGCGCCATCTTCGGCGTCACCTTGGCGCCGACGCGGGCGCGCTGCAGGCCGTCGACGATCACGTGATCCTCCGCCTTGAGGCCTTCGCGGACGACGCGCAAGCCATCGTCGAGCGGCCCGAGCGTGACCGCTCTTGCTTCCACCGTGTTGTCGTCCTTGACCACGAACACGATCTTGCGCGACTGGTCGGTGGCAACAGCGCTGTCCGGGATCAACAGCGCCTCATAGGGCGAGGAGCCGATGATACGGACGCGGCCGAACTGGCCGGGCAGGACCGACAGATCCTTGTTCGGAATGATCGCGCGGCTGCGCAGCGTCGCGGTCGAGACGTCGAGCCGATTGTCGAGGAAGTCCATCTTGCCTTCATGCGAGGGCTTGGTCTCGCCGGTCAGCGTCACCTGCACCGGGTTCGCGGTGTCGCGCGAGCTCGGCCGCCTGCCTTCGAACCACAGCTTGCTATTGCGCTGATAGGTCGCCTCGTCGACGTCGAAATAGATGTAGATCGGATCGAGCGACACGATCGAGGTCAGCAGCGTCGCGCCGCCCTCGCTGCCCTGCACGAGATTGCCCGGAGTGACCAGATGCCGGCTGACGCGGCCGGTGATCGGCGCCAGCACATGGGTGAATTCGACGTTGAGCTGCGCGGCCTTCAGCGTGCCCTCGGCCTGGGTCTCGGCGGCGCGTGCCGCCTGCAACGCCTGACGTCGCTGATCGACGACTTGCTCCGAGACCGCGCTGGTCTGCACGAGGTTCAGCCCGCGCTCGAGATCGCGCTTGGCAAGCTCCCCCTTGGCGCGCGCGTCGGCCAGCTGGCCTTCGGCCTGCAGCACGACCGCCTCGAACGGCCGCGGGTCGATAATGTAGAGCAGATCGCCGGCGTGGACGATCGCACCATCCTTGAACTCGACGCTGTTGACGAAGCCGCCGACACGGGCGCGGACCTGAACCTCCTCGATCGCCTCGAAGCGGCCGGTGAACTCGTCCCAGTCGGTGACGGTGCGCTTGACCGGTTGCGCGACGGTCACGGGTGGCGGCGGAGGCGCGGCCTGCGATTGCGCGCTCTTGTTGTCGCAGCCGCCGAGCGCCAGCGCGGCCAGCAGCCCGATCGGCGCAAGGCCGAGCCAAGGCTTGAGCGACGGGCCACGCGAGGCATGGCGGCGAAGCGAATGACGCTCGACGCCGGTCACCGGAGCCACACGCCCCGTTCTGTCGATCGAACTCAATTCCCTCTCCCCCAGGATCAGTGCAGGGCTACGAAAGTCGCAATTGAACTTGCGGTGATTCAACGCGGATGGACCACCGCAATGTCGCGGCAGCGGACGTCACAGATGTAGCCGCCCCCCAGTCTGTTCAAGATGGCCGCCGGATCAAGCGAATAGTTGCGCAATCTGAAAGCCTTACGACGTGATCGCAAAGCCGTGACGACAGGAAGGGACAGATTCACTGGCCTTTCGGGTGAGGAGAGATCACAGACGGCTTGCCGGGAATCAATCACAAGGCGAATCACCGACACATGTTCGTCACACAACGACAATTCCGCCTGCGGCGCAGAAACCACCGGGGGTCGCACAAGATTAAAAATGGTCGAGTTCCCACACTCTACCTCCCGCTGCATGGCCGAATCGTGGTTAACGGCGCGGTGTCACGTGGACACACATTGACACTCGGAAGCATCGACAATACGGTCGTGGTTGCCAACCGGTAAATTTTCTTGGCCGCCGCGCTTTTCTCGAACATTCATTGGGCCTTTCTCGCGGCGTGAGTGAGTGGAAGCGATTACGTAATGGCAAGCGCATTTGAACTTGCTGATGTCGGGACTCCGCAACCGTCGCGGTGTCCGCATATTGCGAGCAGACCGGTGCGATCTCGGATCGCAAGTAGTCAACCTCAACGTGTGAACTGCTTCACACCTCGTCGTCCCCAAAAATTGTAGTTAGTTGATCGGCTTTCACGCCGATCGCGGGAGTACTCATGACGACCATACCTGCCTATACAATCGGTGGTTTAACCCGCCCCGAGCTTCATCTCGATCCGAGCGGCAATATCATTCTGGATCCGGCCGCGCAGGCGTTCGTCAATACGTATGGTCTGCAATATCTTTACCTAGGCTGTCCTCCCGGCACGCCGTGGCCGCCGGTGCCCGGCTTCCTATCGCCTCCGACCGACGCCAATTCCGGCGCCAACACGGTCGTTGAGGGCGCCGCAGCCAGTACGTCGGTCGGCATCACCGCGCAATCCACCAGCCTGATCGGTCTTCCGGTCACCTATTCGCTGGCGTCCGATTCCTCGCATGGCGGCTTCAAGGTCGATCCGAATACCGGCGTCGTGTCGATTGCCGATCCCTCCAAGGTCGATTTCGAGAGCTCCGGCGGCAGCTACGTTGTCAATGTGCAGGCGACCGACGGTATCTTCGTCTCGTCGCAGAGCTTCACGATCGCGGTCAGCAATGCGCCGCCCTCGACACCGACCGACGGCAACGCCACCGCCAACGCCGTCAACGAGGGCGCCGCGGTCAACACCTCGGTCGGCATCACCGCGTCGTCGGCCGACGTCAACGGCCCCGGCGTCACCTACTCGCTGACATCGGATTCCTCCAATGGCGGCTTCAAGATCGATCCCACCACCGGCATCGTCACCGTCGCCAATTCCACCAAGATCGACTTCGAGACCGCGCCGGGTCACGCCTACACCATCACGGTCCAGGCCAGCGACGGCCATGGCGGCGTCAGCTCGCAGAGCTTCACGATCAACGTCAACGACGTGGCGGTCAGCACCCCGGTCGACGTCAATGCCGCCGCCAACAGCGTCGTCGAAGGCGCTGCCGTCAATACGCTGGTCGGCATCACCGCCTCCGCGGTCGATCCGAACGGCCCCGCAACCACCTATTCGCTGACCGGCGACACCTCCGGCGGCGGCTTCACCATCAATGCCACGACGGGTGTCGTCACCGTCGCCGATCCGAACAAGCTCGATTACGAGAGCGCGCCGGGCCACGCCTACACCATCACGGTGCAGGCGACGAGTGGCGCGACCACGACGACGCAAACCTTCACGATCGGCGTGACCGACGCCCCGCCGTCGGCTCCCACCGACTCTGACGCCGCGACCAACACAGTGGTCGAAGGCGCCGCCATCGGCACCGCCGTCGGCATCACCGCGCACGCCACCGACATCAATGGCGGCACCGTGACCTATTCGCTGGTCGGCGATGCCCACGGCCTCACCATCAACGCCGCGACCGGCGTCGTCACCGTCGCCGATCCCACCAAGGTCGATTTCGAAACCGCGCCCGGCCACGCCTACACGATCACCGCGCAGGCCAGCGACGGCACGCAGACCAGCACGCAGACCTTTACCGTCAACGTCACCGACGTTGCGCCGGCGGCCCCGGTCGACAGCAATGCTGCCGCGAATACCGTCGTCGAAGGCGCGGCCGTCGGCACCACGGTCGGCGTCACCGCATCCTCGACCGACATCAACGGCCCGGCGGTAACCTATTCGCTGACCGGCGACACTTCCGGCGGCGGCTTCACCATCAACGCGACAACGGGCGTCATCACCGTCGCCGACCCGAGCAAGCTCGATTACGAAAGCGCGCCCGGCCACGCCTATACCGTCACCGCGCAGGCCAGCGACGGCACCCTTGCGACCTCGCAGACCTTCACCATCGCCGTCACCGAAGCCCCGCCGTCGACCCCGGTCGACAGCGACGCCAGCGCCAATGCGATCGCCGAAGGCGCGGCCAACGGCTCGACCGTCGGTGTCACGGCGTCGTCGATCGACGTCAACGGCCCGCCCGTGACCTATTCGCTGATCGGCGACACCTCCGGCGGCGGCTTCACCATCGACGCGACAACCGGCGTCATCACCGTCGCGGATGGCAGCAAGCTCGATTACGAGAGCAGCGGTCCGACCCATTCCTACACCGTCACCGCGCAGGCCAGCGACGGCACGACGGCGAGCTCGCAAACCTTTACGATCGCCGTCACCGACGTCGCGCCGTCGACCCCGGTCGACTCCGACGCCGGCGCCAACACCGTCATTGAAGGCGCAGCCAACGGCTCGACCGTCGGCATCACCGCGTCGGCGACCGACATCAACGGTCCGGCCGTGACCTATTCGCTGATCGGCGACAGCTCCGGCGGCGGCTTCACCATCAATGCCGCAACCGGCGTCGTCACGGTCGCCGATTCGAGCAAGCTCGATTTCGAAAGCTCGGGCGGCAGCTACACCGTCACCACGCAAGCCAGCGACGGCACGCTGGCGAGCTCGCAGACCTTCACCATCAACATCGCAGATGTTGCGCCGTCGACGCCGGTCGACGGCGACGCCGCCGCCAACATCGTTGTCGAAGGCGCGGCTGCCGGCACTGCGGTCGGCATCACCGCGCACGCGACCGACGTCAACGGCCCGGCCGTGACCTGGTCGTTGATCGGCGACACCTCCGGCGGCGGCTTCACCATCGACCCGACGACCGGCGTCATCACCGTCGCCGACCCGACCAAGATCGATTATGAGGGCAGCGGCCCGACCCATTCTTATACGGTGACCGCGCAGGCCAGCGACGGCACGCTGGCGAGCTCGCAGAGCTTCACCATCGCCGTCAACGACGCCGCACCGTCGACCCCGGTCGATGCCGACGCCGGCACCAACACGATCGCCGAAGGCGCTGCCAACGGCTCGACCGTCGGCATCACCGCGGCGGCAACCGACGTCAACGGCCCGGCCGTGATCTGGTCGCTGATCGGCGACACCTCCGGCGGCGGCTTCACCATCAACGCGACGACGGGCGTCATCACCGTCGCGGACAGCTCCAAGATCGATTACGAAAACCCGGCCGGGCACGCCTACACCGTCACCGCGCAGGCCAGCGACGGTTTGCTCACGAGTTCGCAGACCTTCACCATCGCCGTCACCGACGTCGCGCCGTCGACCCCGGTCGATGCCGACGCCGGCGCCAACCGCGTTGCGGTCAACGCACCGGTCGGCGCGGGAACCAGCGTCACGGCATCCTCGACGGACGTCAACGGCCCCGCCGTGACCTATTCGCTGGTCGGCGACACTTCCGGCGGCGGCTTCACCATCGATGCGACCACCGGCAAGATCACGGTCGCCGATCCCAGCAAGATCAACATTGCCGACCCGTCCTATGACGTCACGGTCGATGCGAGCGACGGTACGCTGCACAGCCAGCAGACCTTCACCATCGCCGTCGTGGTCGACCAGGCGCCGGTCGTCACCGCCGGCCACACGCTGAACTACACCGAGAACCAGGCCGCGACCGTGATCGATTCGGCGATCACCGTCACCGACGGCGATGACGCCAATCTGGTGTCCGCGACGGTGCAGATCACCGGCAACTATGCCAGCGGCCAGGATGTCCTCGGCTTCACCAACCAGAACGGCATCACCGGCTCGTTCAATGCCGCGACCGGAACGCTGACGCTGACCGGCTCCTCCAGCGTCGCGAACTACCAGGCCGCGCTGGCGTCGGTGACTTACATCAACAGCAGCGACAATCCGTCCGGGCTGGCGCGCACCGTCACCATCACGACCAATGACGGCACGCTCGACAGCTCGCCGGTCACCGACACCATCAACGTCACCCCGGTCAACGACCCGCCCGTCGTCACCGCCGGTCACACCCTCAATTACACCGAGAACCAGGCCGCGACCGCGTTCGACCCGGCGATCATCGTGTCCGACGTCGACAACACCACGCTGACCGGCGCGACGGTGCAGATCACCGGCAACTACGCGAACGGTCAGGACGTCCTCGCCTTTACGTCCCAGAACGGCATCACCGGCTCGTTCAATGCGGGAACCGGCATGCTGACGCTGACAGGCACCGCCAGCGTCGCCGATTATCAGGCGGCGCTCGCCTCGGTGACCTATCAGAACACCAGCGACAACCCGTCGGGCCTGGCGCGCACCGTCACGATCATCGCAAACGACGGCACGGCGACCTCCACGCCGGTCACCGGCACCATCAACGTCACGCCGGTCAACGATCCGCCGGTCACGACCGCCGGCGGCACGCTGAACTACACCGAAAACCAGGCCGCGACCGTGATCGATGCGTCGGTCAACGTGACCGACGTCGACAGCGCCAATCTGACCGGCGCGACGGTGCAGATCACCGGCGGCTTCGCCGCCGGCCAGGACGTGCTGGGCTTCGTCAACCAGAACGGCATCACCGGCTCGTACAATTCCGGGACCGGCGTGCTGACGCTGACCGGCTCCGCCAGCGTCGCCAACTACAAGGCCGCGCTCGATTCCATCACCTATTTCAACTCGAGCGACAACCCATCCGGGGCGGATCGCACCGTCAGCTTTACGGTCACCGACGGCACCGACAGCAGCAACACCTCGACCTCGACCATCCACGTCACGCCGGTCAACGATGCGCCGGTCGTGAGCTTCGGTGCCATCACCGGCTTCTCCGAGCCGCCGAACGGCACGCCGGCAGCGAACTCGACGCCGGTCACGATCACGCCGAACCTGACGATCACGGACGCCGAAGGCAATAACCTGACCGATGCGACCTTCGTTCTGAACAATCTGAAGCCGTCGGATGCGCTGTCGATCGCAGGCCACGCCGGCAACAGCGGCGATATCGGCGGCATCCACTTCGAGATCACCAGCACCGCCGGTACCGAAACGATCAGCTTCACCGGTACCGACACGCTTGCGCACTACAATGCGGCGCTGGACCTGATCCAGTTCAACAACACCAGCGAAAACCCCGACACCACCGCGCGCTCCTACAGCCTGACCGTGCACGATGACGGCGGTACCGCGAATGGCGGCAGCAACACCGGGACGGGATCGACGACGGGAAGCGTCACCGCGGTGGACGACGGACCCACCGCGTCGGTGCCGGCGGACAATTCGATCGGCACGGCATTCTCGCACACCGACTTCGCGGTTTCAGGACTTTCGGTCGCCGACATCGATGCCGCCAGCGGCAACGTCACGGCGACGATTGCCTCGAGCCATGCGAACCTGACCTTCAATACCGCCGGGCTCGCCAGCTCCACCAACAACAGCAGCCACACGGTGACGCTGACCGGCACCGTCGCACAGGTCAACACCGCGCTGGCGACCTTGACATACAACAGCGACGACGGCTTCACCGGCTCGGATACCGTCACGCTGAACATCAACGACAACGGCAACACCGGCACCGGCGGGCCGCTCACGTCGGGCGCCCAGACCTTCCACGTCGGCGTCGTCCCGCAGGTGTTCTATATCGACAACTCGCCCACGGCGCTGGCCAACAGCGCCAATCTCGGCACCGCGGCCGATCCATACACCTCGATCGCCGCCTACAACGCGGCGAATCCGGCCGGCTCTGGCGACTATGTCGTGCTGAGGTCCGGCACCTATACCGAGGCCAACGGCATCAACCTCGCCAATGGCGTCAACCTGGTCGGCGGCAGTCACTCCCTGACGTTCACCAATCCGGTGACCGGCGCCGTGGTGACCGCCAACACTGCGACCGGCACCGATCCGGTGATCAAGGTGACCGGCGCCGACAACGGCATCGACCTGCTCGGCACCTCGGGCCACAGCATCAGCGGCGTCAGCATCGACACCTCGGCCTCGACCGGCATGGGCATCAGCGACGACAACAACAATGTCGGCACCGTCACGATGTCCGACATCACGGTCAAGACTGCCAGCGGCACCGGCATGAGCTTCACCCATGGCGGCACCATCACGCTGACCGGCACCAACAACTCCATCACGTCGGGCACCGGCACCGCGCTCGATGTCGAGAACACCCAGATCGGCTCGTCCAACCTCATCCTCAAGAGCATCACCTCGAGCGGCGGGTCCAACAACGGCATCATCCTGTCGAACACCGGCACCGCCGCCGGCAACGGCGGCCTGCACATCACCGGCGACGGCTCGACGGCGGGCAGCGGCGGCACCATCGCCAACAAGACCGGCGCCGACGGCAGCACCACGCAGGGCAGCGGCGTCTATCTGAACAACACCAAGGACGTTCAGCTGTCCTATCTGGCGATGCACGACTTCCAGAACTACGGCATCGTCGGCACCAGCGTCACCGGCTTTGCCCTCGGCAACACCACGGTGACCGGCACCAACGGCACCAACGTCGGCGGCATCGGCGAGGGCGACGTCTACTTCACCGGCCTGTCCGGCACGGCGTCGGTAACGAATTCGACCTTCACGGGCGCGGCGCTCGATGCGTTCCACGTCTTCAACAACAGCGGTCAGACACTCAACCGCATCACCATTACCGGCTCGACCTTCGCGACCAATTCGGCGGCCGGAAACAGCTCGGGCGATGCCCTGGTGTTCCAGGCCACCGACGGAACATTCAACGCGACCGTGCAGAATTCGACATTCACGTCGGCGCGCGGCGACCTGTTCCAGCTCGATCTGCACGGCGGCGTCAACTCGGACCTCGTGCTGAACGGAAACAGTTTCTCGAACAACAACCAGAATATCGTCTCGGGCGGCGGCGGCATCACCATCAGCTCCGGCGGGACCGGCGACCACGCCAACCTGACCTTCAACATCGCCAACAATACCATGCGTGATGCCCTCGGCACCGCGCTCGGCATCAGCACGGGATCAGGCGCAAGCTCGTTCAACGGCACGATCGATTCCAACACGATCGGCGTCGCCGGCGTCGCCAACAGCGGCTCCGCCCAGGGCAGTGACATCGGCTTCGTCACGATGGGCGGGGCCAATTCCAGCGTCACGATCACCAACAATCATCTGTATCAGTACAACAACGACGGAATCGAACTGCAGACCGGTGACGCTGCGAACGGCGGCAACGCCCTATTGACCGCGATCGTCATGGGCAACACGGTGTCCAACCCGGGTGCGTTCGGCGCTCATGGCTTCGAACTTAATGCCGGCACGGTCGCGGGCGATGCGCAGAGCGTCTCGTTGACGCTGGGCGGCACCGGCGCCCAGGAAAATCAGTTCCTCGGTTCGGGCGCGACCGGCACCGACATCCGGCTGCGCGATCGGTTTGCCACCACCGTCGGCCTGCACGCGGGCGACGGCTCGTCCTATGGCGGCGGCGCGACCGATACCGCCGCAATCTCGAGCTACGTCCTGGCGCACAATACGGTCACCACGGCGCCGACCATCAGCGTCACGGCGGGCAGCACCAACGGCTTCGGCTCGTCGCCGCTGCTCGCCGCGGATGGCGGCGTGCAGGCCGCCGTCGCGACCCCGGGTGAAACCCACCTGACGCAAAGCCAGCTCGACTCGGTCGTCTCGGCGGCCATTACCCAATGGGCAAAGGCTGGCGTGGACGCGGATCAACTGGCCGCGCTGCATGCCGTCACCTTCAGCGTCGCTGATCTCGCCGGCCAGGTGGTCGGCCTGGAAAGCGCCGGCCACATTACGATCGATGCCGATGCCGCCGGCCATGGCTGGTTCGTCGATTCGACACCGTTTGACAATTTTGAGTTCCCCCACGCGCTCAATGCTTCCGGCTCCGATCTGCAGACCGATTCGTCGACGGCCGCAGCCGGTCATCTCGATCTATTGACCGCCGTGGTCCATGAGTTGGGACACGTGCTCGGCCTCCCCGACCTGACGTCGTCATCCGATGCCAACGACCTGATGTATATCAGTCTCACCGACGGCGAGCGGCGGCTCCCAACCGCCGCGGATGTCACGCAGGCCAACGTGGGATCGGCGAAGGCGATGCCCATGCAGAGCAACACATCCTCGACTCTGAACCGCGACGGCTTCGACTTCTCGTCGTTCACCCAGACACCGTCGCAGGCCAGCACGAGCCACGCGGACCCGGCCGCGAACACCCAGACCTGGTCCGATCTGTTCAGCGGGCACGCCAATGCCGGCACCCCATGGTGGGTCGGCCATGAGGCGACGTTTGCCGCCATGGGCGGCACGCCGACCGACAACCACGCCCAGTTGCACCATGACCTGATCGTCTGACCGGGCACCGTATCGACTACACAACGCCTGCCGAAGCGTTCCGGCAGGCTTGCCTCAGATGGATGGGATCCGCGCTTCCGTCGACCCGGCAAACTTCAATCGCCTCATGATGTCCGCTTGGACATGTCCGATTCGTGACAACGGTCCCGTCAGCAGCGATACCGTCTCGTCGCGAACTGCGAATGGCTCGCGCGGCCGCGGAATCGAAAAAATCGCGGAAACCAGACAATCGTTGAGGTTGCACTAGCCACAAAACACGCTATCGTGCAGACGTTGCACACGCAGCATCATTGCTTCGAATTTTTCACAAATCGTACGGCGTATTCGCGGAGGACCGATGGCCGATCCGTTTCTTTCCGAAGTCCGCATGATGTCGTTCGGCTTTGCGCCCAAGGGTTGGGCATTTTGCAACGGCCAACTGCTTCCCATCGCTCAGAATCAGGCACTGTTCTCGTTGCTAGGTACGACCTATGGCGGGGACGGGCGCGTCACTTTTGGCCTGCCCGACCTTCGAGGCCGGGTGCCGATAAGTATGGGCCCCGGCTATACGCTCGGCCAACGCGGCGGCGAGGAGAGCCACACGCTCACGATCAACGAGATGGCGCAGCACAATCATTTGGCCAACGCCACCAACAGCAACGGTAGCCAGCCGCTCGATTCGGGGGCCTATCTCGGTGCCTTCAACAACGGCTACAGCACGTCGACGACCGACATCACCCCGCTCAATCCATTGACCGTGGGCAATGCCGGCGGCGGCCAGGCCCATCAGAACATGCAACCGTTCCTGACGATCAATTTCAGCATTGCCCTCCAGGGCATTTTCCCCTCGCAGAATTGACGAGAAGCGCCGATGTCAGAATCCTATTTAGGCGAAATCCGTATGTTCGGCGGCAGCTTTGCCCCGGTCGGATGGAATTTCTGTGACGGCAGCCTGTTGGCGATCTCCCAGTACGACGCGCTGTTCAATCTGATCGGCACCACCTATGGCGGCGATGGCCAATCCACCTTCGCGGTCCCCGATCTGCGCGGCCGTGTGCCAATCCACACGGGCACCGCCAGCAGCGGCACGACCTATGCCATGGGGCAGACTGGCGGCGTCGAAAACGTAACACTCACGACGCAGACGATCCCGCAGCATTCGCACGCCTTCATCGCCGCGAAGCAGACCGGCACCGCGTCGAACCCGCAGGGAAATATTCTCGATCAGACGACCGGCACAATCGCGATGTATATCGACGGCCAGCCGCCCGACGGGGCCATGGCAGGCGGAATGCTGACGAATACCGGCGGAAACCTGCCGCACAGCAATTTGCAGCCGCTGCTTTGCGTCACCTTCATCATTTCGCTGTCCGGCATTTTCCCGAGCCAGGGCTAGGAGCGCGACACCATGGCCGACCCCTTCGTCGCCGAAATCCGCATCTTTCCGTTCAACTTCGCTCCCAAGGGCTGGGCCTTCTGCAGCGGCCAGATCCTGCCGATCTCGCAGAACACGGCGCTGTTTTCGCTGCTCGGCGTCACCTATGGCGGCAACGGCACCTCGAATTTCGCGCTTCCCAACATGCAGGGCAACGCGCCGCTGGCGCCCGGACAGGGCCCGGGGCTGTCGCTGTATGACCTCGGCGAGACCATCGGCTCCCCCAATGTGACGCTGCTGCAAAACCAGATACCGCAGCACAACCACCCCGTGAACGTCGGTACGCAGGACACGGCCGACGTTCAAGTCCCGAGCCCGACCCGCATCCTCGGCAAATCGGCCAACGCGTTCGCCTACGTGCCCGGGAGCCCGGCGCCAACACTGACGCAGATGAACGCCACCATGATCGGCATGACGGGCGGCAACCTTCCGCACAACAACATGCAACCTTACCTCACGCTGAACTTCTGCATCGCACTGCAGGGCGTCTTCCCGGCGCGAGGCTGAGCTCGTTTTGGCTCTCGACGCGCCAGGCACCATCACGTCCGCCTTCGGCTGGGCGCGCGCGGCCGAAGTCGGTTGCGGCTTTCGCCGCCTGTCGGAGGCGGACCTGCCGTTCCTCGGCCGCCTCTATGCCTCGACGCGCGCCGAGGAACTTGCGCCGGTGCCGTGGAGCGAGGCCGACAAGGCTGCCTTTCTCGAGCAGCAATTCCGCGCCCAGCACGCGCACTACCAGCAGCACTATCCGAACGCCGATTGGCTGGTGATCGCGCGCCAGGGTGAAGACGTCGGCCGGTTCTATCTCGAACGGTGGCCGAGCCAGCACCGCATCATCGACATCGCCTTCCTGCCCGAGCATCGCGGCAGGGGCTACGGCGAAGCGTTGCTGCGCGACGCGATCGACGAGGCGAAGGCCGCCGGCAAGGACGTCTCGATCCACGTCGAGAAGCTCAACCCGGCGATGCGGCTCTACCGGCGGCTCGGCTTCATCACCGAGGAAGACAAGGGCGTTTACGACCTGATGCGCTGGCGGGCGGCAGAGCGTCAGGTGAAGATCGCCTGATAACCATTGCCGTCCGCGACCGGACCGATCGGCACCAGGAACATCTCGATCACGCCCAATGCCGGATGCCGCACCGGATAGATCGCCTGCGGCAGCCACGCGCCCTTCGGCGCCGTGAACAGCAGCGAGAATGCGCCACCCGGCCGGCCGCTGTTGCCCGCGGGCTCGACCTTGGCGAGCTTCAGCGGCACGACGCGATCCCTCTCCGCCTGCATCGCGAACTCCGCATCCTGATGCGGCGTGAAATCTTCAATATGCAGTTTCGTGAGATCGACGGTGGATGTCATGCGCACGTCCCTGTTGCTTTCGAGGTGTAACACACGCCGCTATGTTGCCGTCAAGATTTCTGCCGGTCATCCGATTTCGACCTGAAGCTTTCACCGTCATTCCGGGGCGTCCTCTGCTTCCACGGGGAGGCAAGTAAACGCAAGACTCGGATGCAGCGCGCCGCGAGGATGCGGATGTATGACTCACGCGAGTGCCACATATTCGATGTCGTCCCGGGCAAGCCACCGGGTCGGCGCGAAGCGCCGCCCGATGACAGGCTCCGCGCGACCCGGGACCCATAACCACCGATGCCAATTGTTTAGCCAGCGCTCGGGCCACAGCTCACTTCAACAACGCAACCCTGTGGTTATGGGTCCCTGCTTTCGCACTAGCGTGTCTACACGGTTTTGGGGCGCGACAGATTGACTCGGTACAGCAAGAAGTGGCGTCTCTGCAGCATGTTGTATGATTCTCTCACTGGCGCTTTGATTCGAAGGAGCGCCAGCGATGCAGCCGGATTTGTCTTTGGGTGAGTTCGGGGACG
>NZ_JBUYWT010000058.1:0-48900 GCF_055264925.1 Bradyrhizobium sp. KZN70725
CCGCGTCGCTCAATACCAAACGGTCCATCACACCCAAAGCGGCCTCCCCAAAAGCAGCCTTGAATCTGATTTGCTCCTAAAAGGGAATCCTTAGAGTCCACACCACCTAGAACGGGTAGTAGCGGATCTGGGTCATGACGATGTGGTCGTCGGTCTTCGGCGCGCCGCCGACACCCTGGAAGGCGAAGCGCTGGGTGTAGGAATATTGCGCGCCGGCCTTGATGGTGCCGTAGGAGCCCTTGAAGATCGTGTCGTAGAAGCCCGCGGTGTACTGCCTCACCTCCGAAGTGTTGCCGTTGCAGGTCGCGGCCGGCGAGTTCTCGATGTTGCAGCCGAGGTTGTTGTAGAGCGGATTGCCGTAGCCGAACGGCACCGTGCCGACATTGGAGAAGGTCGCCTTGGTCTTTTCGAGCCCGGCATAGGCGTAGAGATCGAGCGACGGCGTCGTGTGCCAGACCGAGCCGACCAGGAAAGCCGTGATCGGCAGCGGCTGGATCGAGCCGTCCTGGCGCACGGTTGCATCCGGGAATGGCGTTGCGGTGAAGCGGCCCAGGGCACCGTAGGAGGCGGAGGCCTGCACCTCGAGCAGCTTCGGCACGATCTCGGCCGAGAGGTGGCCGCCGAAGCTGACCGTGTTGACGTCGTGATTGGCGAAGTTGAAGCGATCATAGAAGTCGCGGTAGAGCGCCCACGCCTCGACATGCAGCTTGTAGGTCCCGAGCCGCGGATCCCACGCGCCCTTCACGGTGAAATCCGGAACGTGGTTGAGGCTGACATTGTTCAGGCTGTTGAAGAAGCTGCCGCCCGGACCGGTGAGATTGACCAGCAGATTCGGATTGAGCACGCCCTGCGGGCCAACCGCCGGCGTGCCGACCAGCGGGTTGTTGCCGCCGAAAAAGGATGTCTGCGGATTCTCCGCCGAGACCGCGAGCTTGAACTCCGGCCCGATATCCTGCCAGACCCGGACGCCGGGTTGGCGCGCGCCGAGAAAGCCCGGCACCAGTTCGAAATCGATCACGCCCGGCGTATCGGCGCCTCGCGGATCGATGCCGGCCTTGCTCGGCGTGTTCAGCGACCATGATTGGCCGGCGAGGACATGCAGGCCGAGATCGCTGCGGTCGATCTCGATGCTGGCCTGCCGCAGCCGCGGATTGAACGAATTGGTCGCGACCGAATTGGCGGTCTGCGCCGCGCCCTCGAAATCGAGCTCGCCATAGCCGGCGACGTGGATGTTCTCCGTGGCGTTGGCTTCGGCGAGCACCGAGAAGCGGGTCTGGCGCGCGGTGAAGCGCGACTCGCCGGTGTTGTAGTTCTTGCTCTGCGGGAACGGGATGAAGTTGTAGACCGAGCCCGAATCGGAGGCGAGGTTGCGGCTGCGATAGATGCCGGTGAGATCGACCCAGCCGCCGAAGGTGAAGGTGACGCCCTTGTAGCAGAGCTTGCCCGATGCGCAGGGATCGAACGGCACCGGCGCCTTCGCCGTCATCTGCGCGTTCTGAATTGCGTTCTGTCTTGCGGCCAGCGCCTCCTCCTTGCGCGCCTGCGTCTCCATTTTCTGCTCGAGCTGCTTGAGCCGTGCCTTCAGCGCACGCAGCTCGGACGCATCGTCCTCCGCCAACGCCGAGCCTGCCGACAGCAGCATGCTGCCGAGCAGAATTCCCCCGAGAATTCGCATCGCTTCTCCTCCACACGAGGTTGTTTCCTCAGGCGAAAGAGAGCGGTACTCGGGGAGTGATATTCGCGCCGGGGCGCATTATTCCGGTCACGTTTTTCTCATCGCGGCGGCGGGAATAGATCGCGGTAATCGACGATAGCGCGCGAGGAGATAGTGAGTGGCCTTACCGGTATGCTCATTGCGAGCGAAGCGAAGCAATCCATCGCGCGGCATATGCGGAGCCATGGATTGCTTCGTCGCTATCGCTCCTCGCAATGACGGATGTTTCCGCAGCGTCCATCCGCTCAGAACAGCGGCGGAATCTGCGCGACTTTCAGCGGCCCCAAGAACACCGCGCCGTCGGCGAAGCGCAGCGGGAAGCTGCGCGCCTTCTTGCCTTCGAGGATAGCCTCGGTGCCGAGCGAATTGACGCCGGCGGAAATGCCGGCATTGGCGTTCTGCTTGATCACCTTGCCGAGGCCGGGGATGGCGCGATCCAGCGCGCCGAAGAGATTGCTGAGGTCCTGGCTCTTCACGCCGGGCGCGACGCGATCAAGCGTTGCCTGCGGCACGCCCTCCTCCAGCATCTTGTCGATGCCGAGCGCGGGGATGACGCGCTCGAGGCCGGCGACCGTCATCTGCAATTCGCCCTCGATGCGCCCTTGCGCGTTGAGGCGCAGCGTGCCGGCCGCGACCGACAGCACATCGCCCTGCTCGATCCGCGACTGCTGGATCTCGACGCTGCCGCCGGCGGCCTGGATCTCGCGGAAGCGATCGGGCCAGGGTTTCGGCGAGAAATCCTTCAGGCCATTGAGCCGCGCATGGATGTCGGCGTTGAACGGCTGGGCGAGCAGCGGATGCACCTCCTGCAAGGTGCCGCCGGCAATCTGCAGCACGGCCTCGATCGCCGGACAGTCCGGCGCCGAGCCGTCGACCTGCCTGCCGTGCAGCTCGATGTGATTGACCCGCGCCAGCGGCGCCGGCGCCGCGCCGCCGGTGCGGTCGATGGCGAGATCGTCGAACACCAGCGAGGCGCGCTGCGGCGGCGCCGGCAGGCCGACCACGCTGCTGCGTGCCTTGCTCCAGCTCACCGACAGCGTCGGCTGCGCGCCGCGCTCGGCGATCGTGGCCGGGCCCTTGAATTCGGCGATCACGAGCTTGGGATCGTAGACCTGCGCCACGACCAGGATCTCGGCGAGCCGCGCCACGAACGCCATCTGCGGCGAGGCGGTCTGCGAGACCAGCATCACGCTCGGATCGGTGCAGCGGACCTCGAACCGGAACGGGTAGCCCGCCACCGAACGGTCCCCGCAATCATAGACCCGGCCGGCCTTCGCCTCCTGCGCGCGCCAGGCATCGGCCTGCACGCCGACCTGCGAGGCGGCGAAGAACCAGAAGGCACTCCACAGCACCGCGGCGATCAGGACCGCGACCGGGACGGCATAAAGGCCGAAGCGCGAGCGGCGGCGGGGGGCGGAGGTCTGATCCGACATGCAGGTCCTTTGGCGGGCGAATTTGTCAAAATCTAAGCGGCCGCGGGCCTTGAACAAGCCCCGAGCAACCCTTGAGCGAGCCTTCAGCAAGCCTTGGAAACTTCACGGAATCCGCTTCGCTTCGACGGCCCGTTCTGCTAGCCCATCAGCGCCATGTCAGCAAATCCTCCCCATTCCGAAACCGACGGCGACCTCTGGGTGTTCGGCTATGGCTCACTGATGTGGAAGCCGGGCTTCGAGTTCCTGGAACAGGTGCCGGCGCGGCTGATCGGCGAGCATCGCGCGCTCTGCGTCTATTCGTTCGACCACCGCGGCACGCCGGAGAAGCCGGGCCTGGTGCTCGGGCTCGACCGCGGCGGCGCCTGCCGCGGCATCGCATTCCGCGTCGCCGCCCGCCTGCGCCACGACACCATCGCCTATTTGCGCGGACGCGAGCAGACCACCAACGTCTATCGCGAGGTGATGCGCTCGGTGTGGCTGGAGAATGCGGCGCGCGAGCGCGTCAGCGCGCTGGCCTATGTGGTCGATCGCGGTCATGTGCAATATGCCGGGCGGCTGTCGCTCGCCGAGCAGCAGCGCCTGGTGCTGCAGGGCCATGGCCGCTCCGGCAACAACCGCGACTATGTGCTCTCGACAGTGGCCTCGATCGAGAAGCAGGGCTTTCGCGACACGCAGCTGCACCAGCTAGCGACGATGCTGCATGATGCCCACGCGGCGCGTCACCCGCTGCAGGATGCCCGGGATGCGTAAGGCTGCGTCGCGAGGCTCTATTAAGTTCGCTTGGCCAGCCGTCGTTTAACGACCTCGCCGAGCGGACTATCCGGCGACTTGCGGAATGCCTTGAGCTTCTTGATTTGGCCTTTGCGCAGTGCTTGCGACTGCGCTTCGCCACCATCATCGATCAGCCTTTGTAAACGGGTTTTGCCAGATCCTCGTTTTTCGGCGCGCGGCGCGGTGCATCCGGCAAATCGCGGCGGCGGTATGGCGCCGCCCTGTGACATTTAGGCTTTTGCATCCCGGCGCGGACGGATAGAAGCTGATCCGCAAACAGCGCTCGCAAATTCGATGAACCTCTCCGCCCCCTTTGTCCGACGGCCGGTCGGCACCACGCTGCTGTCGCTTGGACTGGTGGTGGCGGGCATCATTGCGTTCTTCAAGCTGCCGGTGTCGCCGCTGCCCGACGTCGACATCCCGACCATCATGGTGCAGGCGACCCTGCCCGGCGCCAGCCCGGCCGACGTCGCCTCCACGGTGGCAAGCCCGCTCGAGCGCCACCTCGGCCAGATCGCCAGCGTCACCGAAATGACGTCGGTGTCCTCGCTCGGCTCTGCCCGCATCACGCTGCAGTTCGATATCGACCGCGACATCAACGGCGCTGCGCGCGACGTGCAGGCGGCGATCAACGCGGCGCGGGCGGACCTGCCGACCAACCTGCGCGCCAACCCGACCTACCGCAAGTTCAACCCGGCCTCGGCGCCGATCCTGATCTACACCTTGACCTCGGACACGCTGACGCCGGCCGAGCTCTATGACGCCGCCTCGACCGTGCTGGCGCAGAAGTTGTCGCAGGTCGAGGGCGTCGGCGAAGTCTCGGTCGGCGGCGGCTCGCTGCCGGCGGTGCGCGTCGAGCTGATCCCGCCGGCGCTGTACAAATACGGCATCGGGCTCGAGGACGTCCGCGCCGCGCTCTCGAGCGCCAATGCGCACAGCCCGAAGGGCGGCATCGACGTCGGCAACCAGCGCTACCAGATCTACGCCAACGACCAGGCCCGCAAGGCGGCCGACTACAGGCCGCTGGTCGTCGCCTACCGCAACGGCGCGGCGGTGCGCCTGACCGATGTCGGCGACGTGATCGATTCCGTCGAGAATGTGCGCACGCTCGGCCTTTCCAACGGCAAGCCGGCCGTCGTGATGATCGTGTACCGGCAGCCGGGCGCCAACATCATCAAGATGGTCGACACCGTGAAAGGGCTGATGCCGCAGCTGAAGGCCTCGGTCTCGCCTGCGGTTGACATCACCCTCGCGATGGACCGCTCGAAGACAATCCGGGCCTCGCTGCACGACGTCGAGATCACGCTGTTGATCGCGGTGGCGCTGGTGATCCTTGTGGTGTTCGCCTTCCTGCGCAATGCCCGGGCCACGCTGGTCCCGGTGGTGGCGGTCGGCGTGTCATTGATCGCGACGTTCGCCGTGATGTATCTACTCGGCTACACGCTCGACATCTTCTCGCTGATGGCGCTGACGGTGGCGACCGGCTTCGTGGTCGACGACGCCATCGTGGTGCTGGAGAACATCACCCGGCACATGGACGCCGGGCTGTCGCGGCTCGAGGCCACGCTGGTCGGCACCCGCGAGGTCGGCTTCACGGTGCTGTCGATGAGCGTGTCGCTGATCGCGGTGTTCGTGCCGATCCTGCTGATGGGCGGCCTGGTTGGCCGCCTGTTCCGCGAATTCGCCATGACCATCACGATCGCGATTGTGATCTCGCTGGTGGTCTCGCTGACCACGACGCCGATGATGTGCGCGGTACTGCTGCGCAAGGAGGAGGGCCGGCCGCACGGCCGGATCTACCGGATCAGCGAACGCATCTTCGAGCTGATGCTGAACGGCTACCGCGCGACGCTCGGCCTCGCGCTGCGCCATCCGCTCCTGGTGATGCTGATCCTCTGCTCGACGCTCTATTTGAACTTCCATCTCTACAAGGTGGTGCCCAAGGGCTTCGTGCCGCAGCAGGACACCGGATTGCTGGTCGGCTCGATTCAGGCCGACCAGAGCACCTCGTTCCAGCTGATGCAGCAGAAGCTGACCCAGTTCATCGACATCGTGAAATCAGATCCGGCGGTCGACACCGCGGTCGGCTTCACCGGCGGCGGCGGCGTGGGTCCCGGCGGCACCAACACCGGCACCGTGTTCGCCTCGCTGAAGCCGATGGACGAGCGCCGGCTGCGCGCCGACAAGGTGATCGAGCGGCTGCGCGAGCCATTGGCAAGCGTCGCGGGCGCCACGCTGTTCCTGCAATCGATCGGCGACCTCGGCGCCGGCGGACGCTCGGGCAATGCGGCGTATCAGTACACGCTGAAGGGCTCGACCTTCGAGGAGCTGAACGAGTGGACGCCGAAGCTCGTCGCGGCATTGCAGAAGGAGCCGACGCTCGCCGACGTCAACAGCGACCAGCAGAACAAGGCGCTGCAAGCCAATCTGATCATCGATCGCGACGCCGCCTCCCGGCTCGGGATCACCGTCAGCCAGCTCGACAACACGCTCTATGACGCGTTCGGGCAGCGCCAAGTCTCGACCATTTTCGTCGCGCGCAACCAGTATCATGTCATCATGGAGGTCGCGCCGCGTTTCTCGCAGGACCCGCAGACCCTCAAGGAGGTCTATATCTCGACCTCGGGCGGCTCGGCGAGCGGCACGCAGAGCACCAACGCGGTGGCCGGCACGGTGGCCTCGTCCTCGCAAAAAAGCTCGGTCAGCGCGGTCGCCGCCAATGTGGTGCGCAACCAGGCCACCAATTCGATCGGTGCCACCGGCAAGGGCGTCGCCTCGACCGGTACCGCGGTCTCCACCAGCGCGGAGACCATGATCCCGCTGTCGAGCGTTGCGCGCTTCGAGCACGGCGAGACGCCGCTCTCCGTCAATCATCAGGATCTCCTGGTCTCCAGCACCATCTCGTTCAACCTGCCGCCGGGCGTCTCGCTGAGCACGGCGACCACCACGATCGAGAACGCGATGCACGCGCTCGGCATGCCGGCGGGCATTTCCGGCGGGTTTGCGGGCTCCGCGAAAATCTTCCAGCAGGCGCTGGCGAACGAGCTGTTCCTGATCCTCGCCGCGCTGGCGACGATCTACATCTCGCTCGGCATGCTCTACGAGAGCTACATCCACCCGCTGACCATCCTCTCCACTTTGCCCTCGGCAGGCGTCGGCGCGGTGGCGGCCTTGATGCTGTCGCACACCGATTTCGACATCATCGGCATGATCGGGGTGATCCTCTTGGTCGGCATCGTGAAGAAGAACGCCATCATGATGATCGACTTCGCGCTCGATGCCGAGCGCCAGCGCGGGCTGTCGTCGCGCGATGCGATCTACGAGGCCTGCCTGATGCGGTTCCGCCCGATCATGATGACGACCCTCGCCGCCTTGTTCGGCGCGGTGCCGCTGATGATCGGTCTCGGCGAAGGCAGCGAGCTGCGTCAGCCGCTCGGCATCGCGATCTTCGGCGGGCTGATCCTGAGCCAGATCCTGACGCTCTACACCACGCCGGTGGTCTATCTCTATCTCGACCGCGCCAGGCTCTGGACCCAGCGCCGCCGCGCCGCGCGCCGCGCACGCCGGGCAGCAGCATCAAGCGCCGCCGGTCGTTGACAGACCGGTATCGATCTTGCCAACCTTGCGCCGTGAGCGGACGCAAGGAACCGATCTGTGACTCTCGCACCTGATATCGCCGCGTCGCGCTGGTTCAACACCAACGAGCCGCTGACCCTGGCTGGGCTGCGCGGCCGGCCGGTCCTGCTGCACGCGTTCCAGATGCTGTGCCCCGGCTGCGTCGCGCACGGCACGCCGCAGACCCAGCGCGCGTTCGAGCTGTTCAAGCATTCGGACCTGCAGGTGATCGGGCTGCACACCGTATTCGAGCACCACGCGGCGATGACGGAGGTGTCGCTGGAAGCCTTCATCCACGAGTACCGGCTGACCTTCCCGATCGGCGTCGACGAGGCCGGCGAAGGCACGCCGATCCCGGTCACCATGCAGCGCTACGGCATGCAGGGAACGCCGACCAGCATCCTCATCGGCCGCGACGGCAACGTCGTGCATCATGGCTTCGGACAACAGAGCGACATGGCGCTCGGCGCGATCATCGCGGCCGAGCTTGCCGCGCCGCATGGCCGATAGCGGCCCGCCTCGGCTGCAACCCGGCTCACGCGACTGCGTTATGACGGCGTCGCGCAATGCGTGATAGCGTTCCGCCAACCAGAACCATCGCCTTGCGGGAGGATGTCATGAAAACCTATCAGCTCTACATCAACGGCCAGTATGTCGACCCCGCCGATGGCGAATGGTTCGACAGCATCGATCCCTATCGCGGCGAGGCCTGGGCGAAGATTCCGCGCGGCACGGCCGCCGACGCCGACAAGGCGGTGAAATCAGCCAATGAGGCGATGTGGCGCGGCCCCTGGGCGAAGATGACGGCCTCCGCACGCGGCAAGGTGATGCGCAAGCTCGGCGACCTCGTCGCGGCCAATGCCGAGCGCCTTGCCGAGATCGAGGTGCGCGACAACGGCAAGCTGATGGCCGAGATGCTCGGCCAGTTGCGCTACCATCCGGAGTGGTGGTGGTATTTCGGCGGGCTCGTCGACAAGCTCGAGGGCGGCCTGGTGCCGATCGACAAGGCGGAGACCTTTGCCTACACGACCCATGAGCCGGTCGGGGTGGTCGCGGCGCTGACCGCCTGGAATTCGCCGCTGCTGTTCGTCGCCTGGAAATGCGCCGCCGCGCTCGCCGCCGGTTGTGCCGTGGTTGTCAAGCCGTCGGAATTCACCTCGGCCAGCACGCTGGAATTCGCCGCGCTGACCAAGGAGGCCGGAATTCCCGACGGCATCTTCAATGTGGTGACCGGCTTCGGTCCCGAGGCGGGCTCCGCGCTGATCGCCCATCCCGGCGTCGCCAAGATCACCTTCACGGGATCCGATACGACCGGCGCAAAGGTCTACGAGACCGCGGCCAAGAGCCTGAAGCGCGTCTCGCTCGAGCTCGGCGGCAAGTCGCCCAACATCGTGTTCGAGGACGCCGACCTCACCGCCGCCGCGGCCGGCGCGATCTCCGGCATCTTCGCCGCCACAGGGCAGACCTGCATCGCCGGATCGCGCCTTCTGGTGCAGAGCTCGATCAAGGAGAAATTCGTCGCGCGGGTGCTGGAGCTGGCAAAGTCCGCCAAGATCGGCGATCCCATGCAGTCCGACACCAATGTCGGCCCAATCACGACGCCGGCGCAGTACAAGAAGGTGCTCGACTATATCGACATCGCGAAAGCCGAGGGCGCGCGCTGCCTGCTCGGCGGCAAGCCGGCCACCGGCGACGGCATCAAGGGCGGCCAGTTCGTCGAACCGACCATCTTCACCGACGTCGACAACACCATGCGGATCGCGCGCGAGGAGGTGTTCGGACCGGTGCTGTCGATCATCTCTTTCGACACCGAGGAGGACGCCATCCGGATCGCCAACGACACGATCTACGGCCTCGCCGCCGGCATCTGGACCAAGGATCTCGCGCGCGCCATCCGCGTGCCGAAGCAACTGCGCGCGGGCACTGTGTGGGTGAACACCTACCGGGCCATCAGCTACATGATGCCGTTCGGCGGCATGAAGCACTCCGGCGTCGGCCGCGAAAGCGGCATCGACGCGGTCCGCGAATATCAGGAGACCAAGAGCGTCTGGATCTCGACCGCGACGGACGTGCCGGCCAATCCGTTCGTGATGCGGTGAGTTTTCCGCACTGACATCGCTTGCTTCACCGCTCCCGGACGGACAGCGGTACGACGGCACCCGCGCGCCGAGCTGTCGCACTTGACGTGCAGGGTGGAACAGCGATCATCAGCCCCACGGCACGCGCCGAAGAGCGTGGCCGATACTTGGGGAGATTCGCCATGACGTTTCGTTACTCACGCGCAGTGTTCTGCGCGCTGATGCTCGCCACCGCCCAACCTGCCCTCGCCGACAAGAAATACGGCCCCGGTGTCACCGATACCGAGGTGAAGATCGGCCAGACCATGCCCTATAGCGGCCCGGCGTCCGCCTACGGCACCCAGGGGCGTCTCGAAGAGGCCTACTACGCGATGATCAACGCGAAGGGCGGCGTGAACGGCCGAAAGATCAAGCTGATTTCACTGGACGACGCCTATTCGCCGCCGAAGACCGTGGAGCAGACGCGACGCCTCGTCGAACAGGACGAGGTGCTGGCAATCATCGGTACCATCGGCACACCGACCAATTCAGCGATCCAGAAGTATCTGAACCAGAAGAAGGTCCCGCAGATCTTCATTTCGACGGGCGCGGCAAAATGGGACGACCCGAAGAACTTCCCGTGGACCACCCAGCTTTATCCACCCTACCAGATGGAGGGCATGATCTTCGCCAAATATCTGTTGAAGAACAAGCCCGACGCGAAGCTCGGCGTGTTCTCCCAGAACGATGATGCCGGAAAGGATTACGTCAAGGGGCTGAAGGATGGCCTCGGCGACAAGGCGAAGACGATGATCGTGAAGGAAGTGACCTACGAGGTTTCCGATCCGACGGTCGATTCGCAGATCGTCTCCCTGAAAGCCTCCGGCGCCGACACGCTGTTCACGATGGCGACGCCCAAGTTCGGCGCGCAGGCGATACGCAAGGTCTACGAGCTCGGATGGAAACCGCTGAACTACGTGGTCAGCGTCTCCTCATCGATCAAGGGCGTCATGGAGCCGGCCGGCATCGAAGCTTCGAAGGGATTGTTGACCGCGCTCGCGTTCAAGACGCCGACCGATCCCACCTGGGAGAGCGCGGCCGACGTGAAGGAGTTCAAGGAGTTCCTGGCAAAGTGGTACCCGCAAGGCGACATCGCCGACGGCAGCAACGTCACCGGCTACATCTCGGCCTATATGACGGTGAAGGTCATCGAGATGTGCGGCGATGATCTGACGCGCGAGAATTTGCTGAAACAGGCAACCAACCTCAACAAGGTCGTCGCGCCGCTGCTGCTGCCCGGCATCGCCATCTCGACGCGGCCGGACCGCTATGCGCCGTTCACGCAGATGCAGATCGCAACGTTCGACGGCAAGAGTTGGGTGCCGCAAGGCGAGACCTTCAACACCGACGCGGCGGCCGGTCAGTAGTGGCGACGCCATTCGCGATACGGTAACTCTCCGCATCGTCATGAGCCGGGCAGCCGCCCGAAGGACGGCATCGCTTCGGCTTGCCTGTGCCCGGCCATCCACCGTCTTGCTTCGGGCCGAACCAAAAACGTGGATGCCCGGGACAAGCCCGGGCATGACGATTTCTGAAGGGACCGACGAAACCGCGGGCACGAAATTCCCGGCAGCAACCGCACCAGGGCTTGTGCTGCGCCCTACCCTTTCGCCGCGTTCGGCACACCGCCGAACAATTTCGCCTGCTCGGCGCGGCCGGCCTCGACGATGCGGGTGGTGGCGGTTTCGATCTGGTCGCGCAGGCGAGCCATGAACTCGTCGCGCGGCAATCCCGGAGGCAGCGGATCGAGGAATTCGACCACCAGCGTCCCCGGATAGCGCATGAAGGTGCGGCGCGGCCAGAACAGCCCGGAATTGAGCGCGATCGGCAGGCACGGCACGCCGCTCTCGGCATAGATCTGCGCGACGCCGGCCTTGTAGTTCGGCGCCGCACCGGGCGCGGTGCGGGTGCCCTCGGGGAAGATCACAAGCTGCCGGCCGAGCTTCACCTCGACCGCGGCGCGCTTCAGCGTCTTGATCAGCGAGCGCGGACCGCCGCCGCGCTCGACCGAGATCATGCCGACTTTCTTGAGGTACCAGCCGAACACCGGGATCATCATCAGCTCGCGCTTCAGGATGAACAACGGATGCTGGAAGAAGCGCACCAGCGCGAACGTCTCCCAGAACGACTGGTGCTTCGAGGCGACCACCAGCGGCCCGCTCGGAATCTTCTCGATGCCGCGAAACTCGATCCTGATGTTGCAGATCACGCGCATCAGAAACAGGCTGATGTTGGCCCACGCGGCTTCGAGCGCCATCAACGCCCCCCGCGGCAACAGCAGCGCCGGCAGCGCGATGATGCAGAGCACCACCAGCACGAGATAGAACAGCACGTTGAAGATCAGCGAGCGCAGGAAGATTGAAGTCATTCTCTCAACACTATCCTTTACACCGTCATTCCGGGATGGTGCGTCAGCACCAGACCCGGAATCTCGAGATTCCACAATTCGCAATTACGAATTGGGGTTCGATGCCGCGCATCGCCCCGGAATGACGGTGCCTGATACATCAATTCGCCTGCGCCGTCGCCGGGCGGCGTGGCGCGGCAGCCGGCTCGGCGAGATCGGAGGTCAGGTCGAGGCCGAGACCGGCCAGCCGCACCCGCATCTCCGCGGCGACATATTTGGCGTATTCCGATAGCAAGAGACGGAACGTCGCGCCACTCGTCCACCACGGCTCGTCGCGCCATTTGTCGCCGACCACGGCGAACGGGATCAGCGTCACGTCGGGCATTGCATGTGACAATTCCACAATCGCCCGCGGCATGTGGTAGTTCGAGGTCACCACGATCAGCGACTTGAAACCGCGCTCGCGCGCCCAGCGCCGCGTCTCCGCCGCGTTGCTGCGGGTGTTGAGCGCCGAGCGGTCGAGATCGACGCAGCAGCTCATCAGCCCCTTGCTGTCCGGCACCGAGCGGGAAATGTCGCTGGCGTCGTTGGTCGGATGTACGCCCGAGATCAGCAAACGCTTGCCGTAGCCGGCAGCCAACAGTTCCATGGCGTCGGACACCCGCGACGAGCCGCCGGTCAGCACCACGATGCCGTCGGCATTTTGCGGCGGATCGGTCTCGACGCCGCGCAATTGCGAGAGGAAGCCGACAAAGCCGACCGCCGCGGCGACGAAGGCAAGCGCCAGCGGCGCGACGATGACGGCGCGCAGCCAGCCGCGCGGGCGCGCGGCAAAGCCATTCGGCGACGTATCGTCGGACTGCAAACTCATGTGATGCGGTTATCCTTCCCCCCGGGCGATTTTAAAGCATGATCCGGAAAAGTGGAAACCGGTTTTCCCCGGGACCAGTGCCGCGTGCACGCGCGCGAAATCACACCTGGGCGACGAAATGCGATCACGAGGCGGCGCCATGATTTCGAGTTTCGCAGCGCTGTCAGTCGATGTCGTCGAGCGTGGCAAACAGGGTGCGCCGCGATGCCCACGCGGTGATCGCCGCGATCAGCACCGCCTGCATCGCCAGCACCAGATAGCCCGACGGACGCAGCGAGAACGTGCCGAGCAGGGCCGCGAACTGGTCGCCGACCGGCGTGCCGGAGAACCAGTTGGCGATCGACTCGGAGAAGCCGAACGCCAGCATCGCCGCACCGCCACCGATCAGCCCGCCTTCGAGGCCGAGCCGAAGGAAATGCCGCAGGAAGCGGTTGGCGATGAAGCTGTCGCCGGCGCCGACAAAATGCAGCACCTCGACGATCGGGCGGTTGGCGGCCATCGCGCCGCGGGTCGCGAACGACACCGAGATGATGGTTGCGATGATCACGAGGATGAGGATGCCGACGCCGGCGAACGTCGTGGCGCCGGTCATCGAGCGCATGCGCTCGATCCAGGCGCGGTGATCGTCGACGCTTGCGGTCGGCGCCGCCTGCGTCACCCGCGCGCGTAAGCCGGCGAGATCGAGCGTGGTGCCGGGCTGCACCCGCGCCACGATGACGCGCGGCACCGGCAGTTCGTCGATCGAGAGCCCGCTGCCGAGCCACGGCTCCAGCAGCTTGGCGGATTCCTCCCTGCTGAACGGACGGACCTCGAGAATGCCGGGCTGCGCCCGCATCGCCTCCACCGCGGCCTGCGCGTCGCGATCGAGGTCGCGGCCCGGCGAGGGGCGCACCTGGATGGTGATCTCGCTCGATACTTCCGACTGCCATTCGGCGGCTGACGCGCTGACCAGCAGCACGGTGCCTGTCGTCAGCGAGGCGAGGAAGGTCATGATCGCGACGACCGCGACCAGTGCACGGCCCGAAATCGACGCCCGCGGCACGATCGGCGACATGTTGCGCGCAGTGGCCGGGACCTGCGGGCGTTCGCGCCCGAGATCGACCAACGACACTTTCTCGTCGCCGCTCCTATTCATAGATGTGCAGCCGTCCCTGATGCAGCACCAGCCGCCTCGCTTCGTATTGATCCATCAGCGTGATGTCGTGGGTCGCGATGATGACCGCGGTGCCGGATTTGTTGAGCTCGATGAACAGCCGCAGCAGGCGGCGCCCGAGCGTCGGATCGACGCTGCCGGTCGGCTCGTCCGCCAACAGCAGTTGCGGCCGCGAGATCACCGCGCGCGCGATCGCGGCGCGCTGCTTCTCGCCGCCCGACAGGATAGGCGGCAGCGCGTCCATGCGCTCGCCGAGGCCAACCCATTTCAAGAGATCGATCACCTCGCGGCGATAGCTCGATTCCTCGCGGCCCATCACGCGGAACGGCAGCGCGACGTTCTCATAGGTGGTCATGTGATCGAGCAGGCGAAAATCCTGCAGCACGATGCCGATCCGCTTGCGCAGGTCGGCGACCTGATCCTTGCTCAGCAGCGAGACGTCCTTGCCGAACAGATTGACCAGCCCGCGGGTCGGCCGCAACGACAGGAACAACAGCCGCAGCAGCGAGGTCTTGCCCGCGCCCGACGGCCCGGTGAGGAACTGGAACGAGTGCGCCGGGATCATGAACGAGAGGTCGCGCAAAATCTCCGGGCCGAGCCCGTAGCGCAGACCGACATTTTCGAACCGAACCAATGCGCTAGCTCCGTTCGAGAGGGCCGATGGCCCAATACCCTACACCGACGGCGAAGACGGCCCGAACCCCGGCCGAGCGCCCGCGAACCGCACAGAAAGCTTGTGCTTCGGTTATGGTTTCCGATTCGTTAACGGTCGCTAAGTAGCATCCGGGCATCCACACGGTGGAGATTCGGCCTCCATGCATATTGTCTGCCCGCATTGTACAACATCCTACGCCATCAATCCGGCCACCCTTGGCGAGGCCGGACGTACCGTCCGTTGTTCCCGCTGCCGGGAGGTCTGGCTGGCCCGGCCGGAGGACGCCGTCGGGGCGACCGCGCCCACTCTGGCCTATCAGTCCGCCGGATCCGACCTCGCCGCCGAATGGGAGGCCATGGGCCGGGAGGAGGCTGACGCGACCCCGATGGTCGAGAGCCCCTCGATTTCGGCCGATTTGCCCACCGAGGGCAGCGACGCCGACACGGAATGGCCGGCGCTGGCCGAGGCGGATGCCGCGGCCCATGCCGACGCCGGGGACGCGGGAACCAGGGGCCGCTTCCGCCTGCCCCGGCTTCCCCGCCTGTTCCGGCTGCCCGCCCTGCCCCGAATTCCGTTCATGCCGGTGATTGGTGCCCTGCCGACCACCTGCGGCGCCATGGCCGCGCTGATCATCGCGCTGTTCGTCTGGCGCAACGACGTGGTGCGGCTGCTGCCGCAGACCGCGCTGTTCTACAAGATGGCCGGGCTCGACGTGAATCTGCGCGGGCTCGCCTTCAAGGATCTCAAGATCACCAACGAGACCGTGGACGGCAAGCCGGTGCTGGTGATCGAGGGCATGATCGTCGGCCAGACCAGGAAGCCGGTCGAATTGCCGCGGCTGCGCTTCTCGGTCCGCGACGCCCAGGGCGCCGAAATCTATGCCTGGAACGCCGTGCTGGAGCAGCCGGTGCTCAATCCCGGCGAGCGGGCCTTCTTCAAGTCGCGCCTCGCCTCGCCGCCGCCCGAAGGCCGTAATATCGACGTACGCTTCTTCAACAAGCGTGATCTCACCGGCGGCCGCGCGTGAGCCGCCGGCCAACTCTATCGGGAACCGACCAATCACCATGACGCGTGTTCTGATCGCCGACGACGAAGACTCGATGCGCTCGCTGGTGGCGCGCGCCATCGCCATGGACGGCCACGAAACCGTGACCGCGCAGGACGGCGCCGAGGCGCTGGAGGTGCTGACGCGCGACGAAGGCGCGTTCGACCTTCTGCTCACCGACATCCAGATGCCCGTGATGGACGGCATCGCGCTGGCGCTGACCGCGGCGCGCGACTTCCCTGCGCTGAAGATCCTGCTGATGACCGGCTTCGCCCATCAGCGCGAACGCGCCTCCGGCCTCGAGGCGATCGTGCATGACGTGGTGACGAAACCGTTCTCGGTGGCCGATATCCGCACCGCAGTCGCGGACGCGCTGGCGGCGCGGAAGGCCGGCTAGTGTGCTGAATGCGAAGTTCGTGCGATTTCGCGGCAGCCACTTTCACGAACTTCGCATTCATAAAGCACACTAGAATCATCAGTTTGCTAGTGTCCTTATCGAATCCGAAGTTCGCTCCGAAGATGGGGCAAATGATGCGAACTTCGGATTCGGGACACTAGGGTTATGAGCTCAACTCGGAAAGCATGCCCGGGCGGTCAGCGTCACCGGGGACAGATTGAGAAATTGCGCAAATTGAAATGCATAACTCGCGCTGACCACGTTGCCGCAGGCTGACGTGGAATAGGTGAATGTCTGCGCCGGGAGCGTGAGGCCGAACGCCTGCTGCGCGGCGTAATTCGTGATGGCGCTCCCGCTTGGACAGAGCGTGCTGTTGACGGTCGCGCAACGCGCCGCCATTTCGGTGCCGTGCTGCAGCCCGAGCTGAGTCCAGAACAGCAGTCCGAATTCGATGATGCCAAATATGAACAGGAAGAACACGGGAGCGGTCAGGGCGAATTCCAGCGCGGAGGCCCCTCGATTGTCCCGCCATAGCGGTGTGAGTTTCACTGCAGCCTCGCAGTGGACTGGGCGCTATAGGTGTAGGAGGCCGCCACAATCTGATAATTGATCAGCGTGTAGTAGGTCCCTTGCGCCGAAACCATGGCATATGTTCCGGCCTGCGCGCCGCTGGGGCAGACCGCACCGCAACTGACGGTGCTGACCCCCGAACTGGTCGGGCACCCGCAAAACTGGTACGGCTTGGGCGAAGCATTGATGGCTGTGGAATTCGTGGCGGCTGTTACGGCGCTGGTGACGCCAGTCTCGTCAAAGCCGCGCACGATGGCGTATTGCGCTCCCGCCTGCGCGGCATTCTCGACCTGCATCTTGCGATAGAGCGCGAGTCCGATGTCGGTTACCGAGACGACCATCAGGGACAGCAACGGGATCATGATGCCGAATTCGATGGCCGCGACGCCGCCCCTGTCGTGAACGGCGGTGCGCACAAGCCGCGTCAGAGAGAAAACCAATCGACCACGGCTGTTGGATGAGGATCTCTGGATTTGCATCGGGGCCAACCTCACTCGATGAGTTGCGCGGTTTGCGTGCCTATCGTCGCGGTGCCGAGCGCCGAACAATTGACCTGAAGGTTCGACGTGCCGCTGAACGTCAGCGTGTCCGCGATGATCTTGGTGCATGATGTGCTTGTGCCGTTGCCACCGCCGAAGCTGAGGTCGGCCTTCGGCAGGTAGATGGCGCCGCCGAAGTTCTGGGTCGCACCACCCGTGAGATTAAAGGTAGTCCCGGCCGGCATGTTGCGGTCGCCATACATGACGATGCCCTTCGTGGAGCCGGAGGTCGGCGCCGTCAGATCGACGATCGCGTTGCTGCCGATCGAAGCCGTGCCCCACTTGCTTCCCGAGCCCGTAAAGACCAGGGTCACGCCGCTGCCCGTGATGGTGGCGTTGCCCGCGACGCTCAAGTTCGAGCCGTCCAGGTAATAGATGCCTGGATCGAGGTTCAGCGTTGCGCCGGCGTTCACCGTAATGCTGCCCGAGTAGCAGCCGGGGCTGAGGGAGTTCGTCTTTCCGTTGGAATTGACCGTAATCTTGGCGTTCGTGCAGCTCGGCTTCGACGGCGGAGAGACGTTCGCATACGGGTCAGCCATTGGCTTCACATGCGTCTTGACGCCGTTGGTGGCCGTGATGTTGCTGGTGCCGGAGACGTCGCCGACGACGCCGACCTGATTGGCGGCGACCGTCGCGCTGCCGGCCACGTTGAGTGATGGGCTTGCACCCGAGTTGCTGTAAAGGTTGCACTTGATCAGGTTGAGCTGGTTGCCGCCGCTCACGTTGACCGCGGGACTGGCGCTGGCGTTGAGCGCAAGCACGCAGCCCGTCCCGGAATTCGGCAGCGCGACCGCGCGCGCGGTGACCGGCACCGGGGCCGAGCCGAACAAGGCTGACAGCAACCGCTGTTGCGGTTGGCTCACGATGACTTCGACCGCCTGCAGGTTCGACGTCTGACTGCCGGTCTTCGGCGGTTGATTCACCCTGACCGTGACGTTGTTCGCCCCGTTCGCGTAACCGTAGTTTGCCGTGACCGCATTGGCTTCGGACAAAAGGTCGGCGCCTGCACTTGCCGCCGTTGCGGCGCTCACCGCGCCGGAGTCGGCGGCACTCTGCATGTTCTTATGTTTGTAGTACCACCATCCCACTTCGGTACCCAGCCCTGCCGTGCCGACCAGGACCGGCATGAGCAGCGCTGAAATGATCACATAGCTGCCCGACTGGTCTCGAACGAATTGTCGAACCAAGCTGGTCTGATGTTGGTGCCGGCGAGTAATACCCAATGGCCGGTATGACGATGCAATGAATAAACGGCTGTGCCTCATGTGCTCTCCTGAGACGCTTGCCAATTTTCCGAAGTAAGGTGACGCAAGCGACTTAAATGCGCACCAACGGGAACCCGACAATTTTAGGAAAATTGTGCGCAACGGGCGGACGACACCCGGTCCCGATCGCACCGATTGGAATACGGGGCGCGTAGCCCGCAGAAGCTGACGTCCGCAGGCTTACGACCGTCGTGCAGATTCCGCGTCATTCCAGTGGAAGCGCGGCATACAGGTCGCCGTGGCCGTTCGATTCAAAGCGCCGATGTCTCGTGAGTAGGCACGAGCTTTCACGGATGACGACAGTCGAAGGACGAGGCGCTCAATAATCCTTCAGCAGCCGCTCGATGTAGTCGAGCTCGATCTGCGGCCGCGACGGATCGGCGAGGCGGCGGCGCAGCTCTTCGAGGATGCGGCGGACGCGCTGCACGTCGATCTCGCCGGGGATCTTCACCGTGTAGTCGTCGCCGAATTCCCGGCCATGCAACGGGCGGCCGAGCGGATCGGTCTGGTTGCCGCCGCTCTGCTGGCGGCCGGCGCGGTTGCCGGGGCTGTCGCCCGGCTGGTCGCCATCGCCCTGCTGCATCGCGTCGGCGAGGCTCTGGGCGCCCTTGCGCAGCGCATCCAGCGCACGGCCCTGCGAATCCACCGCGCCGTCGGCATTGCCCTCGCCGAGCCGCCCGGAGGCATCGCCCATCGCGGAATCGGCCTGGTCGAGCCCGTCATCGCCGTCATCGCCCTGGTCGCCGCCTTGATCGCCCGGCTGCGCCTGGTCGCCCTTCTGACCCTGGCCTTTCTGGCCCTTCTGGCCGCGCTGGTCCGGTCCCATGCCGCGCTTGGCGAGTTCTTCCTGCAGCTTCTTCAAGCGGTCGCGCAGCGCCTGCTGGTCCTGCTGCAGGTCGCCCATCGACTGCTCGCCCTGCTTGCCGCGCATGCGGTCGCGGCGGGAATCCTGGCCCTGCTTGAAGGTCTTGTCGCGCAATTGCTGCTGCTTGCGGATCATGTCGCCGAGCTCGTTGAGCGACTGCTGCATGTCGTCGTCGCCCTGATTGGGCTGCGCCATTTGCAGGTTTTCCAGTATCTGCTGCATCTGCTCGAGCAGCTGCCGCGCCGCATCCTTGTCGCCGGAGCGTGACAGCCGCTCCATGCGATCGAGCATGTTCTTGAGATCCTGCTGGCTCAGCACCTTGGCATTGGGATCGAGCGGCCGGGCGAGCTGCTGCGGATTGTTGCGGAACTGCTCGACCATCTGGCGGAGGAAATTGTCCAGCGCGGCGCGCAGATTGTCGGTGAGCTTCTTGATCTCCTCGTCGGTCGCGCCGCGCTCGAGCGCCTGCTTGAGCGCGTCCTGCGCCGCGCGCAGCGCCTTGTCGACGTCCGAGATATTGCCGTCCTCGATGGTGACGGCGAGCGACCACAGGCTGGCGACCACCTCGCGCAATTGGTCGTCGGTGCGCGCCGCCTCGAGCTGCCGGCTCACGGTGTGCAGGCCAAGGTAATAGCCGGTCTCCGGCATGAACATTTCGGGCGCGATCATCAGCGCCTCGAGCGCGGCGAACACCTGGCCGTTCTGGTTGGCGTCGAGCGCCAGGATACGGCGCTGCTCGATCAGCGCGCGCGCCAGCGGCTTGGTGAACAGGCGCTCCGGCAGCCGCATGTTGAACGGCTCGCTCTTGCCCTCATTGCCGGCCTCGTCCTTGGCCGTCAGCGTCAAGGTCACGTCGGCGCCGGCATAGGGATCCTCACTGAGGTCCTTCACGGTCTGGCCGACGCCGTTGCGGGTGCGCGCATTCGGCAGCACCAGCGCGAATTGCGGCGGCTCGAACAACGGCCGTGGTTGCGCCGCCTTGCCGTCGGCCTCCTTCTTGCCGTCAGCCTCCTTCGGCGCATCGGTCGGCCGCACCGCGAATTGCGCGCGCGCTTCGCTGACGCCGTAATCGTCCTCGAGCCGGTAGGACATCTGCAGCGCGCCGCGCGCCTGCCGCTCCGGATCCTTGGCGAGCGCAATCGACGGCGGGCGGTCCGGCGTCGCGGTGAATTTCCACTGCGGCTGGCCGGCCGGCGCACGGACATGCGCGGTGCCGTCGCCGGTGATCTTGAAATGCCGCTCGTTGGTGCCCTTGGGCGCCTGCCCGTCCGGCGCGACCTCGGTAACACCGCCACCGACGACGACGTCGATGCTGCCGCCGCTGGAGCGCACCAGGAGCGTGCTGCCGGCCGGAACCGCGAGCGGGGTGGTGTCCGCCGCGTTGGCGTCCTTGTTGGCGTTGGACAGAATGATCGGCGGCTTGCCGGTGTAGTTGGGCGGCGTCACCCAGGCATCGACCCGGACATTGGCCGGCGCCATGATGCCGTTCCAGTCGAATGCGGAGGCGACCCGCAGGCCGCGCTCGTCGCCGGCGGCGACATAGCTCGCGACCAGCATCACGATGACCAGCGCGCGCAGCGCCCAGGGGTCGTGCAGCGACACGCGCGGCCGCGGCAGCCCGGCGCGGATGCGCTTGATCGAGGCCAGCGTGCGCTCGCGCTGCGCCTGCCACAGCGCCAGCGCAAACGGGTCCTTGTTGGTGAGCGTGTCGGAGAGCGTGGTCGCCGGACGATGGCGAATGCCGGCGCCGCGGTCGAGCCGGCTCAGGCCCTCCTCGCGGCTCGGCCAGCGGAAGCGCACCAGCGGCGACAGCGCCGCGAGCGCGGCAATCGCGAACAGGCCGGCACCGGCCACGCGTGCGACAAACGGCAGCACCAGCCACAACCCGGCCCAGGACGCGACCAGGAACAATCCTGCGACCGTCAGGAACCGGGCCAGATGCGGCCAGGCCCGTTCCCACCCAATCGCGAACCTTGCCCGCTGCAGAGCCTCTGTCAGTTTCAGCCGCGCGATCGCATCGCTGTCGCGGACGGCGCGCGACGGGTCAGAGGGGTCGATGTTGGCTCCGCTCAATAAAATCTCCGGGGTAGCCGGCAGGTCAGCCTAGCACGGCGGCGGCTTTGAGGCACCCGTTCCAGGCAGTAACCCACACCGGGAAATACGCATAACACGAAGGCGTGACTGCGGCGGTTCGACCCCGTAACGTCCCGGCCGAACCATCGCATTAACGCATGAGGAACGCGATATGGACCAAAAAACGCACGACAAGGGGCTCGAAATCCGCAAGGCGGTGCTGGGCGAAGCCTATGTCAACAATGCGCTGAAGAATTCGGACAGCTTCAACAAGCCATTCCAGGAACTCGTCACCGAATATTGTTGGGGCGCGGTCTGGGGCCGCGAGGAACTGCCGCGCAAGACCCGCAGCATGCTCAACCTCGCCATGATCTCGATCCTGAACCGGCCGCACGAATTGAAGGCCCACATCAAGGGCGCGCTGACCAACGGCGTATCCCGCGACGAAATCCGCGAGATCTTCATGCAGGTCTCGATCTATGCCGGCATCCCCGCCGGCGTCGACAGCTTCCGCATCGCGCGCGAGGTGTTCGCCGAACTCGACAACAAGGCGTGAGCGAGCTCCACTCGTTGTCGTCCCGGCCAAGCGAAGCGCGAGCCGGGACCCATAACCACAGCTCGTCGTGGTTACGACGGCTGTGGCCCCGACTGCACCAAACAACTTAGTCCTGGGGTTATGGGTCCCTGCTTTCGCAGAGACGACATCGTGTGGGAGGCGCGCATCGCACATAACGACATAGAGGAAACCACTCATGGAAATCGGATTCATCGGCCTCGGGAAGATGGGCTTCCCGATGGCGCGCCGGCTGATCGAGGCCGGCCACAAGCTCACCGTGTTCGACACCAGCAAGGACGCGCTCGACAGGCTGGTCGCACTCGGCGCGGTGGCCGCAACCTCGCCCAAGGACATCGCCGACCGCGTCGAGACCGTGATGGCGAGCCTGCCCTCGCTGCAGGCCTCACTCGAGGTGGCGACCGGCGCGGGCGGCGTGATCGAGGGCACGCGCGTCAAACGCTTCATCGACCTCTCCACCGTCGGCTCGCGGATGGCGGTGAAGATCCACGAGCTGTTGGCCAAGAAGAACATCGTGCAGATCGACAGCCCGGTCTCCGGCGGCGTCGCCGGCGCCGAGAAGGGCACGCTGGCAGTGATGGTGTCGGGCCCGCGCGCCGATTTCGAACTGGTGAAGGGCGCGCTCGACGTCATCGGCAAGGTGTTCTTCATCGGCACCAAGCCGGGCTCCGGCCAGACCATGAAGCTCGCCAACAACTTCCTGTCGGCGACCGCGATGGTGGCGACCTCGGAGGCTGTTGTGATGGGTGTCAAGTCCGGGCTCGATCCGGCCGTGATGATCGACGTCATCAATGCCGGCTCCGGGCTGAACACCGCGAGCCGCGACAAGTTTCCGCGCTCGGTCTTGCCGCGCAGCTTCGACTTCGGCTTCGCCACCGGCTTGATGGTGAAGGACGTGCGGCTTGCGGTCGAGGAAATGCGCGCGCTCGGGCTGTCGATGGAAGTCGCCGAGGCGGTCGGCCGGCTCTGGGAAGTCATCATCCGCGACGAGGGACCGGAGTCGGACTTCACCGCGGCGATCAAGCCGATCGAGAAGGCCGCGGGCGTGATCGTCGGCGGCGGTAAAGGCGGCGCGCACGCCGCGAAGTAACGCTCTCGCCGAAATAAACGCTGTCGTCCCGGACAAGCCAACGGGTCGGCGCGAAGCGCCGCCCGATGACAGGCTCCGCGCGACCCGGGACCCATCACCACAGGACTTCGTGGTTTAGCTGAGCTGCGGCCCCGGCTCAGGACAACAATCAGGAGCGGTGGTTATGGGTCCCTGCTCCCGTGCGCAATTGCGCACTAGGCAGGGACGACACCGTTAGTGAAGCGCGACACCGGCCATCACAGCCACGGCGCCGGCTTGTCCATCGCGATCAGGGCGTCGACGTCGATGCGCGGGCGGACCACGGCGTACTGGTCGTCTTTGACCAGCACTTCGGGCACCAGAGGCCGCGTGTTGTAGGTGCCGGACTGCACCGCGCCGTAGGCGCCGGCGGTCATGATCGCCAGCAGATCGCCGGCCTTCGGCTGCGGCAGCGAGCGGTCGAGCGCGAGATAGTCGCCGGTCTCGCAGACCGGGCCGACTACATCCGCGACCATGGTCGGGGTGCCGGGCGCGGGCTGGCGCACCGGCAGAATGTCGTGATGCGCTTCGTACAGCGTCGGCCGGATCAGGTCGTTCATCGCCGCGTCGATGATGACGAAGTTCTTGGCATCGCCCGGCTTCACATGGATCACGCGGGTGACGAGGATGCCGGCATTGCCGACGATCATGCGTCCCGGCTCGAACATCAGCGTGCAGCCGAGATTGTGCGTGACGCGCTTGACCATCGCCGCATAGGCGTCCGGCGCCGGCGGCGCGGCGCGATCCATGTAGTAGGGGATGCCGAGGCCGCCGCCGAAATCGATATGCGAGATGTCGTGGCCGTCGGCGCGCAGCGTCTGCACGAATTCGGCGAGCAGCCGGAAAGCGACCTCCAGCGGGCCGAGATCGGTGATCTGGCTGCCGATATGCACATCGGTACCGGTGACCTTGATGCCCGGCAGCTTTGCCGCGCGGGCATAGACCTCGCGGGCGCGGGCGATCGGAATGCCGAACTTGTTCTCGGACTTGCCGGTCGAGATCTTGGCATGGGTGCCGGCATCGACATCGGGATTGACCCGCACCGAGATGCGGGCCGTCTTCTTCATCTCGACCGCGAGACGCGACAGCATCTCGAGCTCCGGCTCGGACTCGATATTGATGCAGAGGATGTCAGTTGCGAGCGCGGCGCGCAGCTCGCCTTCGGTCTTGCCGACCCCGGAGAACACGATCTTCGAGGGCGGAATGCCGGCCGCCAGAGCCCGCTTCAACTCGCCGCCGGATACCACGTCAGCGCCGGCGCCGAGCTTGGCCAGCGTGCGCAGCACCGACTGATTGGAGTTCGCCTTCATGGCGTAGCAGACCAGCGCCTTCTCGCCGGCGAAGGCTTCGGTGAAGACGCGGTAGTGACGCTCCAGCGTCGCGGTCGAATAGCAATAGAACGGCGTGCCGACGGCCTCCGCCAGCTCAATGAGATTGACCGCCTCGGCATGCAGCACGCCGTTGCGATAGTCGAAATGGTTCATGACACGCTTTTAAATACTAATTGCCGAGCAGCGGATCGAGGAGGAAGGGCCGTTTATTGCCTCGCGGCGCGGCCGGCGCGGCCTCCGAGCCATAGGTCGGATTGAACACGCTGGGCTGCGCCGCCCGCTCGCTCTCGGTGTCGCTCGGTGCCGCGCCCGGCGCGACGTTCGCGGTCGGCGGCAGGTCGAGCGGTCCCTTGCGGCCGCAACCGCCGAGCGCCAGCGCGGATACGCCCAGCACAATGATGGCCCATCCCGAGGGGGTCAGGCGGTTCTTGCTAATCACGACGAATTCCCCAATTCGGGCGGCACCATACAAACATTGGCGTGCTCTGGCGAGAGGCGGAGCGCCATGAAATCACGGCCAAATTTTCCGGTTCAGCCCAATTTTCGCTCTTTTTCCAGCCGCTTGGCCCAGGCCTTGGCCTGCGCCATCACATTCTTCGGCGCCGTGCCGCCAAACGAGGTCCGGCTCTGCACAGAGGATTCGACGCTGAGCACCCTCAGCGCGTCGGCCGTGATCTTCGGCTCAACCTCCTGCATGGCCTTGAGCGGCAGCTCGTGCAGCGCCACACCCTGCTTCGATGCCAGGCCGACGATGCGCCCGGTAACGTGGTGGGCGTCACGGAACGGCATTTTCAGGGTGCGGACCAGCCAGTCGGCGAGGTCGGTCGCGGTGGCATAGCCCTCGCCGGCGGCGGCCTTCATCCTGGCCTCGTCCGGCACCAGGTCCTCGACCATGCCTGTCATGGCGCGAATTGCCAGTGACAGCGCCTCGAAAGCCTCCATCGCGCCCTGCTTGTCCTCCTGCATGTCCTTTTGATAGGCGAGCGGCAGGCCCTTCATCACGATCAGCAGCGCGGTGAGCGCGCCGATCACGCGGCCGGTCTTGGCACGCACCAGCTCGGCCGCGTCCGGATTGCGCTTCTGCGGCATGATCGACGAGCCGGTGGTGAACTTGTCGCTGAGCTTGACGAGGCCGACCAAGGGCGAGGTCCAGATCACGATCTCCTCGGCGAAGCGCGACATATGCACTGCGCAGATCGCGGCCGCCGACAGCGTCTCCAGCACGAAATCGCGGTCGGATACCGCGTCGAGCGAATTGGCCATCGGACGGTCGAAGCCGAGCGCCTTTGCGGTCGTGGCGCGGTCGATCGGAAACGAGGTCCCGGCGAGCGCGGCCGCGCCCAGCGGCGATTCGTTCAACCGCTTGCGCGCGTCGGCGAAGCGGCCGCGGTCGCGGCTGGCCATCTCGACATAGGCTAGGAGATGATGACCGAAGGTCACGGGCTGCGCGGTCTGCAGATGGGTGAAGCCCGGCATCACCGTGCCGGCATGCTCCAGCGCGCGGGCGACCAGCGCCTGCTGGAACGCGGCCAGCGCCGCATTGGTCTCATCGATGGTGTCGCGGACATAAAGCCGGAAATCGGTCGCGACCTGGTCGTTGCGGGAGCGCGCGGTGTGCAGCCGGCCCGCCGCGGGCCCGATCAATTCGGACAACCGCGACTCGACATTCATATGAATGTCCTCGAGCGCGCGCTTGAAATCGAAATCGCCCTTGCCGATCTCTGACAAAATCGTGTCTAGACCTTTGCCGATATTTTTCGCATCAGCGGACGTGATGATGCCCTGCGCGGCGAGCATCGCGGCGTGGGCCTTGGACGCGGCAATGTCCTGGGCATAAAGGTGACGATCGACGTCGATGGAGACGTTGATTTCCTCCATGATCGCGTCGGGACGTTCCGAGAAGCGGCCGCCCCACATCTTGTTGCTCATGACATCTCGCTCACGAATTCGCATTTCAGCCTTGCGGTTTCATGGCCGGAGGCGGCGAAACAGCACCGCAGTTCCGGTCGTATTCCCGGCACTGCTTAGCCACATCGACCCAGGATGACAAACGATATGCCCGAGACGACCCAACCCAACCCGACCGCCAGGCCGACCGCCAAGTGGCGCATCCCGCTGGTGATCGGCGCAGTGCTGGCCGGGGCTGTGATCGGCTATGCGGGGGTCTCCAGCCTCAAGCATCCCGCGGGCGGCGATATCGCCTGCAACACCGCAGTGGCCCTGGCGAAGAAGATCTCCCCGCTCGCCCATGGCGAGGTCGCGGCGCTGACCATGGCAACCACTCCCTTGATGCTGCCCGACCTGACCTTCGAGGACGCCAACGGCCAGCCGAAGAAGCTCTCGGACTGGCGCGGCAAGACCGTGCTGGTCAATTTGTGGGCGACCTGGTGCGTGCCCTGCCGCAAGGAAATGCCGGCGCTCGACAGCCTGCAGACCAAGCTCGGCGGCAAGGATTTCGAGGTGGTCGCGATCAACATCGACACCCGCGACCCGGACAAGCCGAAAAACTTCCTGAAAGAGGCCAATCTGACGAGTCTCGGCTATTTTTCGGATCAGAAAGCCAAGGTTTTTCAGGATCTTAAGAACATAGGCAAGGCGCTGGGCATGCCGACCTCGGTGCTGGTCGACGGCAAGGGCTGCGAAATCGCCAATATCGCCGGTCCCGCCGAATGGGCGAGCGACGACGCGATCAAGCTGGTGAAGGCCGCGCTGCAGCCAGCCGCAGCCGGGTTCTGATCAGGCGACGGTGTCGAGGTTGTCGCCCATGCCGGGCGACAAGTTCGCGGTGGAAGGCGTGCCGAGCAGGGTCTGAACCGCGAACTTCTCGGCGTCGAGGTTCTGCTTGGTCACGCGGGTTGCGATCTCACCCTGCAGACTACCCTGCTGCATCGACAGGATGCTGGTGACCATGCTCATCATGTCCATACGCGGCACTCCCAAAACTGGGGTTTGAGGTAACGCGCGAAAGTTAATGCTTGGGTAATCGATGGCCGCGTCAGGCTGACGCATCGTCCTCGAAATTCCCGCTAGCGCGATGATCCGCGTCTCAGGCCGCGTTCGCCGCGAAGGCGGCGCCGAGGGTGCGCAGCGCCTGCCGTGTCCGCGCATCGGACAGTTTTGAGTGAAGCATGACGTCGCGGGACGGCAATGGCGGCAGGCCAAGCCGCGGCCCGAGATCGACGGTGTCCGCCGGCGCCACCCGGCGCGCCAGCGCCGCGACCGCAAGGCCTGCGGAGATCGCAGCTCCGATCGTCGACAACCCGCCGCCGACGAATGCCTCGGTCCAGGCGATGCCGGCGGCGTCGAGCGCTTCGACCGCCATGGCACGCACGCTGCACGGCTCGGCTTGCGTCGCGAGGCGCAACGGCTCGCCCGGTCGATGGTGAAAATCGGGTGCGGCCATCCAGCCGAACGGCTCTTCGAACAGCACGTCGCCATCGCGGCGCTTGGCGTCGTGGCGGAGCACGATCGCAGCATCGAGCCTGCCGTCGTCGAATGCGCTAAGCACCGAACGCGACGTGTCGACGTGCAGCTGGATCACCAGCCCGGGATCGGTGCTGTTCATCCGCTTCAGCAGCGAGGCGAGTTCCGAGCCGACGATGTGGTGGCTGATGCCGACGACCAGCCGCCGATGCTCGACGGCAAACGAGCTGATCGCCGATTGATGCGCGGCCACCAGATTGCGCGCGGCGCCGAGGAAGGCGGCACCTTCAGCTGACAGCCGAACCAGCCGCGGCGTTCGCTCCAGCAGCCGCCGGCCGAGGCCGTCTTCCAGACGCCTGATCTTCAGGCTGACCGCGGACTGCGTGGTCTCCATCGCCTGCGCCGCGCGCGTGAAGCTGCTGAGATCGGCCACCAAGACGAACGCCTGGACCGCCTCGAGGTCGAGCGCCTTCATGGTCATTCATTTAAATATGAAATCATTGAAATGCTTTATCATACCGTTTTTCAATGAACAAGAGCCTCTAAGATCGGCGGCACGTCACGCCACCAGGAGAGCCACCATCATGCCGCTGACCCGCGTTTCATTGCGACGGGGCAAGCCCGCTGTCTACCGCAAGGCCGTTCTCGAAAGCCTTTATCGCGCCATGCGCGAGACCTTCGACGTGCCGGAAGGCGATCGCTTCATGACAATCTCCGAGCACGATGACGATGATTTCCTCTATGGTGCCGACTATCTCGGCATCAGGCGCAGCGATGATCTGATCATCATCCAGATTACTGTCAGCAATACCCGCCCGGTGGCGCAGAAGCAGAAGCTCTATCGACGGATCGCGGAACGGCTGACCGAAAGCCCCGGCCTGCGCGCCGAGGACATCTTCATCAACCTTGTCGAGGTGCTCCCCGAGAACTGGTCGTTCGGCAACGGTGAGGCGCAATACGTCCGATGACCGCTGCACCGCTTCTCTCACCGCGCATGAGCGGCATCACGGCATCGCCCGCATCGGTGCTGCGCCGCCGCGCCCGCGAACTGCGCGCCGCCGGGCGCGACATCATCGAGCTGTCGTCGGGCAATCTGGACTTCCCGACACCGGAGCATGTGATCACGGCGGCGCATGCAGCCGCATTGCGCGGCGAAACCCGTTACACCGATGTCGACGGCACGCCGGAACTGAAGCGGGCGGTGCAGGCCGCGCTGATGCGCGACCATCATCTCGACTACGGCCCGGACGAGATCGTCATCACCAACGGCTCGACGCAGGCGCTGTTCAACGCGCTGCTGGCGACCCTGGCGACCGACGACGAGGTGATCATCCCCGCGCCGTATTGGGCGCCCTATCTCGATCAGGTGCGGCTGGCCGGCGCGGCGCCGGTGGTGGTGCCGTGTGCGCAGAACGACGGCTTCAAGCTGCGCGCGGAGGATCTGCAGGCGGCGATCTCGGCGCGAACCCGCTGGATCATCGTCAACAATCCGGTCAACCCATCCGGCGCGCTGTATTCGCGTGATGATCTGTCCGAGATCGCCACGGTCCTGCTACGGCATCCGGACATCTGGGTGCTGGCCGACGGGCTCTACGAGCACATCGTGTTCAACGGATCTCCGGCGCCGACGCTTGCGGAAATCGAGCCGCGCCTGAAGCCGCGGACGCTGACCGTCAGTGGCCTCGCCAAGAGCTACGCCATGATGGGATGGCGCATCGGCTATGCCGCCGGACCCGCGGCGCTGATCCGCGCGATGATCACGATCCAGTCGCAGACCACGTCCGGCGCGTCGTCGATCAGCCAGGCCGCGGCAATTGCCGCGCTCGACGGCGCGCAGGATGTGCTGCTTGCGCGTGCCGCCATCCTGCGCGCCAAGCGTGACCGCTTTGCCGAACTCGTGAACGAATGCGCCGGGCTGTCCTGCACACCGCCGGAAGGCCCGTTCTATCTGCTGGTCGCCTGCGCCGGCATAATCGGCAAGCGCGCGCCCGACGGCAGAGTGATCCGGACCGACCGCGATTTCTCGGCCTATCTGCTCGAGGCGGCCGACGTGGCAGTGTTTCCCGGCGAGGATCTCGGGCTGTCGCCCTATATCCGCCTCAGCTTCGCCAATCCGTCATCGACCATCGAGGAGGCCGCAAGGCGGCTGAAGCGCGCCTGCGCGGCACTGCAATGACGCCTCACGGACGGACCCCGCGCCTCGCGCTGACAGCACATCTGCTCGGACTTGGAACGGGTGTGACGATGATTGTCGGTCTGGTGCCCGCGACGCTTGCGCTGCTGCGGGCACTGATCTGAAGACGCGACGATTACCGCGTCGGGATCGGCTTGTCGCCGCGATAGTCGTAGAAGCCGCGCTGGCTCTTGCGTCCGAGCCAACCGGCCTCGACATACTTCACCAGCAGCGGACACGGCCGGTACTTGGAGTCGGCCAGCCCCTCGTGCAGCACCTGCATGATCGACAGACAGGTGTCGAGGCCGATGAAATCGGCGAGCTCGAGCGGGCCCATCGGATGGTGCGCGCCGAGCTTCATCGCGGCATCGATCGCCTCGACGTTACCGACGCCTTCATACAGCGTGTAGATCGCCTCGTTGATCATCGGCAACAGGATGCGGTTGACGATGAAGGCGGGGAAATCTTCCGACACCGCGACCTGTTTGCCGAGCTTGGCGACGAACGCCTTGGCGGTGTCGAAGGTCATGTCGTCGGTGGCGATGCCGCGGATCAACTCGACCAGTTCCATCGCCGGCACCGGATTCATGAAATGAATGCCGATGAACTTCTCCGGGCGGTCGGTCGAGGCGGCGAGCCTTGTGATCGAGATCGACGACGAGTTGGTCGCGACGATCGCCTCCGGCTTCAGTACCGCACAGACCTCGTGGAAGATCTTGCGCTTGGTCTCTTCCTTCTCGATCGCGGTCTCGATCACGAGATCGCAATCGGCGAGCGCGTCGAGCGACTCGGCGGAGGCGATGCGGTCGAGCGCCTGCTTGCGGTCGCTCTCGCTGATCGCCTTCTTCGCGACCTGCCGGGTCAGATTGCCGTTGATGGTCGCCAGCGCCGACTTCAGCCGGTCGCCGGACACGTCATTGAGCACCACGTCGAAGCCGGCCAGCGCCGCCACATGGGCAATGCCATTGCCCATCTGGCCCGAACCGATCACGCCGACCTTTTTGATTGCCACCGTCATCTTGTCATCCACCGGAACGGCGCGCACATCGCGCCTGCCCAATTCCAACGATACCCGAAGTAAAGCCTTCCGGGTTGCCCAATCCGCCGGAAAACGTTTTCCGGGACCATGATGTGATGACAGGTCATCATACCCGGGTCCCATTTTCCCCCGTCGAGCACGATCCTTTCGGAAAAACGTTTCCGGATCATTGCCTCGAAAATAATAACACCGGCCGGAGCTTACCCACCCGGCCGGTGTCTTGTCGCTTACTTTCCGAGCTTGCCGAGCGCTTCGGTGAGCTCCGGAACCGCCTGGTAGAGGTCGGCGACCAGGCCGTAATCGGCGACCTGGAAGATCGGCGCGTCCTCATCCTTGTTGATGGCGACGATCACCTTGGAGTCCTTCATGCCGGCCAGATGCTGGATCGCGCCGGAGATGCCGACCGCGACATAAAGTTCCGGAGCCACCACCTTGCCGGTCTGGCCGACCTGCCAGTCGTTCGGCGCATAGCCGGCATCGACCGCGGCGCGCGAGGCGCCGACGCCGGCGCCGAGCTTGTCGGCGAGCGGCTCGATGTACTTGGCGAAGTTCTCGCGGCTCTGCATGGCGCGGCCGCCCGAGACGATGATCTTGGCCGAGGTCAGCTCGGGACGGTCGCTCTTGGCGACTTCCTCGCCGACGAACGTCGACAGGCCGGGATCGGCGGCCGCAGCGGCGTTATCGATCGCAGCGCTGCCGCCTTCGCCGGCGGCGGCGAAGGTCGAGGTGCGCACCGTAATCACCTTCTTGGCGTCCTTCGACTTCACGGTCTGGATCGCGTTGCCGGCATAGATCGGCCGCTCGAAGGTGTCGGGGGCGACGACCTTGATGATCTCGGAGACCTGCATGACGTCGAGCAAGGCCGCGACGCGCGGCATCACATTCTTGAAGCGCGAGGTCGCGGGCGCGACGAACGCGTCATAGCCAGGAGCCAGCGCGACGATCAGCGCGGCCAGCGGCTCGGCAAGGTCGTGTTCATAGGCCGGGCCTTCGGCCACCAGCACCTTGGTGACGCCGGCAAGCTTGGCGGCTGCTTCCGCCGCCGCCTTGGTGCCCTGGCCGCCACCGGCAACCAGCACATGGACATCGCCGCCGAGCTGGCTCGCCGCGGTCAGCGCCTTGTTGGTCGCGTCCTTCAGCGTCTCGTGGTCGTGTTCAGCAATCAACAGCGTCGTCATCAGAGAACCCCGGCTTCGGTCTTGAGCTTGTTCACGAGTTCGGCGACGTCCTTGACCTTGACGCCCGCCTTGCGGCCTGCCGGTTCCGCGGTCTTCAGCACTTCCAGACGCGGCGTCACATCGACGCCGTAGTCAGCGACGCTCTTGTCGTCGATCGGCTTCTTCTTCGCCTTCATGATGTTGGGCAGCGACGCATAGCGCGGCTCGTTCAGGCGCAGGTCGGTGGTGACGATCGCCGGGCCCTTGAGCTTGATGGTCTGCAGGCCGCCGTCGACTTCGCGGGTGACCTTGAAGTCGGATCCTTCGACCTCGAGCTTGGAGGCGAAGGTCGCCTGCGACCAGCCGAGCAGCGCGGCCAGCATCTGGCCGGTCTGGTTCGAGTCGTCGTCGATCGCCTGCTTGCCGAGAATGACGAGGCCGGGCTGCTCCGCCTCGACCACCGCCTTCAGGATCTTGGCAACCGCGAGCGGTTCGACATTGCCTTCGGCCTTGACCAGGATGCCGCGGTCGGCACCCATCGCAAGTCCGGTGCGAATGGTCTCGGAGGCCTGCGCGGGTCCGATCGACACCACCACCACTTCGGTCGCCTTGCCGGCTTCTTTCAGCCGCAGCGCTTCCTCGACGGCGATTTCGTCGAACGGGTTCATCGACATCTTGACGTTGGCGAGCTCCACGCCCGTCCCGTCACTCTTGACGCGGACCTTGACGTTGTAGTCGACGACCCGCTTTACCGGCACAAGAACCTTCATCGATCCTCTTTCGCTTTGATTTTATGGGTTTCGGTTGGCTGGCGCGGAACCTAAAGGTCCCGTTTCTCCCGGTCAACGCGCCAAAGCCAAAAAACCGTCCCCCGGTTTTGAACCAGTTTAGCGGTTCTGGCCCGGCACCCACAACACGTCTCCCGCTCCCTTATTGTTCTGGAAGCGGCTGGCAACGAACAGGAAATCCGACAGCCGGTTCATATACTGGATGCCAGCCTGATTGACCGGCTCGTCGGGTTGGGCGGCGAGTTCCACCATCATCCGTTCCGCGCGGCGACATATCGTCCGGGCGAGATGCAGATAGGCAGAGGCAGGCGTGCCGCCGGGCAGCACGAACGAGGTCAGCGGCGCGAGCTGGTCGTTCAGGCTGTCGATATCGCGCTCGAGCCGCTCGACCTGGCTTGCCAGCATCCGCAGACGTTCGGCCTTGCCCTCGCGTTCGGGCACCGCGAGGTCGGCGCCGAGATCGAACAGATCGTTCTGGATCCGGCCGAGCATCGCATCGACCGCGGGGCTGCCGGCAAGATGCAGCCGCACCACGCCGATCGCGGCATTGGTCTCGTCGACCGTGCCATAGGCGGCAATGCGCAGATCGTATTTCGGCCGCCGCTCGCCGGAGCCGAGCGCGGTGGTGCCGTCATCGCCGGTGCGCGTGTAGATCCGATTGAGAACAACCATGGCAGGCTCCGGTGTTCGATGTTCGAGTCCACCACTCCGATCGGGAGAGGTGGAGAATAGCCCGACAAATCTACCTCACCTAACGCCCCATCGCCCAGACCGCGAGCATTGCGATGACGATGGCGACGAACTGCAGCAGCACGCGCAGCCGCATCAGCTTCTGCGACGTGTTCGGCGAGCCGCCCTTCATCATATTGATGAGGCCGAGCAGGAGCACCAGCGCGACGGCGCCGACGGCGATGGGAAGAATGATCGTGCTGAGGAGAGATGTCATTTGCGGTACATAACACTGCAGGACGCGGACTTCCACACAGCCCGGCCATGCAACCAACTGGCTTTTCAGCGCGTAATATCAGATGCTGGGTCGGTTCTCGGGCCGAGCGGTTTTCGACAATGCCGGGTGGAATGTGAAGCAGCTTCGTTACGTCACCCACGTCGTGATGGATGCCTTTTACACGTTCCTCGCCGACGACGGCTGGGCGATCGCGAGCCACATCGCGCTGTCGACGCTGATGGCGCTGTTTCCGTTCCTGATCGTGCTGACCTCGGTGGCCGGCTTCTTCGGCTCCAAGCAACTCGCCGACCAGGCGGTCGGGCTGATGCTGCAGGTCTGGCCGCAGCAGGTCGCCGAGGCGCTGTCCGGCCAGATCCACGACGTGCTGACCAACACCCGCGGCGATATCCTGACCATCGGCGCGGTGCTCGCGGTCTACTTCGCCTCCAACGGCGTCGAGGCGCTGCGGGTGGCGCTGAACCGCGCCTATGCCGTGATCGAGCCGCGGCGCTGGTACTGGCTGCGGCTGGAGTCGATCGGCTACACGCTGGTCGCGGCGTTCACCTCGCTCGCGATGGCTTTCCTGATCGTGCTCGGACCGCTGATCATCGAGGCGGCGCGGCGCTATATCCCGTTCTTCGTCGAATCAAACGAGAGCCTGCTCAACACCGCCCGCTACGGCGTCACGATCCTGGCGCTGGTCGTCGCGCTCTTCATCCTGCACGCCTGGCTGCCGGCGGGCCGTCGCAGCTTCACGCAGATCCTGCCCGGCATCATCTTCACCATGGTGGCCTCGCTGCTCTCGGGCATCGGCTTCGGCATGTACCTGGCACGCTTCGCCAACAACTACGTCACGATGTATGCGGGGCTGGCCTCGGTGGTGATCGCACTGGTGTTCCTGTATTTCATCGCCGCGATTTTCGTGTTCGGCGGCGAGTTGAATGCGGCGATCATCAAGTCGCGGTTGCCGCACGGCGTGTCGCTTCATGCAGCGCAGTCGCGAGCGCCCGCGGGGACACAGGCTTGACCAGGAAGCCGTCTGCACCTGCAGCGCGCGCCGCGGCTTCGTCCTCGGCCCGGCCGGAAATCCCGACAATCATGATGCGACCGTGCGGTGGCGGCAGCGCGCGGATGCGCTTGATCGCCTCGATGCCGCCGATGCCGGGCAGCACCATGTCCATCAGCACGGCGTCGAAGGCGCCCTGCACGAGCCGGTCGGGCGCGGCCTCGCCCTGACCGACGAATTCGGCGTGGTGGCCGAGCTCGGTCAGGATCGTGTTGAGCACGACGCGGCCGAACGGATTGTCCTCGACACTGAGCAGCCGCAGCCCTTGCGATAGCAGCGCCGCCGCGCTCTCGCCGGAGGCGGTGCCGGCTGGCCCTTCGGCGGGCGCCAGTTCCACCTTGAGCGTGAAGGTGGTGCCCCCGCCGGCGCGCCGGTCCGCGACGATGTCGCCGCCCATGGCGCGCGCGAGCTGCCTGACGGACGACAGGCCGAGCCCGGCACCGCCGAACCGCGCGGCGATCGAGACGTTGGCCTGCGAGAACGGCCGGAACAGGCGCTTGACCTCCGATAGCGTCAGGCCAATCCCGCTGTCGGAGATCGCGAACGCGACGCCGATCTTGTCGCCGGACCTTCCCTTCACCGCGCCCACCGGCACGATACGCAGCTCAATGCTGCCCTGCTCGGTGAACTTCACCGCGTTGTCGATCAGATTTTCCAGCGCCGCGCGCAGGCGGACGGGATCGCCGACCGCGAAGGCAGGCAACTGGTCGGAGACCTCGACGGAAGCCTGCAGCCCCTTGGCCGCCGCGCGGCCGGCCAACGAATCCGCTGCGTGACGCGCCAGCGTGCGCAAGTCGAAGAAATCCTGCCGGATCTCGAGCCCCGGCCCCTCGCTCCGGGCGGCGTCGACGAACAGGGTCGCAAGGCTCGCCAGATGTTCGGCGCCGGCCTTGATGGTGTCGACCCAGCGCCGCTCGCGCTCGCCGAGATCGGATGTCGCGAGCAGATTGCTGATCGCAAGGATTCCGGTGAGCGGCGTCCGCACCTCATGGGCAAAGGCGGCAAGCGCGGCATCGACCATGCCGGGACCGGCCTTCGGGGCCGGCTTGGGCACGGCCCGCTTGCGGCGCGGCCTGGCGGCCACCTTGGCGGCGCGGGCCTTGGCCGTTCGTGTCTTGGCAGTTCGTGTTTTGGCAGTTCGTGTCTTGGCAGCACGCGGTTTGGCGGCGCGCGCCTTCGGCGGCGTCCTTTTGGATGGCCGCTTGCTGCGCCGTGCGCGCGATTTTGACGCCATGGTCTCCGTGATCCCCGCCCCGGTCAACAACATGGCATGCCAGGCGGGCCGGAGTCACGGCGACGTTTACGGCGCGCCTGCGCAAAACGCCATGATGCGATCAAATGGCCAAAATCTACTGCAAACCGACCAGGCGGCGGATATCGGCCGGGCTCGCCCCAGCCGCCCGCAATTCGCGCAGTCCGGTCGCCTGGGTCGATTTCGACAGCTTTTGGCCGGCCGCGTCTCGGATCAGCCGGTGGTGCCGGTAGTTTGGCGCGGGCAGGCCGAGCAGTTCCTGCAACAGCCGATGCACGCTGGTCGACCAGAACAGGTCAACGCCCCTGACGACATCGGTAACGCCCTGCAGGGCGTCATCGATCACGACCGAGAGATGGTAGCTGGTTGGGGTCTCCTTGCGCGCCAGGATCACGTCGCCCCAGGCCTCAGGCCGGGCCACGACGTCTCCGCTCTCGCCAGCCGGCCCCTCGCCCGCTTCCAGCCAACGCAGGTCGCCGGCGCGCGCGCGGGCTGAGGCCATGTCGAGCCGCAACGCGAACGGCACACCCTGCCCGATCAGCCGGTCGCGCGCCGCGGCCGACAGCGATTTGGCCAGCCCCGGATAAAGCGGCACGCCGTCCGGATCGCGCGGCCACGCGCCGCCGGCCTCGCGCTCCGCGACCAGCCGCGCGATCTCGGCCCGGCTTTCGAAGCTCGGGTAGACCAGCCGCTGGGCCGACAGGCGGTCGAGCGCCGCGCCATAGGCGCCGAAATGCTCGGACTGCCGCCGCACCGGGGTCTCCCAGGCGATGCCGAGCCAGGCCAGATCCTCATAAATCGCCTGCTCGAATTCCGGCCGGCAGCGCGTCGCGTCGATGTCCTCGATCCGCAGCAGCAAGCGTCCGCCCGACTGCCGCGCGAGGTCGTGGTTGAGCAGCGCCGAATAGGCGTGGCCGAGATGCAGGTAGCCGTTCGGACTCGGCGCGAAGCGGAAAACGGGTGGCATGGTCATCGGTCACGCATCATTGCCGGGCTTGCCCGGCGTCTCTGGTTCATGCGCCCGGACAAGACTCTGTTACGATAGGAGATCGATGCGCGGGTCAAGCCTGCGCCTGACAAGCCGGTGCAGACCCCGCAAATGCTGATTCACCTCGAAACCCAGGCCGACCTCGACGACGCGATCCTCAAACTGGTCGACCAGGACCGCCGCCTGCGCCCGATCCTGGAGCTGACCGGCATGCCGGCGATCCGGCAGCGCGAGCCCGGATTTGCCGGGCTTGCCGCGATCATCTGCGGCCAGCAGCTCTCGACCGCGAGTGCGGCGGCGATCTGGGGGCGCGTCAGCACGGCGTTCGACCCGTTCCACCATGACGCGATCCGCAAGGCGCGGGCCGACCGGCTCGGCCGGCTCGGGCTGTCGGCGGCCAAGATCAAGACGCTGAAGCACATCGCGCGCGAGCTCGCCGAGGAGCGGCTGAATCTCGACGTCCTTGCCAATGAGGAGGCCGATGCGGCGCACAACACGCTGACGGCGCTGCCCGGGATCGGCCCGTGGACCGCCGATGTCTATCTGCTGTTCTGCCTCGGCCATGGCGATGCCTGGCCCGCGGGCGACCTCGCCGTGCAGGAAGCGGTCAAGGTCGGGCTCGGCTTGAAGGATCGGCCGACGCCGAAGCAGATGGCGCCGCTTGCGGAGCCGTGGCGTCCGCTGCGCGGCGCCGCAGCGCATCTGTGGTGGGCATATTATCGCGTGCTCAGAAATCGCGAGGGCGTGATCGCCGGTGCAAAGTAGTCGTGGAGAAAAACACACCAACTGCGTGATCGCGTGATATAGAATCAGCAGACATATAGTTTTTCAATTTGCCGGCCTCGCCCATTTTGCACGCGCAGCACGTCCTTATTGCAAGGAGACGGACCTGATTTCTTTCCGTATCCCGCTGACGCTTCTCTCGTTATCCCTGGGCGCGATCGCCGCGGCGTGGTGGTGGCTCGGCATCCCGGTCGACCTGCCGCGCGCGCCGATCGATCCGAACGACAAGGTGCAATGCATCTCGTACGCGCCGTTCCGTAACAATCAGACATCGCTTTCGCCGGCGACGCAGGTCTCGCCGGAACAGATCGCGGAAGACCTCGCGCAACTCGCGAAGATATCCGACTGCATCCGCACCTATGCGACCGATCTTGGTCTCGATCAGATTCCCGCACTCGCGGCCAAGGCGGGGCTGAAGGTCATCCAGGGCATCTTCCTCGATCGAGACCGCAAGAAGAATGCAACGCAGGTCGCCACCGCGATCCGCCTCGCCCAGGAATATCCGGAAACCATCATCGCGCTCGTGGTCGGCAACGAAGTCTTGCTACGCAAGGAAATGTCGGCTTCCGACCTTGCCGCCACGATCCGCTCGATCAAGGCGCAGGTCTCCGTGCCCGTCACCTATGCCGACGTCTGGGAATTCTGGCTGAGCAATCGCGAGCTTTCCGACGCCGTCGACTTCGTCACGGTTCACATCCTGCCCTATTGGGAAAATGTTCCAATCCGGGCGGAAGATGCCGCCGCTCACGCCGACGAGATGCGCCGGCAGATCGCCGCGGCTTTTCCAGGCAAGGAAATCTTTATCGGAGAAATCGGCTGGCCCAGCGAGGGGCGCATGCGCGAGTCCGCGCTGCCGTCCCGCATCAATCAGGCGCGAGTGGTTTCGGAGGTCCTCGACCTTGCCCGGCGCCAGCATTTCCGCGTCAACCTGTTCGAGGCCTATGATGAAGGCTGGAAGCGGGAGATCGAGGGCACGGTCGGCGGCTCCTGGGGCCTGTTCGATTCCGAGCAGCGCATGCCGAAATATCCGCCGGGCCAACCGGTCAGCAATTTTCCGCTCTGGAAGCTGCAAATGGTCAGCGGAATGGGCCTGGCGATCCTCGTCTTCGGCGCGGCATGGCTGACCTTACGCCGCAAGCCGAGAAAGCCCGCATTCGCGTCGTGGCTTGCAGTCGCGCTATCGGCGACCACGGCTGGCATCCTGTTTGGCGTCGCCGAGCAGAGATTGGTCTATGAAAGCTACGGAACGGGAGGCTGGCTTGTCTGGGGCTCGCTGCTGGTGGCGGCCACGGCTTCGCCCGTGTTGAGCGCCAACGCCCTGATGTCGGGCCGCGCACCGCCCAGCTTTTTCGAAGTGTTGGGTCCGAAGGGCCATCACACTGAATCGGTGCTGGCGACCCTGCACGGACTGGCCTTGATGATCACCGTCGTGATCGGCACGGCGACCGCAATCGGTCTCGTGTTCGACCCGCGCTTCATTGACTTTCCCTTCGCGCCTCTCACCATGGCGGCGGTGCCCTTTGCTGCCGTGACGCTGCTCAATCCTCCCACGAAGGGAATCCGACCACTGGCGGAGTCGATCTTTGCCGGCATTTTCATTGCAACGGCGATCTACACAGGATTCAACGAAGGGGCGGAGAACTGGCAGTCGCTGTGGACCTGCGCGGCCTTCCTTCTGCTCGCAGTGACGCTGTTGCGGGCGCGTGCCTGACAACGCGCTCTAGCCGCGCAGCCTGACGCGGTCCTCGCGCGCGCAGTCGGTGACGAAGCCGATGACGGCGCGCACCGCGGGAAGCTCGACCAGATCGGGATGGGCGAGCAGCCAGAGATCGGAGAGGCTCGAGAGCTTTTGCGGCGCGACCCGCACCAGATCGGGGTAGTCGGCCCCGACCAGGCAGGACAGCGCGCAAATCCCGAGCCCAGCCCGCGCCGCTGCCAGCATGTCGCCCTGCGAGGAACAGCGCATCACCAGCGTGCCCTGTCGGGTGATGACGTCGCTCCAGCGCGCCAGATGCGCGTTCGAGGCCTGGTCGGCAAAGCCGATCACATGGTGGCCCCGCCACTCGTCCCGCCGCTCCGGCAGCTTGCGGCCTGCCGCATAGTCGCGGGAAGCGTAGAAGCCGGTGCCGAGCCGCCCGATCTTGCGCCCGATCAGGTTCTCCTCGCCCGCATCGACCGGCCGTAGCACAACGTCGGCCTCGCGGCGGCGCACGCTGGCCGGGAACGGATGGGTGATGATCTCGAGCTGGATGTTGGCGTGATCGCGCAGGAACGGGCCGAGGCGCGGCATCAGCCAATGCGCGGCCAGCGTCGCGCCGATCGACAGCTTCACGACACCGCGCGCCTGCCCACCGGTGGCGGACGCGGCCGCCTCCGCGCGCAAGGCCGCCGCGGCCATCGCTTCGGCGTGCTCGCGGAATTTGCGGCCATGCGACGTCAGCGACAGGCCGTCATTGGAACGCGCGAACAGGCGGGTGCCGAGTTGCTGCTCGAGCGCCGCGACGTTGCGGCCGACGGTGGGATGGCTGATGCGCAGCCGCCGTGCCGCCCCGGCAAGGCTGCGTGTCTCCGCCACCGCGACGAATGTCTTGCAAAGCTCCCAGTCCATGCCGCTCCCCTTCTTGCGACATCGTTCATTTCTGGTCGATCCGATGTTCAATATTGAACGTCATGACCGAGCCGTCCAGCCTTATATTGCCGCGCCAAGAGCGCCACCGCTCCAGCCATCACAATAAATCGCGATCCGCCCCGGCTGCCGGCCGGGCGACGCGCATGGAGGATCCGAAAATGACGCTGCCCGTTTCGCTCGCCAACAGGCTTGAACTGCCAGTCGTCGGCTCCCCGCTGTTCATCGTCTCGGGGCCCGAGCTCGTGATCGCGCAGTGCAAGGCCGGCATCGTCGGCTCGTTCCCGGCGCTGAACGCCCGCCCGGCCGAAAAGCTCGACGAATGGCTGACCCAGATCGAGAACGAGCTCGGCGAGTACCAGGCGCTGCATCCGGAAAAGAAGGTCGCACCCTACGCCGTCAACCAGATCTGCCACGCCTCCAACGACCGGCTGATGCGCGACATGGAAACCTGCGTGAAGCACAAGGTACCCGTGATCATCACCTCGCTGCGCCCGCCGTCCGAGATCGTCGAGGCCGCGCACTCCTATGGCGGCGTGGTGTTCCACGACGTCATCAACGTGAAGCACGCGCGCAAGGCCGCCGAGCAGGGCGTCGACGGCCTGATCCTGGTCTGCGCCGGCGCCGGCGGCCATGCCGGCACGCTGTCGCCGTTCGCGCTGGTGCGCGAGGTCAAGCAATGGTTCAACGGCACGATCCTGCTGTCGGGCGCGATCTCCGACGGCTGGAGCAGCGCATCCGCGCTCGCGCTCGGCGCCGACCTCGCCTATATCGGCACCCGCTTCATCGCGACCGAGGAAGCCAACGCCGATATCAGGTACAAGCGGGCGCTGACTGAATACGCCGCGCACGACATCGTCTATTCGAACCTGTTCACCGGCGTGCACGGCAACTATCTCGGACCGTCGATCGCGGCGGCAGGCCTCGATCCGGGCAACCTGCCGGTCGCCGACAAATCCAGCATGAACTTCGGCTCCGGCGGCAACATGAAGGCCAAGGCTTGGCGCGACATCTGGGGCTCGGGCCAGGGCATCGGCCAGATCACCGACGCCCCGCCGGTCGCCGAACTGGTGGCGCGGCTCAAGTCCGAGTTCGCCGCGGCGCGCAGCGACTTTCTGCGCACCAGCGCCTGACGCTGTTTCACAAAGTCCGGGAGTGAACCATGAAACGAGCGCAACACGCGCTGGCAGCCGCGCTTGCGGTCTGCGCGATCGCCGGCACGGCCGCCGCCGACAACGGCAACGAAGCGATCCGAATCGGCCAGACGCTGCCCTATAGCGGACCGGTCTCCGGCTTCGGCACCATCGGCCGCGCCCAGGAAGCGTTTTTCGCGAAGGTCAACGCGGAGGGCGGCATCAACGGCCGGCAGGTGAAATTCATCACGTTGGACGACGCCTATTCGCCGCCGAAGACCGTCGAGCAGACCCGCAAGCTGGTGGAGCAGGAGGAGGTGCTGATGATGTTCGGCTCGCTCGGAACCGCCACCAACAACGCCGTGCACCGCTATCTCAACAGCAAGAAGATCCCGCAATTGTTCGTGCTGAGCGGCGCGACCAAATGGGCCGACCCGAAGACCTATCCGTGGACCATGCCAGGCATGGCGTCCTACGAATCTGAGGGCGTGGTCTATGCCAAATATGTGCTGCAGGCCAAGCCCGACGCAAAGATCGCGATCCTTGCGCAGAACGACGATTTCGGCCGCGACTATGTCGCCGGCTTCAAGCGTGCGCTCGGCGGCAAGGCCGCGAGCATGATCGTCGCGGAAGCGAGCTACGAGACCTCAGCGCCCACCATCAGCTCGCAGCTCGCGACCCTGAAGGCGTCCGGTGCCGATGTGCTGTTCGGTGTCGTGCTCGGCAAGTTCACGCCGCAGATGATCAAGGGCGTGGCCGAGATCGGCTGGAAGCCGGACCTTTTCTTCGTGCCGACCTCCGCGTCGTCGATCTCGTTCCTGGAGCCCGCCGGGCTCGAGAACGCGGTCGGCCTGATCTCGTCCAGCAACCAGAAGGACACGATGGATGCGCAATGGGCCGATGATCCCGCCGTGAAGGACTATCTTGCCTTCATGAAGCAGTACCTGCCCAATGCGGACCTCAGCAACTCGAACTACTCGGCGGGCTATCATTATGCGACATTGCTGATGGCCGTGCTGAAGGCCTGCAAGAACGATTTCAGCCGCGAAAACATCATGCGCCAGGCGGCGTCATTGCGCGACGTTCCGCTGCCGCTATTGTTGCCGGGCATGACGGTGTCGACCGGGCCGGACGACTATCTGCCGTTCCAGCAGTTGCGGCTGCGCCGGTTCAACGGCAAGAGCTGGATCAGCTTCGGCGAGATCCTGGACGATCGCTAGGAGACGAGGCGCGACATGATCATCAGCGGCGACAGACAGATCAGCTACGGCGACATTCACGCCCGCATCGCGCGGGCGGCCAGTGGCTTCCGGACGCTTGGTGTGGAGGGCGGCAAGCCGGTCGGCATGATGCTGCGCAACGATTTCGCGCTGTTCGAGGTGGTCGCGGCCTCGGCCGCGCTCGGCAGCCCGGTGGTGCCGATCAACTGGCATCTGAAGGCCGACGAGGTCGCCTACATCCTGTCCGACAGCGGCGCCGACACGCTGGTCTGCCACGCCGATCTGCTGCCGCAGATCCGCGACGGGCTACCGCCGGCAATCAAGCTGCTCGTGGTGACGACGCCGCCGGAGATTGCCGCGGCCTACGGCGTGGCGCCGGCGATCACCCGTGTGCCCGACGGCATGACCGACTGGGACGTCTGGCGGGAGACGCATCAACCACTGACCGACGCACCGATCGGCGCGGCGCCGATGTTCTACACCTCGGGCACCACTGGACTGCCGAAGGGCGTTAAGCGCAAGCCGATGCGGCCCGAGCAGCAGGCGGCAGCCGCGCGGGTCGGCGCCATCACCTACGGCGTCAAGCCGAACGAGGATCAGGTGATCCTGATGAACGGCCCGATGTATCATTCGGCGCCGCACTCCTACGGGATGCTCGCGTTCCGCAACGGCTGCGTGATCGTGCTCGAGCCGCGCTTCGATCCGGAGGATCTGCTGCAACTGATCGAGCGCCACCATGTCACCCACATGCATATGGTGCCGACCATGTTCGTGCGGCTGCTGCGCCTGCCCGAGGAGACGCGGCGCCGCTACGACCTGTCGTCGCTGCGCTTCATCGTCCATGGCGCGGCGCCCTGCCCTGTCGACGTCAAGCGCGCGATGATCGAGTGGTGGGGACCGGTCATCAACGAATATCTCGGCTCGACCGAGACCGGCATCCCGGTCTGGCATTCGTCAACCGAAGCGCTGGCCAAGCCCGGCACCGTCGGCCGCGCGATCGAGGGCGGCATCGTCAAGATCTTCCGGCCCGACGGGACGCAATGCGACCTCGGCGAGCCCGGCGAGATCTTCATGCGTCAGACGTTGATCTCGGACTTCGACTATCACGGCAATGCCAAGGCGCGCGCCGAGGCCGATCACGACGGCCTGATCAGCGTCGGCGATGTCGGCTATCTCGACGCGGACGGCTATCTGTTCCTGTGCGACCGCAAGCGCGACATGGTGATCTCGGGCGGCGTCAACATCTATCCCGCCGAGATCGAGAATGCCCTTATCGGCATGGCAGGCGTCCGCGACTGCGCGGTGTTCGGCGTTCCCGACGACGAATACGGCGAGCGGCTGTTCGCCTGCGTCGAGCCGGAAGCCGGCGCGACCCTGTCGATCAGCGCGATCCAGGATTTTCTCCGCGGCAAGCTCGCCAACTTTAAGGTGCCCAAGGATATCCGCTTCATGGACGCGCTGCCGCGGGAAGCCACCGGCAAGATCTTCAAGCGCAAGCTGCGCGACCTCTACCGCGAAGGACAGCTTCGCTGAACGATGTGACGGCGAAGCGAACGGCGTTTGAAACTTAGTTGCTGTTGCAAAAGGCCGGCAATCGACGCAACGATGCCGGCGCATCGGAAGCTGGGATCATCGCCATGAACTCGACCGACTTCATCGTCATCCGCAACGACCTGCAACAGTGCAAGGTGATCGAGACGCAGTTGCCCGATGCCGCGGCGCTGCCGGCCGATGCGCTGCTGGTGAAGGTGACCCGCTTCGCCTTCACCGCCAACAACATCACCTACGCCGTGATCGGCGAGCAGCTGAAATACTGGCATCTGTTCCCGGCGCCCGAGGGCTATCGGCGAAACGCTGTTCGGCTATCTCCCGATGGCGGCCCATCTGGTGATCGAGGCGGCCGACGTCAACAAGCGCGGCCTGCGCGATGGCGCGGCACACCGGCAGGAGGTCTCGCCAGTCTACAACGCCTATGCCCGCGTCTCCGGCGATCCGACCTATGCCGGTCAGCAGGGCGATTTCCGCGCACTGCTGCTGCCCTTGTTCATGCTGTCGTTCCTGGTCGACGACGCCCTCGCCGAGAATGCGTTCTACGGCGCACGCCGCGTCATCCTGTCGTCGGCCTCGAGCAAGACCGCGTTCGGCCTCGCCCATCTCGTGCACAAGCGGGGTATCCCCGTGATCGGGCTGACCTCCAAGGACAATGTCGATTTCGTCAGCTCGCTCGGTTGCTATGACGAGGTCGTCACCTATGACCAGGTCGCCGCGATCCCGGCGGCCGAGCCGACAGCCTATGTCGACATGGCCGGCAACAGTGCGCTGCGCGAAAGTCTGCACCGGCACTTCGGCGCGCAGATGGTCTATTCCGGCCGGGTCGGGCTGACGCACCGTGCGAGCGAGCCGGAGGAGCCGACGCTGCCAGGCGCCAAGCCGGTCTGGTTCTTCGCCCCGGACCAGATCCGCAAGCGCGCCAAGGAATGGGGTCCCGGCGGCATCGACCAGCGTTTTGGCGCCGCATGGGCGGAGCTCGTGCCGCATCTGCCGAATTGGCTTGACGTGGTCGAGCGGCGCGGCCCGGCCGCGGTGCGCGAGGCCTATCTCGATACCCTGCAAGGCCGAGTTCCACCGGATCAAGGCCTGATCCTGTCGCTGGCCGAATAGGCTCTATCTCGTCGCGCCCTTTCTGCACGCCTTCGAATGGGTATAGGCTTCGCGGAAAGGGAACGCCGCCAAGAAAATATCAGCAAGGCGGCCGATGGCGAGAAACGCTCAATGCTCGACAAGACGGACGATATTTCGGTCGCCGCCGACAATTGGCTTGTGCAGTTCGAAGATGCGCTGGCGAGCCCGGACGATGTGCTGCTGAAGCCACTGTTCCATCCCGACAGCTACTGGCGCGACGTGCTGGCGCTGAGCTGGAACATCCAGACCGTCAACCGGGCCTTCGCAATCATCGAGGAGCTGCCGGCGCATGCGCGTCACAGCGCGCCGCATGACTTCCGCATCGATGCCGATCGCGCCCCGCCCCGACGGGTGACGCGCGCTGGTACCCATGCGATCGAGGCGATCTTCAAATTCGAGACGGCGGTTGGCCGCGGCCACGGCATCGTGCGGCTGATCCCCGATGCCGCCGACGACGATCGCCTGAAGGCCTGGACCTTGCTGACGGCGCTCGAGGAGCTGAAGGGTTTTGAGGAGCAGCAGGGCCACACCAGGCCGCGCGGGCAGTCCTATTCGCGCGACTTCCGCGGCCCCAACTGGCTCGACCTGCGCAAGGCATCCGCCGAATATGCCGACCGCAACCCTGATGTGCTGGTGGTCGGCGGCGGACAGGCCGGGCTTGCGATCGCCGCGCGGCTGCAGCAGCTCAAGATCGACGCGCTGATCGTCGACCGCGAGGCGCGCGTCGGCGACAATTGGCGCAAGCGCTATCACGCGCTGACCCTGCACAACCAGGTACAGGTCAATCATTTGCCCTACATGCCATTCCCGCCGAACTGGCCGACCTACATCCCGAAGGACAAGCTCGCCAACTGGTTCGAATCCTATGTCGACGCCATGGAGCTGAACTTCTGGACCGGCACCGAATTTGTCGGCGGCAGCTATGACGATGCGGATGGGCGTTGGACCGTCGAGCTGCGCCGCGCCGACGGCACGACACGGACAATGCAGCCGCGCCATGTCGTGATGGCGACCGGCGTCAGCGGCATTCCCAATCTGCCCGACATCCCCGGCTTGAAAGATTTTGGCGGCAAGGTGATGCATTCCAGCCGCTACGAGGACGGCGAGAACTGGACCGGCAAGCGCGCGCTCGTGATCGGCACCGGCAACAGCGGCCACGACATCGCGCAGGACCTGCATTCCTCGGGCGCCGAGGTCACGCTGGTACAGCGCTCCTCGACGCTGATCACCAATATCGAGCCGTCGGCGCAGCTGGCCTATGCCGCCTACAATGAAGGTACGCTCGAGGACAACGATTTGATCGCGACCTCGATGCCGCTTGTGCTCGCCAAACGCAGCCATGTGCTGATGACCGAGCAGTCGAAAGAGCTCGACAAGCCGCTGCTCGACGGCCTCGCGCGCAAGGGCTTCAAGCTCGATTTCGGCGATGGCGGCACCGGCTGGCAGTTCAAATACCTGACCCGCGGCGGCGGCTACTACTTCAACGTCGGCTGCTCCGATCTGGTCGCGAGCGGTGCGGTCGCGCTGCGGCAATTCGCCGACATCGACACCTTCGTGAGCGAGGGCGCGCGGCTGAAGAACGGCGAGATCGTTGCCGCCGACCTGATCGTGCTCGCGACCGGCTACCGGCCGCAGGAAGAGCTGGTCAAGAAACTGTTCGGCGAGGCGATGGCCGCGCGCGTCGGCCCGATCTGGGGCTTTGGCGACGGCCAGGAACTGCGCAACATGTACACCCGCACGCCGCAGCCCGGCCTGTGGTTCATCGCCGGCAGCCTCGCGCAATGCCGCATCAACTCGCGCTATCTCGCATTGCAGATCAAGGCGATCGAGGAAGGCCTGTTGCCGCGCGACGTCGGGCCGGTGGCGAAGCTTTCGTAGAAACCTGCCGTCGTTCCGGGGCGCGAAGCGAACCCGGAACCTCGAGGTTCCGGGTTCGATGCTGCGCATCGCCCCGGAATGACGATCTTGGGGAGACATCTTATGCCAATCACCCTCGGCACCGGCGAACACCGCTATCGCGTGGTGGAGAACTTCGCAAAACTGCCCGACGGCCGGAGCCTGACCGATGTCGCGTCCGTCGCAGTCGACAGCAAGGACCGCGTCTATGTCTTCAACCGCGGCGACCATCCGATGGTGGTGCTCGACCGCGCAGGGAATTTCATCAAGAGCTGGGGCGAAGGCGTGTTCTCGCGTGCCCACGGCCTGCATATCGACGCCGACGACAATCTCTATTGCACCGATGACGGCGACCACACCGTGCGCAAATGCTCGACCGACGGCAAGGTGCTGCTGACGATCGGCATCCCGAACAAGCCGGCGCCGTTCATGAGCGGCGAGCCGTTCCACCGCTGCACCCATACCGCGCTGTCGCCGAAGGGCGAGATCTATGTCTCCGATGGCTACGGCAATGCCTGCGTCCACAAATACACGCCGGATGGCAAGCTGATCAAAACCTGGGGCGAGCCCGGCACCGACCCCGGCCAGTTCAACATCGTGCACAACATCGCGACCGACGCCGATGGCTGGGTCTATGTCGCCGACCGCGAGACCACCGCGTCCAGGTGTTCGACGGCAACGGTAAATACGAGACGCAGTGGAACAACCTGCACCGGCCCTGCGCGCTGTGCTGCTGCGGCGGTGGCAAGCAGCCGAACTTCGTGATCGGCGAACTCGGCCCTGGCATGGCGGTGAATCGCAAGGTGCCCAATCTCGGCCCGAGACTGTCGATCGTGGATCACACCGGCAAGCGCATCGCGCGCCTCGGCGGCGAGCAAGGCCCCGGCGTCGAGACCGGCAAATTCCTGGCGCCGCACGGCATCGCGCTGGATTCCCGCGGCGACATCTATGTCGGCGAAGTCGGCGTCACCGACTGGAAGACCAGCTTTCCGGACACCGAGATGCCGGCCGCGGTGCGCGTGACGCGGTGCCTGCAGAAGCTGGAGAAGGTTTAGATTCAGTCTCCCACCGTCACTCCATCACCGTCACCCTGAGGAGCGCGCATCGCGCGCGTCTCGAAGGGTCGACGGCCCCCGGCTGGTGGCCGTGCATCCTTCGAGACGCCGCTTCGCGGCTCCTCAGAGCCTGACTGAAAAATGGGTGAGTGATCTCAGTGGGGTGTGATTCCATCGGATTTGCAAAGATTCGAGGGAGAGCACGATGCCCTGGACCAAGATCACTCGGG
>NZ_JBUYWT010000059.1:0-46022 GCF_055264925.1 Bradyrhizobium sp. KZN70725
CGACGCCGCTTGAGCGTCGCGCTCCTCGGCCGCATGCAAAGGTGTCCTTGCTGCATCCGGCTCATCAAAGGGCGCGACCCGCCGATCCACTTATGACACAGTAAGATTAGGCCAGGCGCTTGCGCACATCGTCGCGCATCTGCTCGCGGAACGCCTGGCGGCGGGCGGCGCGATCCTTGACCGGGACGTCGTGGCGATCGAACACGTCGAACTTCTCCAGGATCGGATAGTGCTCGCTCGCCATCGCTAGCACGCGCAGCAGGGCGGCGACCTTCGGGGTCGGGCCGGTGACTTCCCACCTGCGCAGTTTTTCGGCGCCGCCGGCGGCCGATAGCCCGCACAGCTTTGCCATGTCAGCCGCCGTCAGCTCGCGGCCCAGCGCCTCGCCGAGATGTTCGCGCAGTTTCTTCAGTTCTGGGCCGGTCACGCTTGGTCCGCTCCGCGATGGCAAAATGTGAAGTGAGTCACATGATGTGCTCGAGGCGCGGGTTATACGCCACGCAGGCGAGTTCTAAAGGAAACCATCATGCACGGCATCATCGAAAGCCTCAGCCCCGAACACGATCAGATCGATTGGAAATGGGTCGGCAGTGTGTTCGCCTTCTACGTCGTGCTGACGATCGGCGGGATGGGTGTGCTGCTGGCGCGTTGATTCCAGCGCACGCGGGCGCACCGCGTGCCTGCGACTGCCATCGTTTGCGAAGATCCTGGTGCTGCCAGACAGGATTGAACTGTCGACCTCTCCATTACCAATGGAGTGCTCTACCACTGAGCTACGGCAGCATGCCCGGGAAAAATTGAATCGGCCCCAAGGGCCCGTCCAAGCGGGCGGTTCTTGCCACAGGCCTCCCTTTGGCGCAAGCGAAACAGCGCCCCTGCCGCCCTTGAAATCGGCAGAAATCGACCGCCTCGCCGATGATTCCGGCCAATCTGGCCGATTTCGGCCGGATTGGGTTCCCGATTGCGCCGAAACTATCCCGATCCGCGCTTGCCGCCGAATCATATCGCCGCAACTGGCCGACCGGGCAGGGTGCGCGGGCATCCGCCATTGGCTATGCTCGGCCTATCCTCCCCTTGCGCAGGGCGGCGGCGGTTCGAGAGTTATGCAATGACAGGCGACCAGGACAGAGGCGGCGGGCAGGCCGGAGCCCGCGTGAAGGATTCACGACAGGATCGTCTCAAGCTGGCGCTGCGCGAAAACCTGAAGCGGCGGAAATCGCAGGCGCGCGGTCGTGACGATGCGGCCTCTTCCGAAGCCGCCCATGGTTCGCTAGATGGCGGCTCACCAGATGACGCCGGCGGAAACGAGCCGCGCCGTTAACCCGGTTCGTGCGCATTGTTATAAGGAAGCGGGTTGCCGAGATGGCTGTAGATGAGACGACGATCGATCGGCTGAGCGCAACCGCCTACGCCTTCCCGCGCCATGAGCAGACCTTTCCGACCCTGACCGCGCACGAGATCGAGCGGATGCGCCGCTTCGGCGAGCCGCGCTCATACCAGGACGGCGAGGCGCTGTTCGAGACCGGCAAGCCCGGGCCCGGCATGTTCGTGGTGCTGTCGGGCAATGTCTCGATCACCCAGCGCGACGGCCTCGGCCATGTCGCGCCGATCATCGACCAGGGACCGGGCCAGTTCCTCGCCGAGATCGGCCAGCTCTCCGGCCGCCCGGCGCTGGTCGACGGCCATGCCGATGGGGTGGTCGAGACGCTGCTGCTGCCGCCCGACCGGCTGCGCGCGCTCTTGGTTGCGGAGGCCGATCTCGGCGAACGCATCATGCGCGCGCTGATCCTGCGCCGCGTCAGCCTGATCCAGGGCGGCGCCGGCGGGCCGGTGCTGATCGGCCCCGCCTCGGTCGGCAACATGGCGTCGCTGCAGAATTTTTTGGCGCGCAACGGCCAGCCGCACCACCTCCTCGATCCCGAGACCGACAAGGATGCCGCCGACATCGTCGCGCGCTATTCGCCGACGCGCGCCGAGCTGCCGCTGGTGGTCTGTCCCAACGGCACGGTGCTGCGCAATCCGTCCGAGACCGCGCTTGCGATGGCGCTCGGCATGATCGGCAACAGCGCGCATGAAAAACTCTACGATGTCGCCGTGGTCGGCAGCGGCCCGGCCGGGCTTGCCACCGCGGTCTATGCGGCGTCGGAAGGCCTGTCGGTTGCGGTGTTCGATTCCCGCGCCTTCGGCGGCCAGGCCGGCGCCAGCATGCGCATCGAAAACTATCTGGGCTTTCCGACCGGCATCTCCGGCCAGGCGCTGGCCGGGCGCGCCTTCAACCAGGCCCAGAAATTCGGCGCCGAGATGCTGATCCCGGTCTCGATCAAATCGCTCGACTGCACGAAAGCGTCCGGCGCATTCGTGCTCGACACCGCCTGCGGGCATACGCTGCGCGCGAAATCCGTGGTGGTCGCCAGCGGGGCGCGCTATCGCCGGCCCGAGATCGACAATCTCGATGCGTTTGAAGGCCGCGGCGTCTGGTACTGGGCCTCGCCGATCGAGGCGCGGCTCTGCGCCAACCAGGACGTCGTGCTGGTCGGCGGCGGCAACTCCGCGGGGCAGGCGGCGGTGTTCCTGTCGGCGCATGCCCGCAAGGTCAACATGATGATCCGCGGCGGCGGGCTCGGAGCCAGCATGTCGCGCTATTTGATCGAGCGCATCGAGGCGACGCCGAATATCGAATTGATGTTCAACACCGAGGTGATCGGGCTCGACGGCGCGGAGACGCTGCAGCGGGTGCGCTGGCGCAGCCGGCTCGCGCCCGACGAGTTCACCATGGATATCCGCAATCTCTTTTTGTTTGTCGGCGCCGATCCGGCGACCGGCTGGCTCGAGGGCTGCGGGGTGCAGGTCGACCGCGGCGGCTTCGTGATGACCGGCGTGCAGACCGGCGAAGGCGCGCGCGCCGTGCCGCTGCTCGAGACCACGGTGCCCGGCGTGTTCGCGGTCGGCGACGTCCGCTCCGGATCGGTCAAGCGCGTCGGCGGCGCGATCGGCGAGGGCGCTCAGGTGGTGGCCGCGCTGCACGGCTATCTCGCTGACGCGGGTGATCACACACTGTAGCAACGTCGATGCGACGCACGCAAACGTTTTCCCGTCATCCTGAGGAGCCGCGAAGCGGCGTCTCGAAGGATGAATCGGCCACAGTGTGGCCGTGCATCCTTCGAGGCTCGCAAGAGCTCGCACCTCAGGATGACGGATCAGATAGCTGCGACAGGTAAGGGCCGAAAAATGACGAAAGGCTGCACCCATATCGCCGGCATCCAGGATGTCACGCCGAGTGCGCTTGGCTGCGAGGAATGCTTGAAGAGCGGCAGCCGCTGGCTGCATTTGCGCATCTGCCGCACTTGCGGCCATGTCGGCTGCTGCGACGACTCGCCGAACCGGCATGCGACGGCGCATTTCCACGCCACCGGCCATCCCGTGATCGAGGGCTACGATCCGCCGGAAGGCTGGGGCTGGTGCTATGTCGACGAGGTGCTGTTCGACCTGTCGAAGCGCAAGACGCCGCATAACGGACCGATCCCGCGCTATTATTGATGAGGCTTCTCGCACGGCGCACGTGCCGCATCGTGTGACATATGTGCGAAAATTTTCAGCAATCGCCCGCGCCGGCAATTTTTGATGGGATGTCGGCCGTCCTGCCATCGAAGCATGTAGCAATTTTCCGTCACGCATCGTAACCTCGCACGCGGGTCTCAACGGGGAGTGCGCCACATGACGACATTGGTGCTCGTGCACGTCATTATCAGCCTGATTGCAATCGTCGCCGGCGTGCTCGTGATGTTCGGGCTGCTCGGCTCGCGCGCGATGCCGGGGCTGACCGCGATCTTCCTCGCGCTCACGATCCTGACCAGCGCCACCGGCTTCGTGATCCCGCCTTTGGTGACCGAGAAGCTGCTGCCGTCGCACATCATCGGCGGGCTTTCGCTGGTGCTGCTCGCGATCGCCTGCATTGCGCTCTATGCGATGCAGCTCAAGGGCGCCTGGCGTCCGATCTATATCGTGACCGCGATGGTCTCGCTCTATCTCAACGTCTTCGTGCTGGTCATCCAGAGCTTCCTCAAGGTGCCGGCGTTGCAGGCGCTGGCGCCAGCCGTGCCGCCGAACCCGCCATCCGGGCCGGTCTTTGCCGTGGTGCAGGGCATCGTGCTGGTGTTCTTCGTCCTGGTGACCATCGGTGCCTGGCGCCGGTTCAGGGCGGTCACGTTCGCCTGATCTGACAACACCTCGTCATTCCGGGGCGACGCGCAGCGTCGAACCCGGAATCTCGCAATCTAATCTCTAGATTCCGGGTACGCTTCGCGTGCCCCGGAATGACGCATTGGCAACAAGAGGAGCAATCAAATGCCCACCATCACCACCAAAGACGGCGTCGAGATTTTCTACAAGGATTGGGGCTCGGGCCAGCCGATCGTGTTCAGCCATGGCTGGCCGCTGTCGTCGGACGACTGGGACGCGCAGATGCTGTTCTTCGTGGGGCACGGCTTTCGCGTCGTCGCCCATGACCGCCGCGGCCACGGCCGCTCCGCCCAGGTCGCCGACGGTCATGACATGGATCACTATGCCGACGACCTCGCTTCCGTCACCGCGCATCTCGATCTGAAGAACGCCGTCCATGTCGGCCATTCCACCGGCGGCGGCGAGGTGGTGCACTACATCGCCCGCCACGGCGAGAGCCGGGTGGCGAAGGCGGCGATCCTGAGCGCGGTGCCGCCGTTGATGGTGCAGACGGCGAATAATCCCGGCGGCTTGCCGAAGTCGGTATTCGACGGCTTGCAGGCTCAACTCGCCGCCAATCGCTCGCAATTCTACCGCGACCTGCCGGCCGGGCCGTTCTACGGCTACAACCGGCCCGGCGCAAAACCGTCGGAAGCCGTGATCCAGAACTGGTGGCGGCAGGGCATGATGGGCGGCGCCAAGGCGCATTACGACGGCATCGTCGCGTTCTCGCAGACCGACTTCACCGAGGATCTGAAGAAGATCAACGTGCCGGTGCTGGTGATGCATGGCGACGACGACCAGATCGTGCCCTACGCCGACTCCGCCCCGCTCTCGGCCAAGCTTCTGAAGAACGGCACGCTGAAGACCTATAAGGGTTTTCCGCACGGCATGCCGACGACGGAGGCCGAGACGATCAACGCCGACCTGCTGGCGTTCATCAAGGGCTGAAGGTGAGAGAGGCTGTGCTCTGCGCCGCGCGTCTCAACATTGCGCAGCCTCAATCCACCTCGCCCGGTGGCTCACTCCTCTCCCCACAAGGGGCAGGGCAATCGCATACGGAATGAACCGATTCTTCCGCGCCGTCATGGCCGGGCTAAACACTTGTCCCGGCCATCCACGTCTTCTCTTCGCGTGGAAACGAAGACGTGGATGCCCGGGACAAGCTCGGGCATGACGAGTTTGTGGGAACTCCGATCGCCTCAAACGGCCATATGCGATTGCCCTACCACAAGGGGGAGGAGTCCGAAGCATGTGCTCGCCTTACGGAGACTATGTTTCGGAAGCGCCGTGATCGGCTGGCTCACTCGAAAATCGCGCGGATCGCGGCGAACAGGCGCTTGGCGACCAGGTCCGGCTTCTCGCGGGCGCCATCGTCGGCCCAGAGCTCGCTGCCGACGCGCATCGCGCCGGTCGTGATCATCGCGACCAGCCGGGCTTTCATCCGGTCGCTCCTGTGGTTGGCGCGCTTGAGCAACGCGTTGGCGAGTTCGCGCTCAAGCCCTTCATATTTGGCCTGATCGCGCGCCTGCAGCGCTGGATTGTCGCGCTTCAGCCGCGCCAGCGCGACCGCCTCGCGCGGGTCGATCTGCTTGACCATGTCGGCGATGGCGTTCTCGGCGGCCTGCAGCATGGATTCAGTGGCCGGGCGCGCCGCAACGGCTGCGATCAGTGCCGCGGTACCGTCCTCCTGCCAGGCCAGCACCACGTCTTCCTTCGAGGCGAAATAGTGAAAGAAGGTGCGGCGCGAGACGTCGGCGGCGGCGACGATGTCGTCGAGCGTGGTCGCCTCGAAGCTGCGCTCGAGAAACAGCATCATCGCCGCCTTGGTCAGCCGTTCCCGGGTCTCCTGCCGCTTGCGTGCGCGCAGGCCCGCCGCCGGCGGCGCCGGATTCGCTTTGGATTGCGCCGACTTGACCGGTTTCTTGGCCGATTTCCTGGCCGGTTTGCGCGCGGGCGCCGGACGTTGCAATTTTTCACCCCTTGCAAAAATGCACTTAGTGCACATTTCGTCGGATGCGGCTGGACCCGCAGGAACCCGACGAGAAACCCGAATCGTGTCGCAAGGAGATATAAGCATGACCGGCTGGAGCACTGCAGACATTCCGCGGCAGGGCGGCAGGACCGCCGTGATCACGGGCGCTACCGGCGGACTCGGCTATGAGACCGCGCTGGAACTGGCGCGCGCCGGCGCCAATGTCGTGCTCACCGGCCGCAACGGCGCCAAGGGGCAGGACGCGCTGGCGCGAATCCGCGCGCAGCTTCCCGATGCCGCGGTGACCTATGAAACGCTCGACCTCGCGAACCTCGCATCGGTTGCCGATTTCGCCGGGCGCTTCGCCGCCACGCATACCACGCTCGATCTCCTGATCAACAATGCCGCGGTGATGTCGCTGCCGACGCGGCAGGTCACCGCTGACGAGTTCGAGATGCAGTTCGGCACCAACTATCTCGGCCACTATGCGTTGACCGCGCTGCTGTTGCCGCAGCTCCGCCGCGGCCACAACACCCGCGTCGTCAATCTTTCCAGCCTTGCGCATCGCTCCGGCGTCATCAATTTCGACGATCTGCAGGCCCGCCGTTCCTACGCGCCGTGGCGCGCCTACTGCCAGTCGAAGCTTGCGATGCTGATGTTCGCGCTCGAACTGCAGCGTCGCAGTGCGATCAACGGCTGGGGACTGATGAGCAATGCCGCGCATCCCGGCTACGCGCGCACCGAGCTGATCCCGAACGGTCCCGGCACCGACAGCCTGTCGTGGCGGTTCGGTCGATATTTGCAGCCGATCATGAGCCACTCCGCGGCGGCGGGCGCATTGCCGACGCTGTTCGCGGCGACCTCAGCCGCGGCCCAGCCGGGCGGCTATTACGGGCCCAACGGGTTCTACGAGTTGAAGGGCCCACCTGCGCCGGCGCGCATCATGCCGCACGCCAGGGACATCGCGGTAGCGCAGCGGCTATGGGATATCTCGGCGGCGCTGACCGGTGTATCGTTTGATCAGGTCGCAACCGCCGCCTGAACGGATCGGGCGGCAGCAGGGCAATCGAGATGAAGGTCATCCTGTTCGGCGCGACCGGCATGGTCGGGCAGGGCGTGCTGCGCGAATGCCTGCTCGATCCCGGCGTCGAGCGCGTGCTCGCGGTTGGGCGCAGCCCGACCGGGCAGCGCGATGCCAAGCTTGTCGAGTTGATCCACGACAATTTCGTCGATTACAGCGCGATCGAGCCTCAGCTTGCCGGCTACGACGCCTGCTTCTTCTGCCTCGGCGTCTCCTCGATCGGCATGGACGAGGCACGCTACCGCCATCTCACCTACGACATCACGCTGGCCGCGGCGACGGTGCTGGCGCGGCTCAATCCCGGCATGGTGTTCACCTATGTCACGGGGCGTAGCACCGATTCCACCGAGCGCGGCCCATTGATGTGGGCGCGGGTGAAGGGCAAGACCGAGAACGATTTGCTCAAGCTGCCGTTCAAGGCCGCCTACATGTTCCGGCCTGCCGGGATCCAGCCGCTGCATGGCGTCCGCTCCAAGACCGGCTGGGTGCAGGCGATCTATCTCGCGACCTCGCCGCTGCTTTCCTTTCTGGTGCGGGTCGCCCCGAGCTACATGACGACATCGGAACAGCTCGGCCGCGCCATGCTGAAGGTCGCCCGCGACGGCTACCCCAGGCCGGTGCTGGAGAGCGAGGACATCAATCGCCTCTGAAGCGTGGTGGGCCGGTTCCCTCGCGCGGCGATTTCGCCAGGTCTCTTGGTACCTCCCGGGCCGCGAGGCGTTATAACCACCGTCATGTCCCCACCCGCGCCGCTGAAACTGATTGCTCTCGATGCCGATGACCTCGCGGTCATCTCGGCTCATGTGCAGGACGCCCACGTCCAGCCCTCCGACATCGTCTGGCGCCAGGACGAGAAGCGGCTCGTGGTCGGCCTGAACCGGCTGGACTGGGAGCAGACCCTGTCGGGCGGCGCCTGCTCGCGGCGGCTGATCGCCGCGCTCAGGTTCGACCGGGTGCTGGCATGCAAGTCGCGCAATATCGACCTGGAAGTCCCGGAAGCCACCCTGGAACTGCTCGGGATCGAGTTCTATGCCTCCGACCCGCCGGGCGGCAGCGCGCTCCTGATGTTCGGCCATGGTGGGGCGCTGCGGCTGGATGTCGAGTGCCTGGAGTGCGAATTGACCGATCTGGGCATCGACGATCTCGGCGTGGCGCCGGGGTGATTGGGCACGTCATTCCGGGGCGGTCCCAACGGGTCCGCGCAAGGCGCGGCCCGATGACAGGCTCCGGACCAGACCCGGAATCTCGAGATTCCGGGTCTGGTCCTTCGGACCATCCCGGAATGACATCCCCCAAGGGTTGACGGCCATTATCCGTCGCGCCATTGAGCAGGGACCCGAATTCCTCCTAAGAAAGCCGTCATGCCCGTTCGCCTGGACCGACAGAGCGCCGATTTCGAGCAGCGATTCCGCGATTTCCTGGCGGCCAAGCGCGAGGTGTCGGCCGACGTCGAGCGCGCCACCCGCACGATCGTCGACGACGTGGCGGCCCGCGGCGACGCGGCGCTGCTCGAGGCGACCAAAAAGTTCGACCGGCTCGATATCGACGCGGCCGGCCTGCGCATTACCGCAGCCGAGATCGACGCCGCGGTGGCGGCCTGCGACCCCAAGACCGTCGAGGCCCTGAGGTTCGCGCGCGACCGGATCGAGACCTTCCACCGCCGCCAGTTGCCGAAGGACGAGCGCTTCACCGATGCCGCCGGCGTCGAGCTCGGCTGGCGCTGGAGCGCGGTCGATGCGGTCGGCCTCTACGTGCCCGGCGGCACCGCGGCCTATCCGTCCTCGGTGCTGATGAACGCGGTGCCGGCCAAGGTCGCCGGCGTGCCGCGGGTGGTGATGGTGGTTCCGGCGCCGGACGGCAAGCTCAACCCGCTGGTGCTCGCCGCCGCCCATCTCGGCGGCGTCTCGGAAATCTACCGCGTCGGCGGCGCCCAGGCGGTGGCGGCACTGGCCTACGGCACCGCGACAATCGCGCCGGTCGCCAAGATCGTCGGCCCCGGCAACGCCTATGTCGCCGCGGCAAAACGGCTGGTGTTCGGCAAGGTCGGCATCGACATGATCGCCGGCCCCTCCGAGGTGCTGGTCATCGCCGACGACACCGGTAATGCCGACTGGATCGCGGCCGACCTCTTGGCCCAGGCCGAGCATGACGTCAGCGCGCAGTCGATCCTGATCACCGACAGTGCACGGCTCGCCGCCGACGTCGAGCGCGCGGTCGAGACGCAGCTAGCGACCTTGCCGCGCGGCGAGATCGCCCGCACCTCGTGGAACGACTTCGGTGCCGTGATCAAGGTGGCAAAACTCGACGACGCGGTCGAGCTCGCCAATGCGATCGCGGCCGAGCATCTCGAGATCATGACCGCGGATGCCGAGGGCCTGTCGGACAAGGTCCGCAACGCCGGGGCGATCTTCCTCGGGGCCCATACCCCGGAGGCGATCGGCGACTATGTCGGCGGCTCCAACCATGTGCTGCCGACCGCGCGCTCGGCGCGGTTCTCCTCGGGCCTCGGGGTGCTTGACTTCATGAAGCGAACCTCGATCCTGCGGTGCGGGCCGGATCAACTCCGTGCGCTCGGGCCCGCCGCGATGACGCTCGGCCAGGCCGAGGGTCTCGATGCCCATTCACGTTCCGTCGGATTGCGCCTCAACCTCTCATGAACAAGCCACCAGACGACGAGGATTCCAACAATCGCATCGTCGCGGTGACGCTCGACGAGGAATCGATCGGCCGTTCCGGGCCCGATATCGAGCATGAACGGGCGATCGCGATCTACGATTTGATCGAGCAGAACCTGTTCGCGCCCGAGGACGCCGCCGGGCCGGGGCCTTACACCCTGCATATCGCGATCACCGGCAACCGGCTGATGTTCGATATCCGCAAGGAGGACGGCGCGCCGGTGGTCGCGCATCTGTTGTCGCTGACTCCGTTCCGCCGTGTCGTGAAGGACTACTTCATGATCTGCGACAGCTACTATCAGGCGATCCGGACCGCGACGCCGGACAAGATCGAGGCGATCGACATGGGCCGCCGCGGCATCCATGACGAGGGCTCGCGCACGCTGCAGGAGCGGCTCAAGGGCAAGGTGCGCGTCGATTTCGAGACCGCGCGGCGGCTGTTCACGCTGATCACTGTGCTGCACTGGAAGGGTGAAGGCGCATGATCCCGAGAAGTGGATACCGGTTTTCGGATCAGATTATGCGCCAATCGAAGTGGCGCATGATCGGTGAAGCGGTGATTGACGGGGGCGTACCCCGATCGAAAAAAGCCTGATCGCATGGAAGCGCCGCGCGCGCGCAACCCCCAGGCCGTGCTGTTCGCATGCGGCCTGAACAGCGTGCGGTCGCCGATGGCCGAAAGCCTGCTGCAGCAGATGTTTCCGCAAGGCCTCTATGTCCGCTCGGCCGGCGTCAAGAAGGGTGAGCTCGACCCGTTCGCCGTCTCGGTCATGGCCGAACTCGGCCAGGACATTTCCAGCCACAAGCCGCAAACCTTCGAGGAGCTCGAGGACTGGGAGGGGCTGAACTTCGATCTCATCATCACGCTGTCGCCGGAGGCGCACCACAGGGCGCTGGATCTCACCCGCACGCTCGCCGCCGATGTCGAATACTGGCCGACGCAGGATCCGACCGGCACCAGCGGCAACCGCGAGCAGAAGCTCGCCGCCTACCGCGAGGTCTGCGACGGCCTGTTGCTGCGCATCCGCCGCCGCTTTGCCAGGGCCGGCGCGGCAAACCTGTGAGGCTCGGCGAGGCGAGGGGACCAGCTTGTTCCGATTCGCAGAACCGCCGCTTGTCGCCAGACTGACAAACAGCTGTGCTTATGGGGCCTGGTCTCAGGCGGGGGCGCGATTCGCGGCCGGTTCCAAGGTTGTGCATCCATGCCCCATCCGATAGGTTCCGCCCGCGTCTGTCCCCCCGATTCAGCCCAAAAGCCCGCATGCTAGGCCGTCCCAAATTCGTTCTTGCTTCCGGTTCGCCGCGGCGGCTGGCCCTGCTCAACCAGGCCGGCATCGAGCCCGATGCGCTGCGCCCGGCCGATGTCGACGAGACTCCGCGGCGGGGCGAGTTGCCGCGCGCCTGCGCCAACCGCCTGGCGCGCGCCAAGGCCGACGCGGCGCTGAAATCGGTGCATCTTGACGACGACCTGCGCGGCTCCTTCATCATTGCCGCCGACACCGTGGTCGCGGTCGGCCGCCGCATCCTGCCCAAGGCCAATCTGGTCGACGAGGCCGCGCAGTGCCTGCGGCTGCTGTCGGGCCGCAATCACCGCGTCTACACCGCGATCTGTGTGGTGACGCCGCGCGAGGCATTCCGTCAGCGCCTGGTCGAAACGCGCGTGCGCTTCAAGCGGCTCAGCGAGGACGACATCCAGGCCTATATCGGCTCCGGCGAATGGCGCGGCAAAGCCGGCGGCTACGCGGTGCAGGGCATTGCCGGGTCGTTCGTGGTCAAGATGGTCGGCTCCTACACCAATGTGGTCGGCCTGCCGCTCTACGAGACCGTGACCTTGCTCGGCGGCGAGGGCTTTCCGATCCGCCACGGCTGGCTCAACTCCGTCGCGGTGTGAGGTATCCACTGAGGTCGTATCGCATCGCAGATGCGATACGGATGGGGCTCTTTCCTCGTGAACGACTCGCGATGAGACCCCACCCCAACTGCTCCACATCGTCATGGCCGGGCTATGCAACGAGGCCGATAGCCGGACGCGATAGCCTGCCGCAGGGGCGCGCTGCCAAAATATCGAAAACAACCCCATGCAAAGTAGCCGGCGGCTGCGGGCGTTCGACACGACAACTTGACTCGTCGGGCAAATCAGCGGCATTCTTCCATTATCCAGAAATCGCGGAGACGCCCTTCGCTCCGAGGCTATCGCCCTGCGCTTGCGGGCGAGGCCGCCGTCTCGAGCCACGAGGCCAAGCACCTGCGCGGCCGGCGAAGACGCATATGCGATTGCCCTACCCGTAAGCAGGGAGGGAACGCAGCGGAACATGCGGCAGATGATGTAAACTCCGGCTCAGCCATGACCGACCAAGCCCGAACGCCCAAGGCCATACCCTCTGCCACCCCGCGCGCCTGCCCGATCTGCGGCAAGCCCGTCGAGCAGGCCTTCCGCCCGTTCTGCTCGGCGCGCTGCCGCGACGTCGATCTCAACCGCTGGCTGACCGGCCGCTATGTCGTGCCCGGCCGCGAGGACGACGCGGAGGACCCGGAATAGCCAAGATTTCCCAACAAGTTGGGGAAAGAGTGCCGGGCGGGCCGCGGCCGGCGAAGCCTTTGGCGAAGGCGGGTGGACACGACGCTCCGACCTCTCTATAAACCGCCCGCTCGCTCCGGCCTTTTCGGCCCCGCGGGTATGCCCAGGTAGCTCAGTTGGTAGAGCATGCGACTGAAAATCGCAGTGTCGGTGGTTCGATCCCGCCCCTGGGCACCACTCCTGAACAGATTTATGAAACCAAGGTTTGGGTTGACCCTTTCGGCCGAAAACGGACCGGATGCTGTCATTTGAGCCGACGGTCCTCCGACGCGATGATCGCGTCGACCACGCTTGCGAGATAGGCCTTCCGAGCAGCGACGTCGCCCGACACGAGTTGCTGACGCATCAGGCGGGTGAACCGATCGATAGCGATCGGGTCAATCCGGATGGGGGGGGCACTCGACTTCTTCGCATAATGGAGAGCCACAACGGCCCTACCCCGGCTTGCCATCAACGCGGCGATCCGGTTCTTGAGGGATCCGGATCCATCGGTACCGTCGATAGCGCCGGTCTCAATGGCCGCATAAAGGCGCTCCAGCCGTTCCTCGGTCTCGGAAGTTTGGCGTGCTAGCTAGAGCCTATCGCGCGAAAGGATCTTCATAAAGAGTCCGTCCAGCTGTCTCCGGCATGAAGCGCAGCGCGATCAGCCCAACAACGCATGTAGCCATCATGTAATAGGCCGGCATCAGCTCGTTCCCGGTAACAGAGATAAGGCCGCTGTTGATTGCCGGCGCCGTGCCGCCAAAAATGGATGTCGAAATGTTGTAAGCGCCGGCGAAGCCGGCGAAACGCACGTGGGTGGGAAACATGGCCGGGAAAGTCGCCGAAATGGTCGCGAGTTGCGGTACGTAGAGCAGCCCGAGCAGAATGAAGCCGACACAGGCGCCGACGAGGCCCGTGCCCATGAGCATGTAGAGAGGGGCCACCAGCAGAAACAACCCGATCAGGGAGAAGCTCCACATCGGACGGCGCCCGATTCGGTCCGAGAGCCGGCCAGCAAATGGCAGGAACAGCATCATGAACAGCATGCCGAGGAGCGGCACCGCAAGCGCCTCATCCGGCGACAGGCCGATGCGGCTCTGAAGATAGGTTGGCATGTAGCTGAGCAGCGTATAATTGACGACATTGAGCGCAACCACCAGGCCGCCGACGACGAGCATAGGACGCCGGTGACGTGCCAGAAGGGCGATCAGGCCTGGTGAGGATCGTGCCTGGCTTGCGGTTTCGTGGGCACGGAAGACCGGCGTATCTTCCATTCTCGCGCGCAGATACGCGCCGACGAGGCCCATTGGCGCGGCGACCAGAAACGGAACGCGCCATCCCCAGTCGTGCATCGCCTGATCACCCAGAAAGAGCGAGAAGGATAACATCAGGAATGCGCCCAGCGAGAAGCCGGCCAGCGTTCCGAACTCCAGGAAACTCCCATAAAAGCCGCGTCGGTCATCGGGAGCGTACTCGGCCATGAACGTCGCGGCGCCGCCGTATTCGCCACCGGTCGAAAAGCCCTGTACGATGCGGAGAAGAACGAGCGACAGTGGCGCCCAGAAGCCGACGCTGTTGTAGGAGGGAATAAGCCCGACGCACAGCGTCGCGCCCGACATCAGCAGTATCGTTAGCGCCAACACGGATTTTCGGCCCACCCGGTCTCCCAGCGATCCCCAGAATATCCCGCCTAGCGGCCGTATGAGGAAGGAGATCGCGAACGTAGCCAACGCAAAAAGCACCGCTTCCCCGACGTCTCCGGGAAACAGTGCCGCGGAAATGTACGTCACGCCATACGCATAAATGCCGTAGTCGAACCATTCCGTCGCATTGCCGACGGCAGAGGCGGCAATCGCACGGCGCAACGTGGCGCGATCAGCAGTTGGATCAGGTGCGGAAACAGAGGCATTCACGATTGCTGTTCTCCGATCACCGCTGCGTCGGGCGTATTGGGGTCAAGCAGCGATGCAATCGGCGTCGTGCGTGGAAGAATCTGAAAGTCCTGCTGCTCGGGTGCAGGAACAGGTGGGGTTGCCGTCTGCCGCCACATGCCGAACGCGGCCGCGCCGCCGGCGCAAAGGGCGATGAAAAGGAAAAGCCCGCCTCTGCTCCAGCCTGTCATGAATATCGCTCCACCGATCGGCCCGAGCGCGGCGCCGACGGAATACAACAGCACCAGCCGTCCGCTTGCGGCGATACGTTGTGCGGCGTGCAGACGGTCGTTGCAATGGGCCACGCAGAGTGGATAGAGCGCAAAGCTGAGACCACCAAACATTGTTCCGAGAATCAGCAGCCACGGGCCGACCGACGAGAGAAAGGAGATGACCAAGCTGATACACAGGGTTGCCGCGAAACTGAGCACGATGACCTGGCGACGATCATAGCGGTCGGAAATGCGTCCGAGCGGCCATTGCAGGATCACGCCGCCAAGAATCACGATCATCATGAAGTGGGCTGTCTGCGATAAATCGAACCCTAGGCGTCGAACCTGCACTGCGGCCAATCCGTAAAATGCCCCTAACATCAAGCCGGTCGTCATTACTCCGACAGCACCGAGGGGTGATGCGGCAAAGAGTGTTCGGGTTCCGAACGCCGCGGCTTCGGCAGGCGGCGGCGCCGAGTTGCGTGTGAGACAAAGTGGAATGATCGCGAGCGAGATTAGCATTGACGCTAGTTGAAACGGAACAGCAGGCAAATCACCGCTGGCTCCAAGCAGCAACTGTCCCACCGCCTGTCCGCAATATAGTGCAACCATGTAGGCCGCTAGAATGCTGCCGCGCGAGGCCGCGTCAGCGCGTTCGTTTAGCCAGCTCTCGAGACAGACGAAGACGCCGGCGACGCAGAAGCCGTCGATCAGCCGCAGTCCCGACCAGAGCAGGGGATGGATGATTTGCGCGTAGCCGAGCGTGCTCGCGGAGAGAAGCGCAACGAACGCCGCAAAGGCGCGGATATGTCCCACGCGCCGGACGATACGCCCCGAGCGCAGGGCTCCGACGACCAGCCCGGCAAAATAGGCGGTCGCCACCGCGCCGATCACGATCGTGCCCTGTCCCGCCCGCTCGAGCCGCAAACTCAGTAGCGTCGCCATAAACCCGCTTCCCGCCATGAGCATAAAGATGGCGAGCAGCAGGCTACGAACCGGGGAGATTGCCGCAAGCATGACGATTGCGACGCGCGCCGTCAGGCCGCGCGCCGGCCTTCCGCTTCCCCGTCGGCCTCCACCGGGACACGATGCAGAACCCTAGCGCTAGCATCGAAGTGGCAAACGGTCACGACGAACTGAACGTCAGCATTGCGAATCTGATGCCGCGTCGCAATCACGTCGATTCGTACGTTATCGAGGGCTCGGAGCGCATCGAACACCAAGCCTGGCCAAGCGATGTCGCTGTCGGCCATCGCTTGACGCCATCCGTCCGCGCCGTCATCGGCAACAAGGCGTGCATAGATACCAGGCTCGTAGGTCTTCTTGTGCTCCAGCAGCAGGTCAGTCATCCCGGCATAGGCGGAGACGACAAAGGCGCGATTGTAAAGGTCCTCGCCCTTGCGCTCCGCGATCGGAACGTCGTCGAATAGCGTGCCAGTCGCGGCCATCGATGTGCCGCCGATCTTCTCGACACTATGAAAACCGCTCATGCGAGAGCATCCTCCATCAACGGGCCGTGCTGAGGCACGAGAGCTTTCGGGTCGCTGCGCGCGGCAACGAAGCTCGGCCGCGGTTTTTTGACGCCGAATGGCGCCTGCAGCCGGTTGCTCACGGCGTTATAGACGAAGAACGCGTTAGCGCGTGGAAATGGCGTGATGTTGCCGTTCGATCCGTGCATCGTGTTGCAATCGAAGATCACCACCGTGCCCGCCTTACCGGTCGGCGCCACGATGCCGTGGCGGTGCGCCAACTCGGTCAGACTTTGCCGGTCGGGCACGCCATACTCCTGCTTCTTCAGTGACGTGCGATAGTGGTCTTCCGGCGTCGCCCCAATACAGGTCAGGAAGACGCGGTGCGATCCGGGCATCAGCATCAGGGGGCCATTGTCCGGCGTATTTTCCGCCAGCAGGACTGACATGGAGAGTGCTCGCATGCGCGGCATGCCGTCTTCCACGTGCCAAGTCTCGAAGTCGGAGTGCCAGTAGAACTCCTTGCCTTCGAAGCCGGGCTTGTAGTTCAGGCGTGACTGATGGATGTAGACCTTGTCGTTCAGCAGGAACTGAGCGATGCCTGACAAGCGTGCGTCGGCGGCGAGGCGCCCGATCACTCTACTCTGAGAGTGGATCTCGAAGACCGAACGGATTTCTTGGCTGTCCGGCTCGGCGATGATCGTTTCCGGATTGAGGCCGTTAGGGCTCGATAGCAGTTTCTTTGCCTGCGTCTGCAGGTGGTCGACTTCCTCGGGAGAGAGGACATCCTTGAGCACGAGGAAGCCATCGCGATCGAACTGCTCGGCCTGCTGCCGCGTTAGCGGTGCGCTCTCGCTCCAGTCGCTATGAATAACGGGATCGAGACGCGGAAGCATCTGGGCCTCCGAGGTGAGACGGGATGGGTAAATGTCTGTCAATGCCTTTCCCTCTTTCAGTTGTTTCAGGAGTTAACGGCCGCCTCGCGCGGCGCTTCGACATCAGTCGGATAGGCACCAGTCTCATCGTGCACTTCCTGGCCGGTGACCGGCGGGTTGAACACGCAGGCCGTCAGGAGGTCAGTGTCCGGGCGAACGATATGCTGGTCGTTCTTGTTGAGGGCGTACATGATGCCCGGTGCGAGCTTGTGCGTTTCGCCGGTCCCGAGGTCTTCGATGGTCCCGGTTCCCTTCAGTATGAAAACCGCCTCGAGATGGTTCTGGTAGTGCATCTTGAGTTCTTCGCCCGCGTACATCGTCGTAATGTGGAAAGAGAAGCCCATGCCGTCGCTCTTGAGCAGAAGGCGGGCACTGTCCCAGCCCTTCGATTTGACGAGACGATCGGTCTTTTGAATGTCGCGGAGTTGACGAACGATCATTGTTCTTTCCTTTCGTTATTCGGCTGCAATGCCGTAGCTGCCGGTCCGCACCGCGCGGACCGACTCCTCGATGATGTCGAGGCCGGCCGAGAGAGCGGCGTCGTCGATAATGAGAGGTGCAAGCACCTTGACGATTTCGTCGTGTGCGCCGCTCGTTTCGATGATGAGTCCGGCGGCAAAACAGGCGCTGGTGATGGCATCGGCAGTTTCACCGGACCCGACGTCGATGCCGCGCATCATGCCGCGGCCGCGTGTCGAAAGGCCGAATCCAGAAGCGATGGCATCCAGGCGTCGTGCGAGCAATCGTCCCTTGCGCTGGACGTCCTGCTCGAACTCGTCATCCTTCCAGAAGTTCCGCAGAGACGCGGTGGCCGTGATGAAGGCGTGATTGTTGCCCCGGAACGTGCCGTTGTGTTCGCCGGGCAACCATTGATCCAACTCGGGTCGGAACAGTGTCAGCGCGAAGGGAAGCCCCATGCCGGACAGCGATTTTGCCATGGTGACGATGTCGGGCGTAAAACCCATGCCTTCAAAGCTGAAAAACGGACCGGTGCGTCCGCATCCGGCTTGAATATCGTCGACGATAAGGAGTGCGCCGTGGCGTTTTGCGATATCGGCGATTGCACGCAGCCAATCCGGCGATGCGGTGTTGAGACCGCCTTCGCCCTGAACCGTCTCGACTAGAATCGCGGCCGGCGCATCGAGCCCGCTGGAAGGGTCGGACAGCCGCCGTTCCAGCAGCGCGGCGGTGTCGAGATCCGGGCCGTGATAGCCATCGTAAGGCTCGTGGCTGACATGGCTGAGTGGTACGCCCGCGCCGGTGCGCTTGGCGGCATTGCCGGTGCAGGCCAGCGCACCGAGGGTCATGCCGTGGAAACCGTTCGTGAAAGCGATCACCAGTCCACGGCCGGTCACCTTGCGGGCCAGTTTGATGGCGGCCTCGACCGCGTTAGTGCCGGTCGGTCCGGTGAACATCACGCGGTAGTCCAGCCCGCGTGACTTCAGAATCAGCGACTCGAATGTTTCGAGGAACTCCGCCTTGGCGTCGGTATGCAGGTCAAGCCCGTGCGTGATGCCGTCAGTCGAGATGTAGTCGATCAGCGCTTGCTTCAGCGCGGGATGATTGTGTCCGTAATTAAGCGTCGAGCATCCCGACAGGAAGTCTAGATAGCGTCCGCCCTGATTATCATACATCCAGACATTGTCAGCTCGGCTGAACTGGCGCGGCATGGTGCGCGCATAGCTCCGCACGACCGACTCCCGGCGTTCGTAAATGGATCGGTTCGGGATATGGCTGGTCGGCTTGGGTCGTGTATGGCGAGCAAGTGTGGTTGTTGTGGTCATGTCGTCAGTTCTCCTGATCTCTGGCTCCGGGCTGTCGGTTTGGCAGGGGGCCAATGCGGGCCAGCCACTCTGTGGCGTGCTTACCGGCGAAATGCGCGTCGCACTCGAACATCACACTGCGGATCAGCGGAGCGCCCCACGCGCGGGCCAGTCCGTTGAACAATGCCCAGGATGGAGCGTTGTCGTCGGTCACTGTGGTGAGGAGATACTTGGCACTTTCGGCGGAAGGGCGATCCAGCAGCGCGTTGATCATGCGCTGAGCAAGGCCTTTGCCGCGCGCCGCCTTCGCGACCGCGACCTGCCAGACGAAGAAGCTGTTCGGTTCCGAAGGCGGGCGATAACCTGAAACCCATCCTAGAATTTGCGCGTGACGTTCCGCAACGAGGCAGGAGTCCGTGAAGTGCGTGCACTGGAGGAGGTTGCAATAGGCGGAATTGGAGTCCAGTGGCGCGCAGGCTGCGACCAGGCGGGTAACCGCGGGGCCGTCAGCGGGCGACGGCTTTCTCAACTGGAACGCTTCGTTGACATCCGGAGCAGCGTCGAAAGCCACTGGCGAGGATCCACCGAAAGCGTCGACCCGAGGGCCGGTTATTGCTTCAGATTTCGAATTAATCGCTTCATTCTCCGAAATATATAGCGCTTTACCTTATAGGAAAATAAGTGGCGAAATCTTGAAAATTGGCTTGAGATCTCACATCAAAAGCTTCGTAGATATTTCGTTATCCGAATAAAATTTGAAGGGCTGACTTGGAACCGGTTACGATTCGCCTCGGCGCGGCCGTAGCTATAAGAAAAGCCACATGAAATCAGAGATCGCCTCACTGACGCTGCGCGCCCTGCGAAGAGTGCTGCGGGCAACTGAGATCGGCAGTCGCCAGCTGGCCATTGCGACCGGCCTTACGACATCGCAATGGCTCGTGTTGCGAGAGATCGACGCGCGCGAGAAAACCACACCGGGTGTCATTGCGCAGGCGCTTCAGTTCGGTCAGGCAACGATCACGACGATCGTCGATCGGCTTGTGGCGCTCGATCTAGTGCAGCGCCAGCGTAACGCAAACGACAAGCGCCAGTTCCTTCTGACGGCGACGCCGGCAGGCAGGGACATCGTGGCCAACGCACCCGACTTGCTTCACCTGACGTTTACAGATCGCTTCGTCCAGTTGCCGCAATGGGAGCAGGCCATGATCCTTGCTGCAGTAGAGCGGCTGGCCATGCTGATGGACGCGCACAACATCGATGCCGCGCCATTGCTGGACAGCGGGGCCATCGATCGATCCCAACCCAGATAGGTCGATTGCCTCGACTGCGTGGACGGCTCGACAGAGCCGGATCTTCCCGCGCAGGTCACTTCCCCGGCTGAAGCAATTGCCGGGTACGGCGTTTTCCTTGGTGGCCGACATATCGTCAGAAGCCGACGTCGGATCGGATGATTGCGGAGTCGGACGAGCAACTCGGGCCGCATCGAAACCTGCACCGAATGTCGGTATCGGTGGCTGCGCATCCAGCAATCGCTCCGCGCAGGCGCTCGTTCCGGCGCAGCGTGGAGGGCGAAGCCGGATGTTGTCGTCGATCAGACTGGGCAGCTCGGGCGCACACGATCCTTCGGCCGCGCAGGCGCTGTCGACGCGACCGGCAGGACTTGGAGCAGGCGGCCCCTGCAGGCCGCCTGTAGATCAGTCTGAGAGCAGAAGAGCCCTATTGGCAGGGGTGCTGGAGTCCGTCGGATCCCTTGAAAAAGGTGCCAGGCCTGCAGACGATGCCGTTGTGCGACGCGTAACTGTTCCAGTCGCCGTTCCACGCATAGTAGTCGCCATACGCGGCGGGCCGATCGTAGGTGCCGTATGCGGCGTAGGAATTGCGCCAGCCGCCGAAGGGAGCGGTCGCGATCGCCGCGGCGGTTCCGACGGCAGCGCCGGCCACGCCGGCAGCGGCCCCCACCGGCCCCACGGGTTCGCGATAGGCGGCTCGCCGCTGATAATAGCCTCTCCTGCTGTCGTACGGGCTCCCGGCTCCTCGGTTGAGGCAGTTGGCGCTGGCGAATTGAGATGAACAGGCGGCCGGGTTGGAGAAGACCGCTTGCGCCGATGCGGGGCTCGAAACTGCCGACGCCACTATCACAGCCGCGCCAAGAACTCTTAGACTCATCATGGCTTGCTCCCTGGATTTGGTTTGCTCGCAAGTTCCCGTTTTCTCGCACCTAACCAAATGCAACCTCCGGAAGTGGTTCCTGCGCATCTCGTGCGCGGCATCAAATCGACGTGACTTGCCGATCGATCTGGAATGCGACTTCAGCAGAAGCGGCATGGATGCGGCAGGGAGTCGCGGCGTAGCAAGGATGCTGCGATCAATGCCCAAACGATGGGACGGCAATTCCATTCGTCCGACGAATCCGAACAGAGGCGAGAATGCAAATTGATGAAAGGTTGCGTCATCGCGGAACTGCCCGATGACCGCGCCAAGTCGCGTCGGACGTGCGCGAGAGAGCACGACGGTTGGCACGAACTGCTCCTGCTTTTGCACCGCGACCGAACAACCCGTTCTTTTCAATTTGACGTTGTTGAGAACGACAGGTTTGGAAGGCGGCGCAAATGAAGTGCTTTACCGGCTCGACTCTCCTTGGATCTTGCGCGCGCAATCGCATGGAACAGGCGTCGACGCGCGCTGCCCTGCAATCATTGGTCCAATTCTTCGGGAATAAGCCGGGACCATGTGTCGCGACCTGTCTGAGCCGGTTCCGGCTCGCCGCGCTTGCCTTGATGGCGTCGGCCGCTCTGGTTGATGCGGCCTCGGCTCAGTCCTGCACGGTCGCACCGGATTCGACTGTCTCAGCAACGAGTGGAAGCTGCGCGATCGACGCGAATACGACGTTGACCGGAACGCCTGCCGTTCACGCAAGTACGAGCGCTCAGATCACGACCAACAACGTCAACATCAACCCATTCAATGGCGGCAGTATCGGCGGTTTGGCGGACGCTGCAGGTACGATCATCTTCAGTTCCGGGGCGAGCATCAACGGCAACTGGAGCACTGCCGCGTCGGCACAAAGCGGCGGCCAGATCATCTTTCAGTCGGGTTCGATCATCAATCCGGCCTTCGGCGGCGGAGGAACTGCGCTGAGCGCTGATGGAACGGGCAGTCAGATCAGCGCGACAGGACTCACCATCGGTCTCAACGGCGCCGGCAACAACGTCGCTGCGAAGGCGGCCAACGCGGCGACGGTCAGTCTGCTCAACAGCTCAATCGCCTATGCGGTCGGCGGTGGCGGCAACACCGGCCTGTGGGCAACGGGCACCGGCAGCCAGATTAGCTCGACGGGTACAACCATTTCGATGCCCGGCGGCGGCGGCAACGACGTTGGCGCGCGCGCGGACTCCGGTGGGTCGGTCACGCTGACCGGCGGCACCGTCAACGTTGAGGGGAACGGCGGCGGCGAAACCGGCCTGTTGGCGCAATCGTCCGGAAGCACTGTCACGGCAAACGGCGTTGCGGTCACAGTTTCCGGCGGCGGTGGCGATGTCGGCGCCAAGGCACTCGACGGCGGCGCGATCACCTTGAGGGGAGGCAGCGTCGCCGCGACGGGCAGCGGCGGGGGCGAGATCGGCCTGCAGGCCAGCGGCACCGGCAGCACGCTCACGGCGAGCGGCGTGACGGTAACGGTTCCGAACAGCAGCGGAGGCCGCGGAGTGCAGGCCGACAATTCGGGCAGCGTCACGCTCGACGGCAGCTCGACGGTCACCACATCAGGCGCAGGCACCCATGCGGCCGGCGTGACAAGCGGCGGTACGCTGAGCATGACTGGTGGCTCACTGACGGCCAATGGAGCCGATGCCAACGCGCTCAACATAAGCGGCGGTGCTGCGACGCTCTCCGGAGTCACCATGACCAGTCCGAACGGTGCGTCGATCGCCGCCCCGGGCGGCACCAGCAGCGTGAACCTGACCGGCGTGACTGCGGTCGTGAACAACAATCAATGGCTGAACGTCAGCGGCGGCTCCACGCTCAACCTCGTCGCGGACAGTTCGACCCTGCAGGGCGTTGCGCTCACCGACTCCGGCAGCACCTCCAGCGTCGCGCTGAAAAACAATTCGCTCTGGACCATGACCGGCAACTCGAACGTCACCAATTTGATCAACGCTTCGAGCATCATCCAGTTCACGTCCCCTGTCGGCGATCCGACGCAGCTGTCGAGCTACAAGACGCTGACGGCGGTGAACTATGTCGGCCAGGGCGGTACCATCGGGCTCAATACATATCTTGGCAGGGACGGTTCGCCGTCGGACAGGCTCGTCATCAATGGCGGCACGGCAGGCGGCAACACGTTCCTGAAGATCAGCAACACCACGGGCGGCGGCGCGCTCACGACCGGCAACGGCATCCTCGTCGTCGACGCGATCAATGGTGCGACGACGACGGCTGGTGCCTTCAGCCTGTCTCACCCGGTCTTGGCCGGCCCTTACCAATATTCGCTGTTCCGTTCGAGCGTCGACTCCAGCAACCCGCAAGCCTGGTATTTGCGCGACACCCTCGACTGTGTCGCTCATCCCAATCTGCGCGCCTGCGGCGGTGGCGGTCTCATCAACTGCTCCAATCTGCCCAACGTGCCTAGGTGCGGCGGCGGAGGTGGAGGCGGCGGAGGTGGAGGCGGCGGCGGCGGAGGAGGCGGCGGTGGCGGCGGTGGCGGTGGAGGTGGAGGTGGAGGCGGAGCCGACGGTGGCGGCGGCGATATTCCCGACTACCGCGAGGAGACGTCGCTCTACGCGGCAATTCCATCGATGACGCTGTTGTACGGACGCAGCCTGCTCGACACGCTGCATGAACGCGTGGGCGAGGAGGAGGACGAACGCTTCCGCGCCAATCCCGAGAACGCCAGGGTCGGATGGGGTCGCGTGCTTGGGGTCAACGGCGTGCATCAGGGCGACAGCTTTGGCGTGTTGGGTGGCGAAGCCGGACCGCACTTCAGCTATGATTTCCTGGCGCTGCAGGCGGGCATGGATGTCTATCGACACGACGGTCCCGACGGTTCGCGCGACCAGGCGGGGGCGTATTTCGCGATCGGCGGCGCGCGCGGGCGGGTCACCCATTTCGATGGCAGCCAGGGTGACAACACCTTCTCCGCCTACACGCTCGGTGGCTACTGGACGCATTTCGGACCGACCGGCTGGTACATCGACTCGATCCTGCAAGGCACGTTCTACGACATCACGAGCAGCGCAAATCGCGGCATTCCGGCGCTCAAGACCGGTGCTCAAGGTGGGGCTGCGTCGGTGGAGGGCGGATATCCCTTCAAGTTCGCCGGCGGCTTCTTCATCGAGCCGCAGGCGCAACTGGTGTATCAGAACATCCACATCAACGACGCCAGCGACATCGCGGCGCAAATCCGCTTTGCGGACGTGGATTCGCTCGCGACCCGGATCGGTGCCCGATTTGGCCGAACATGGGCGGTCGATGACAGTCCGCGTACGCTGACGGCCTGGATCCGTCCGAGCCTGTGGAACGAATTCCTCGGCAACCCGAAAACGCTGTTCTCGTCGGACACCGGCTTCGTTCCATTCCAGGCGAGCCTCGGCGGCCTGTGGGGCGAGATCAATGCCGGCATCAGCGGACAGGTAACGTCGACCACGTCGCTTTATGCCAACGCTTCCTATCAGAGCCGGTTCGACGGTGGCGGCTTCTCCTACGGCGGGAAAGCCGGACTGCGCGTTAACTGGTAGCGCGCGAGGGCGTGACGCCGGCCCAGACAGGGTCGGCGAAACGCACTCGCGCAGGCATAGCGGACGAGGAAGTGCCTAACAGACCCTCACGCTTTGCTGAACATACGCGTAACCGTTCCACACGTTTCGCGTCTGATAGCAGGAGTTGTAGGCCGTCGCGGCTCCGATGGCTGCGCCAGTCGCCAAACCGGCTGCGGCAGCTCCGGCGCCCCAACCGCCTCGATAGTAACCGCCACCGCGGTAATAGCCGCCGCCGGCCCAACGTGCGCGGCCGCCGTGCCAACCGCCGGCATGCCATCGCGTGCCGCCGCCGTGCCAACCAGGCCGCATTCCTCCGCCGTGGAAGTGAGCCGATCGAGCGCCGGCTCCTCTGGGCCGGGCCTGGGCGTCATAAGGGAGTATCATTGCTGCAGATGCGATGAAGCTAAGAACCAGCAAAGCCTTGGTTGGTCGCATATCCGGACTCCTTGCAAGGGTGTCTCAACCAATCCCGCTGAACGTGCTTCGTTCCGTTGGTTCAACTGCGTGCCACGCTGGCACAAGATGCATGCTCAATACAGCGCGTCGTGGCTTCGGAGCGCAAGCGTAGCAAGCGGTATTGTCGAGCTCGATCCGTCGGACTTCGTCGGCGCTGGGCAGGTACGAACGTGTTCGTACCTTGAAGACCTCCCTGGGTGAAACAATGCTGACGCTTACTGCCGACGCGGCAAATTGGCGAACTGGTACGGCAGCTGGTCCACTACAGGGAACAGGGAGACGACTATGTGGAAGATATGTGTGCTTAGTACGTTGGTCTTGCTGGTTGCGGTTCCGGCAAATGCGGCTCCGAAGAATAGTGGCAAGAATGTCGATGCAATTCGTGCTGAATGCTTCAGGCAGGCGAATGAAGCCGCTGCCGCCGGCGGTGCGAACATGACAAGCGGGGCGACTGCCGCCCGAAACTCGGCGGGCTATTCCGCCTATCGGGATTGCGCGCGAAAGAACGGCATTCGCCCGTAAGCATCGCTTTGGTTTCCGCTAACCCATGGAAGGCCGCCTTCGGGCGGTCTATTCCATGCGCAGTGAAAAACGGCGACGGCGACATGGCCGTCGAAAGCCGAAGATGCCGGCTGAGCGGCGCCAAAACTGCAGGGAAGGTCAGCTTGCGACGAGAGCCTGGGCCTTGCGCAATCCGGCCACGAGTGTGTCGACAACCTGATCCGCCGCTCCGTTGCGGCGCAAGAAGCCGGCCGGATCATCGGCCAACGCTTTGTACCGCGACATTCCTTTCAAGGCCGTTTGGGTCGCATCGCGGCGCCCCAGCTCTGTATTCGCTATCGCAATCAACAGTTGGCTGAATCCGGAATCGCGCAACGATGCCGTCTCGGCCACGTCGAGCATCTGCTTGTATTCACCCTTCAAGTAAAGGTCGACCGCGATGAAATGAAGATACCAGGCTGGCGGATGCAACGTGCGCTCGATCGCGCGCTTGAGCATCGGCACGCCTTCCGAGAAGTTCCCGCGGATGGCGAGACGCCAGCCGAATTGGGCAAGAATGTCGGGATCGTTGGGGTTGAGGTCGATCGCCAGATGGCTGATGCGATCACTATCGGCGTAACGTCCCGTGAAATGGTAGGCCGCAGCCAGGGCCTTCAGCGCCAGGGGACTGTTCGGCTGCAGGGCGATGGCGCGCGACGTTGCCTCAAGGGCCTTGTCATACTCCGTTTGCGGATTGCCGTCGGCTGAATAGCCCAACCGTCCGGCGTCGAGATGCAGCCATCCAAGCATGGCCCATGAATCGCTATACTGCGGATCCCGCTGAACGGTTTGCTGAAGACACTGCATGGCCGGATCGAAGTCGACGCGCCGGAAAGTGCTGCGATAGGCCTGAGCGCGCAGGACGCAGAGATAGCTTTCCATATTCCTCGGTGGATCCGCGCGAATGTCGTTTCTAACCACGCCGTAGGATTGGCCGACGACGGTTGCGATTTCGCTCGCGAGCTCGCGCTGGACATTCATGAGCGACTGAGGATCGAACGGTCGAGCATATGTCCGCATCCATACGATCTCGTCGTTCTCGGCGTTGAAGACAGTCGTTGTGACTTGCACTTCTTCGGCGCTCGTTTGAACGCTTCCACGGACGACATAGGAAGCACCGAGAGGACGACCAGGTTGGGGCGCCTCGTCGCCTTTTGCGGAGAGGGCATTCGACGGCGACGTGTAGAGCCGGAATCCTCCGAAGCGAAACAGGTTGCTGGTCAGTTCCTGTCCCATGCCGATGGCGAAGAGCCGCGTGTTCTCCCCGGGAGTCAGTGGCGTGAATGACATCACGAGGACCGCGGGTTCGCGTGGCGTCATTGGGGACGGAGGCGGTCTTGCTGCAAGCCATATCCAAGCCACCACGCCGGCTGCCAGCGCGGCAGCGACGGGCCCATAGCGCCTGATGCCAGGCTTGGTCGTCCAATTCGCACGTGTAGCAGCAGCAGTTGTCGAATCATCGTGCAGTTCAAGAGCAGGCTCGCGAGATGGAGCGTCGGCAGTATGCATTTTGTGCCACTCAAAATGGGGCACATAGGAGCCTTTTGGAATTGTGATGCGTACCGGATCATCGCGGCCCGAATCCACGTAGTAGCTATCGAGGTCGCGGCGCAATCGTCGAGCTTCAAGACGGACGACAGGGTCAGCTTGGGGATCGAAAGAGTCGTCGCGCCGAAACACGGCCAAGGCAATTGTGTAGCCCTTCAGGCTATCAGCGCGGCCTGCAAGCGTCTCGTCGACAATGAAACGAAGGAAAGCTTGCCGCCGTTCGCTCGCCTGGAAATGCGGACTCGAGAGGATGCGGTCCAGCTCTTTCGCTACATGCGCCGGCGGCACCGCGGAATCATCACAACGCGGGATATCGGATGAGCCGCTGACGGCATCGTGAGCGAAGGGTACATCAGGCATCAACCGGCAACCCCAATCGTCGGTCGACGGTAGGCCTTCTCAGTACATGTTGCAACTCGTAAGCGAAGCAAGCAGCCGGCGCTGACGCGACAGCTTTCAATCATCGGAACAACGAGTTCCCGACTGCAGCGACAGCTGGTCGCATCGGCCTTGAAGCCGTCGCGCCTGAGACGGCGCGCTCAACGAGCGTCGCGCCGTGTACGAACATGTTCGTACCTTGAAGCCTCGATGAACCAGCAGCAAAGGTCACGTTGGCCACAAGCGAGTTCATCATGGAGGAGTTCCGCGCGATTGTGACCCGCTTTCCGCTGCGCGAACTTGACATTCGGCGCTGCTTCAATCGCGACGCGCAGTTTAGAGCGATTTGCGCAGATTATGACGAAGCTGTGAAAGCGCTTCGTCGTTGGCAACAAGCGGCAAAGCAAGGAGACCGCGAAGGAAGTCGGAAGGCCGCGGATTACGAACGGCTCGTTGCCGAACTGGAAGCCGAGGCTCTGGTTCATCTGAACCGGCCGTGATCGAGGGGGCGTTCGCATAACTGGAGCAGTGCGTGGACAACGCGATTTTCGTCAACCTTTCGATATCAGGCGTGCTTGCCGCGGGCATGCTGCGTGCTGCGATCGGTCAGACACAGAACCTGCGCAGCGAGGCCGCCGAACCGACCAAGCACGCAATCGGCCGCAACGAGTAACTGGAGGCGATCTTCTTGAATATTGCCGAGAGACCGGTCGCGAACGTGGACGAAACCGGCGCGTCAGACAGCATCTTCATTCCCGGCGGCACGTTTCGCATGGGATCGGATCGGCATTATCCGGAAGAGGCGCCGTCCCACATGGTGAGCGTCGACGGGTTCTGGATGGACCGCACGCCGGTGACGAACCGGCAATTCAAGGCGTTCGTGCGTGCCGCGGGCCACGTCACCTTCGCCGAGGTCGCGCCGGATCCCAAGGACTATCCGGATGCGCTCCCGCACATGCTCTTCACCGGATCGCTGGTCTTCACGCCTCCGGATTATCCGGTCGATCTGCGCGACTACAGCCAATGGTGGACGCTGCTCAAGGGCGCGAATTGGCGGCATCCTTACGGTCCGAAAAGCAACATCAAGTCGCTGGACGACCATCCCGTGGTGCACGTCACCCATGCTGACGCACTCGCCTATGCGCGATGGGCCGGCAAGGATCTGCCGACGGAAGCAGAGTGGGAGTTTGCTGCGCGCGGCGGCCTCGATGGCGCTGAATATGCCTGGGGCGATGAATTCGTGCCGGGCGGCGTGCATCAAGCCAATACGTGGCAAGGTCACTTTCCGTTCGAGAACCGGTGCGAGGACGGCCATGCGCGCACCTCGCCGGTGATGACCTATCCGCCGAACGGCTATGGCGTGTTCGACATGATCGGCAATGTCTGGGAGTGGACCAGCGACTGGTGGGCTCCGAAACACCGCGCCGATGCAAGGAAGGCCTGCTGCATTCCCCAGAACCCGCGGGGCGGCTGCGAGCATGACAGCCACGATCCGTCGCTGCCGCTTAGCAGGATACCGCGCAAGGTGATCAAGGGCGGCTCGCATCTCTGCGCGCCGAACTATTGCCGGCGCTATCGACCGGCGGCGCGCCATGCCGAGCCGATCGATACTTCGACCAGCCATCTCGGATTTCGCTGCATTACACGTTCAGGGAGAAAGTGATGACTGAGAAGACAACGACAGACACCTTCAGCCGCCGCAACCTGCTCGCTGCCTCTAGTTCGCTCGCCACCATCGCCGCCTTCTCGGCGATGGCGCCCATCGAGACCGTCCAGGCGCAAGGGACCACGCAACCCTCGAGCGCGGCCGGCGGCGCAAAGCCGAACATCATCCTGATCCTGTCGGATGATTTCGGTTATGGTGACTCCGGGCCCTATGGCGGCGGCGAAAATCGCGGCATGCCAACCCCGAACATCGATCGTCTCGCGAATGAAGGACTGCAATTCATGTCCTTCTATGCGCAGCCGAGTTGCACGCCTGGACGTGCCGCGGTGCAAACCGGCCGAATTCCAAATCGCAGCGGCATGACGACCGTCGCGTTCCAGGGCCAGGGCGGCGGCATGCCGGCGGCGGAATGGACGCTTGCCTCGGTTTTGAAGACCGGCGGTTACAAAACGTTCTTCACGGGCAAATGGCACCTTGGCGAGGCCGACTATGCGTTGCCGAGCGCGCAAGGCTACGACGAGATGAAGTATGCCGGCCTTTATCATCTCAATGCGTACACCTACGCCGATCCGACCTGGTTTCCCGACATGGACCCCGAATTGAGGGCGATGTTCGAGAAGGTCACCAAAGGCGCACTTTCCGGAAATGCCGGGCAGCCGGCGAAGGAAGATTTCAAGATCAACGGCCAGTACGTCAACACGCCGGACAAGGGCGTGGTCGGCATTCCCTTCTTCGACGACTACGTCGAGAAGGCCTCGCTCGAGTATCTGGACCGCAACAAGTCATCGGGCCCGTTCTTCATGAGCATCAACTTCATGAAGGTGCACCAGCCCAACATGCCGGCGCCCGAATTCCAGGGCAAGTCGATGTCCAAGAGCAAGTATGCCGACTCCGTGGTCGAGAACGACACGCGTATCGGCCGTATCATGGACAAGGTGCGGTCCCTCGGCCTCGACAAGAACACCTATGTGTTCTGGACGACGGACAACGGCGCCTGGCAGGACGTCTATCCGGACGCCGGCTACACACCGTTCCGCGGCACCAAGGGCACGGTTCGCGAGGGCGGCAACCGCGTCCCGTCCCTTGCATGGGGCCCAGGCATCAAGGCCGGCACCAAGAATTCCGACATCGTCGGCGGCCTCGATTACATGGCAACCTTCGCAAAGCTCGCGGGCGTGAAGCTGCCGGAGAACGATCGCGAGGGTAAGCCGATCATCTTCGACAGCATCGATATGTCGCCGATCCTGTTCGGAACCGGCAAGTCCGAGCGCAAGAACTGGTTCTATTTCACGGAATCCGAACTCTCGCCTGGCGCCGCCCGTGTCGGCAACTACAAAGCGGTGTTCAATCTGCGCGGCGACAATGGCGCAAAGACCGGCGGCCTGGCGGTAGACAGCAACCTCGGCTGGAAGGGGCCGGAGTCCTATGTGGCGACCGTTCCGCAGGTCTTCGATCTCTGGCAGGACCCCCAGGAGCGGTACGACATCTTCATGAACAACTACACCGAGCACACCTGGTCCTTGGTTTCGATCAATGCTGCGATCAAGGATCTGATGCAGACCTATGTGAAGTATCCGCCACGGAAGATTCAGAGCGAGACCTACGCGGGACCGATCACGATCCAACAGTATGAGCGGTTCGCGTTCTTCAGGGATCAACTCGCCAAGGACGGCTTCCAGATCGGCTTGCCTACCGGCAACTGATCGATGCAAATGGAGCGGCCCCCACTCTCGGGGGTCGTTCCTCTCTGAACGGCTGAAGTGGAGGACGGAGATTCGTGAACGGAAGCTTGGTTGACCGCCGTACGATCCTGGCCGGTCTGCTGGTGTCGGCGGCCACGCTGTCGGTCTCCGGCCGTATCGCACGCGCGCAGAGTGATCCTCTTCCTTCCTGGAATGACGGCCGGGCGAAGCAGTCGATCCTGGACTTCGTCGCCGCGGTGACCAAGGAAGGAGCGCCGGATTTCGTGCCGGCGCCGGAACGCATCGCGACATTCGACAATGACGGCACGCTGTGGTGCGAGCAGCCGATGTATGTGCAGCTTGCGTTTGCGCTCGACCGGGTGAAGTCCCTCGCCCCCAAACATCCGGAGTGGAAGCAGAAGCAGCCGTTCAGGGCGGTTCTCGACAACGACATCGCAGCGCTGGCCAAGGCCGGCGAGAAGGGCCTGGTCGAAGTGGTCATGGCGACCCATGCCGGCATGACAACGGCCGAGTTCGCGCAGATCGCCGGCGACTGGATCAAGTCGGCGCGTCACCCGAAGTTCAACCGGCCTTATACCGATCTCGTCTACCAGCCGATGCTGGAACTGCTCGCCTGTCTGCGGGCCAATGGCTTCAAGACCTTCATTGTCTCGGGCGGCGGCATCGAGTTCATGCGGCCATGGAGCGAGCGGGTCTATGGCATCCCGCCGGAGCAGGTCGTCGGATCGAGCATCAAGACGAAGTTCGAGATCGACAAGGGGAAACCGACACTGATCCGGCTGCCGGCGATCGATCTCGTCGACGACGGACCCGGCAAGCCGGTCGGCATCAACTCGCATATCGGCCGCCGGCCGATCGCGGCCTTCGGCAATTCGGACGGCGACTTCCAGATGCTGCAATGGGCGACGCAATCATCGGGGAAACGCTTCGGCCTGATCGTGCATCACACCGATGCCGAACGAGAATATGCATACGATCGGAAGTCCTCATTCGGCAAACTCGACAAGGCGCTCGACGCGGCGAACTCCAATGGCTGGATCGTTGTCAGCATGAAGGACGACTGGAAACGCATGTTCCGCTTTGAATAGAGGCCGAACGATTGCGTAGGCATCGCTGACGCCCGGCGCCGCGGAGCACGCCGGCGCCGCCGGTGATGCAAGCGAGACGAAGAACGAGGAGGCATCATGACACGACTTCTTCCAGGATCGCGCCGGCTCACCATTGCGAACGCGGCGCTGGCGGTTGGCCTGATGCTCGGAGGCTCGGCATACGCGCAGACACCCGCGGACCAGAAGCCGGCCCAGGACCAGGCTGCCGCGCCGGCGCCGGCCCCGACAGCCAGCAAGCTTCCGAACGGACAGATCGAGCAACTGGTCGCGCCGATCGCGCTCTACCCGGACGCGCTGCTGTCGCAGATCCTGATGGCATCGACCTATCCGTTGGAAGTCGTCGAGGCGGCGCGCTGGTCGCAAGACAACAAGACCGTCACCGGCAAGGCGCTCGAAGATGCCATGCAGAAGCAGTCGTGGGATCCGAGCGTCAAGGCCCTCGCGGCGGTGCCGCAGGTTCTTCAGATGATGAACGACAAGCTCGACTGGACCCAGCAGCTTGGCGATGCCTTCCTCGCGCAGGAGCAGGACGTGATGAGCGCCGTGCAGACCTTGCGCCAGCGCGCGGAGGCCGCGGGCAATCTCAAGTCGACGCCGCAGCAAAAGGTGATAAAGAGCGCGCCTCCTGCCGGTGTGACCGCGCCCTCCGGCATGCAGCAGGCGATCTCGATCGAGCCGGTCGATCCCGACCAGTATTACGTCCCGGTCTACGATCCCGGTGTCGTCTACGGGGCCTGGGATTATCCCGACTACCAGCCGTTCTATTGGTCTCCGCCAGGCTATGTCGCCGCGGGCGTGATCGGCTTCACCGCCAGCGTGGCCGTCGGCGCTGCGATCTGGGGCGGCTGCAACTGGTGGGGCCGCAACGTCTACGTCAACGTCAACCGATATAACCAGTTCAACCGCACCAACATCAGAAACACCAATTGGGCCCACAATCCGGCGCATCGCGGCGGTGTCGCCTATCGCGATGCCGGCGTGGCGAGGCGGTTCGGCAGTGGCAATACCCCCGCCGCGCGCGAGGCGCTGCGCAATCGCACCGGTGGTCCCGGCGGCAGGATCTCGAATGCGGGTGCCGGCCGGGCCAGGACCGCGGTCTCGCAACGCGCCGGCAATCGCGGTGCCTCGGTATCGCGCCGCACCAGCAGCAGGAGTGTCACGCATGCGCGTACGGGTGCGGGCAATCGCGCGGCGGTCTCGCACAGGAGCGTCACGCGCTCGCGCGTCAGCGGACGTGTTCACGCGGGCGGCCGGCCGGCCGCGATTCGCGGCGGCATGCGGGCCGGCGGCTTCCACGGAGGCGGCCGCGTGGGCGGTTTCCGCGGAGGTGGCGGCTTCCGGGGAGGGGGCGGTTTCCATGGCGGTGGCCGGCGGCGCTGATCAGAGTGCCTGGGCTCGCGCGTCGACATCTGCGACGCCCAGGTTGCTGCATAATTACAATACATCTTCCACGAAGAGAGGTAACGTCCAGGCAGATTTCAGCGGCACGTTTCAAATGATTGGGTTGGATCATGAATTCTTCATCAACCTGCGCAAGTTCCAGGATGTTCGCCATGGCCTTCGCAACCGCCGCCGCCGTCGTCGTGGCAGAAAAATCCGCCAGGGCCGATCCACAGGTTCTGGCGCTGCCGTCCCTGAAGGTCTGGGAGGGCGACTTCGATGGCATGCTGAAGCGCAAACTCGTGCGCATCCTCGTGCCGACCGACAGGACATCGTTCTTCATCGACAAGGGCGAGACACTCGGCTTCGAAGCCGAGCTCGGCGCCGAGTTCGAAAGCTGGCTGAACAAGCGGTACGGCAAGAAGAAGCAGAGGATCTATGTCGGCTTCGTCCCCACCAGGCGCGACAGACTGCTGGGTGACTTGATCGCCGGAAAGGGCGATATCGCCGCCGGCCTGCTCACGGTCATGCCGGATCGGAGCAAGTTGGTTGACTTCGCTGATCCTTGGGCATCCGGCGTTCGCGAAGTGCTCGTGACGGGATCTGCGGCGCCGAGCATCGGCTCGCTGAACGAGCTCGGTGGAAAGACGATTTTCGTCCGGGAAGCCAGCAGCTATTTCGAGCACCTGAACGCGCTCAATGCGGACCGGGCAGCCAAGGGGCTGGAACGCATCGTCGTCAAGCCAGCCGACAAGAACCTCGAGGACGAGGACTTGCTGAAGATGGTGAGCACCGGCCTGTTGCCCTGGGCCGTCGTCGACCGCTTCAAGGCGCAGGCGTGGGCGGGCCTCCTGAAGGGGCTGACGGTGCGCGACGATATTGCGATCAACGAAGGCGGCGACATCGCCTGGGCGATCCGCAAGGACAGTCCGGCGCTCAGGAAGGAGCTCGCTGAATTCGTCAGTACTCACAAAGTCGGAACTGAGTTCGGCAACGACCTGCGTGCACGCTATTTCAAGACGGCGAAACCGCTGAAGAACGCCCTCGCGCACACCGAGGCGGAGAAGTTCAAGGCGCTGCGCGGATCTTTCGAGAAGTACGGGGTGCAATACTCCATCGACCCCGTCCTGCTCGCTGCACAGGGCTATCAGGAGTCAGAGCTCGACCAGGCCTGCCACAATGCCTCCGGCGCCACCGGCATCATGCAGATCAAGCCCAGTACCGCGAAGGAGAAGCCGATCGAGATCACCGGCGTCGCGGCCAGTGCCGACACCAATATCCACGCCGGCTCCAAATACCTGCGCTACCTGGCGGATACCTATGTCGACGCTTCGGTCACCGATCCGCGCGAGCGCGTGTTCATGGCCCTGGCGGCGTATAATGCAGGCCCGGGAAACCTGAAGCGTTTCCGGGACTATGCGAGCAAGCACGGCTTCGACTCGACCGTCTGGTTCGACAATGTCGAGAACGGCGCGGCTGCGATCGTCGGGCAGGAGACGGTTCAGTACGTCGGCAAGATCTACAAGTACTACATCTCCTACGAGTCGCTTCGCTCGCCCGCTCCGGCGAGCGCAACGGCCGACCCATCGCAGAAATGATCGGTTTGTTCAAAGTGTTCGCTGGCTTGGGTGGTGGACCAAAATCAAGAGGAGCTAATCATGAAACGCAAATCCTTCATGAACCAGATTGGGCTCAGCCTTGGCGCTCTCGTCATCTCGATTGCTTCTGTTCATGCCCAGGTCCCGCTCTCGACCTACATGGACTCGAAAGGGTTCATTGATGTGCAGGCTTTGACCTGCGCGCAACTCGCCAACACTTATCAGGAGGACGCCGACTTTCTCGCGATTTGGTACAGCGGCTGGTACAACGGCCTCGCGAAGAAGCATTTTGCCCATATTACGCGGACCAAATCTGGCGAGCACGAAGTCATTGTGTATTGCAAGGCCCACCCGGAACTCAAGGTGATCCAGGCCATCGACGTTCTCTTCAAGAACGAGAAATGATCGGCGGCTCCCCGAGGCAACCGGTGCGGCGAGACCGGGATGTCTCGCCGCCCTGCCCGTTTACTCGCCAAGCATCGCAATGATCCGCATCGGGACGCGATGGTTGTGGCGACGTGGGCGGTCTGTTGACGCCCGGTGGCCATGGCCGTTCTTGTAGATCCGGGCGAGTTCTTTCGGCTGTTGGCGAAAGGCCCGGTTTCAAACGGTGTGTGCAAATGGAGAGGCCGCGGCAATGAAGGAGTTTTTGAAAACGACCTTAATCGGAGGCGCACTGTTTCTCCTGCCCGTCGCTCTTGTACTGGCGATTCTCAGCCACGCGATGCGTCTGGCGGTGAAGGCCGCGCTTCCGGTGTCTCATGCCCTTCATTTCGACCAGATCGGAAAGGTCGCAGGCATTGGAATTGTTACAGTCGTGGCAGTGGCTTTATTGATCCTGGTGTCGTTCCTCGCCGGCATCGTCGCGCGAACCAAAACCGGCTCTCGGATTAGCGCGTGGGTCGAAAAATCATTTCTTGGCAGCCTTCCGCAGTACCAGATGGTGAAGAGTATGGCTCAAGGCCTTGCTCAGGCCGAAGGCGCGAGCGATGAGTTCAAGCCAGTGCTGGTGAACGTCGAGGGTGGCTGGCAGCTCGGATATCTCCTCGAGACACTCGAGAACGACTGGGTAGCTGTCTTCGTCCCGCAGGCGCCGACGCCGTTGGTCGGCATTGTCAGATATTGCTCGGTCGATCGCATTCGTCCTCTGAGCATGTCGATGTTGCAGGCGAGGGCAATCGTAACCAATGTCGGCATTGGATCCGCGGCGGCCCTCAAAGGAGAAGATCTGAGCAGGGCAGCAACTTGATTCCGCGGATCCACGTAAGTGACGAGGGAATCTGACCGAGCTTTCTGTCAGGCTTGCGCGTTGAGCCATATAGCTTGTAACTTGCTGCATCCGTTGCCGGTATCGCTTCGTCGATCAATCCCGCTATCGAATTCCGGACGGCGGCGGCAAGCTTCCGGGATGCCGCAACCAGACCATCAATTTGCGCTTGAACCCCCAATGCGAGGCAGGAACTTGGCCGGCTGTGAGCTCGTTTGCTCCGGCGGGCTTTTTTAGTCCCGTGCCGTCGATTGGCGGCGTATCGTACGATCAATTTCGCGTCTGAAGGAGCCTGCAACGATGGCCAGGAAATTCAAGGTCGGCGATCACGTCAGCTGGAATTCCGAGGCCGGCCGCGTCTCGGGCACCATCATCGCGGTTCATACCAGCGATTTCGACTACAAGGGGCACACCCACCGCGCCTCGGAGGCCGATCCGCAGTACGAGATCAAGAGCGACAAGACCGATCATGTCGCGGCCCACAAGGGCAGCGCGCTGCATCATGCCTAGCAAAGACGTGGCGCTTCCGTTCTTCACGATCGGTCATTCCACCCGCAGCCTCGAGGATTTCATCGCTCTCCTCGGCGCGGCCACGATCGAGCGTATCGTTGACATCCGAACGGTGCCGCGGTCGCGAACCAATCCGCAGTTCAACAAGGATACGCTGCCCAAGCCGCTTAAGGCCGCGGGCATCTCGTATGAGCATCTGGCCGATCTCGGCGGGCTCCGCGGCAAGGCTCGAAGCGTGGCGCCGTCCGTCAACGGGTTCTGGAGCAACGAGAGTTTTCACAACTACGCCGACTATGCGCTGTCGCCGCAGTTTCATGCGGCGCTCCAGCATCTGCGCGACGAGGGGCGCCGGCAACGCTGTGCGATGATGTGCTCGGAAGCCGTGTGGTGGCGCTGCCACCGCCGCATCGTCGCCGACTACCTCATCGCGTCCGGCGAGACCGTCGTCCACATCATGGGGGAGGGGCGCCTCGAGCCCGCCCGTCTTACCGAAGGCGCCGTCGTCCAGGGCGACGGCACGGTGGTCTATCCGGCTACGGGTGAACTGGATTTATGAAAGGAGTGAGGCTTGCGGCTGCACCGTCGCGCCGCGCCCGCTCACTCCACACTGCGCTTCCAATAGCCGGTGCCGAGCTTGCCGGTGATCACGGCAATGGTGTCGCGGATCTCGTAGGAGCCGCCGTCGCTGTAGTTCCTCAGTCCTCTCAGCGCATGCAGCGTCCAGCGGCCGTTGGCGAAGCTGACGGTGCCTTCGTGCGGGCGCGCGGCGCGGGAGGGCTCGGCGTGGAATTGGTAGGTGCCGTCGGCCATGATCCGCCAGATCCAGCGCGACTGGCCGCGACCACCCGGCACCATGATCTCCCAGGTGCCGACCAGCGCGGGATCGATCGCGCCGGCTGCTGTCGCCGATGGCGCTGACAATGCGGCGGCTGCCGGCGCAGCGTTCGCCTGTTTCGTGGCGGCGGCGTCGGCGGGCGGAGCGGCCACGAGATAGATCGCCTTGCGTGACAGCGAGCCGTACACAAACGGCTGCTGCGCGTTGCGCGTCGCCTCCATCACATCGTCCCGGACGTTGCGGAACATGAAGGTGACCTCGACGCCCGGCGTCTCGATGTTGTGGAGCAGCGCCGCGGCGAACGGGCTGTTGCGGCCGTCGCCGTCGAGCGCAATGGTGCCGTCGCGTGCGGCATAGGCGACCAGCACATTGCCGACCGGCTCGATGCGGCCGAGTCCGCTGCCGGCGGCGGCGCGGGTGGCGAGCGAGCGGCTCATCTTCGCCGCGAACGGATTGTTGCGACAGGCATCGAGGATGACGAGGCCGAGGCTTGCGGTGTTGGCGACCTGCAGCATCACGCTTTGCAGGCTGATCGCTTCATTGGCGGCGTCGGTATCGCGCTTCAGCTCGGCATCGACCGGGATCAGCCAGTTGTCGCCGTTGATCTCCATGCCGTGGCCGGCGAAGTACACTGCCGCCATGTCGGCGCCGGCGGCATTGCGTCCGAAGGCGATCAGGCCGCGCCGCATCTCGTCGAAGCCGGCATTGGTGATCAGCGTCACGGCAAAGCCGAGGCGCTGCAGCGCGGCTGCGATATCGCCGGCATCATTCGGCGGATTGGACAGCGCCGGCACGCTCTTGTAGGCGCCGTTGCCGATCACCAGCGCCACCCGCTTGCCGTCGGCCGCAGCCGGCGCGGCGAAGCCCGCCAGCGCCGCGGCAACGGCCAGTCCCGAGACAAACGCGCGGCGGTTCATGCTGGCCCCGATCGGAGTGACGGGTGCATGGTAGCGGGCGCGACGCGGCCACGGAAATGGCGCGCGATCAGGCCGCCTGCTTCGGCGTCCAGACGCCGGCCGGCACCGGCTCGGCCGGCAACAAGCTGGCGCCGGCGGCGCCCGCGATCGACATCGTGATTTCGTGGATGTCCTGCACCGACCGCTGCATCGAGAAGCGCGGATAAAGCTCGCGCAAGGTGGTCGCGGCCGCCGCCTGCGCTGCTGAGGGATCGGCCAGCACGGCCTCGACGGCGGCGGCGATGCTGGTCGTGTCCTGGCCGAAGCTGAAGCGGGCGAGATGCGGCATCTCCGCGGCCGAGAAGCGGTTGGCGTCGAACACCGGCACGGTGCCGGCGCCGAGCGCGAAGAACACCCGGTCATGCACCGACAGGTCGATATTGGGATTGAGCGAGACCGCGGCAAGGTAGCTGCCGAGGCCTTCGCGCATCGCATCGAAGGTCATCGCGCCGAGCACGCGGGCCGGACGCCCGCTGACGTCGAGATCGCTCCAGCCGCCGCCGATGAAGTCGACCGGATAGTCGGCGAGCACCGCACCCACCTCGCGGGTGCGCACGCCTCGTGTGTAGTTGTCGAGCCGGGTCAGGATCACGTTGAACAGGTCGCCGCCGGGCTTCAGATAGACCAGATGCTGCTCGGCGACGTCGACGATGATCTTCGGAAATGTGCCACAGGTCTTGCCGCGCGCCTCGGCGATCGCGTCGAACAGCAGCGCGAACAGCTTTGGCGGCATCGTCTTGCGCCAGCCGCGCTCGAGCGCCACCGGATTCCAGCCGGACTTGGCGAAGATCAGCCGGCCGTTGCGCTGCTCGGGCGGCAGGCCGCCGAAGAAGCCGGGATCGGGAATGCCCATATGGGTTGCGAACACGGCGTCGTTGGCCCCCAGATGATCGCGGTTGAATGCGGCATGGTCCGGAAACACGTAGCCATGCGCGGTGTAGCGGCTCTCGAGCCCGTGACGCCTGGCGAAATAGCAGGGGTGATCGCAGAACCAGGTGAAGACGGGGATCTGGGCGACGTCCCAGAACAGTCTGCCGTCCTTGGTGTGGATATCGAGCCCAATGCCGGAGAAGCCGAGCGCCATGGTCTCGGCGCGCCGCGGCAGCAGGGCGTTGAGCCGGGCCGAGAAATCCGGCGCCAGCAGATCGAGCATCCTGACCTCGTGCCCGAGCCGGTCGAGCTCGGCGGCCGCCATCGCCAGGATGCCGCGCAGCGAATCATAGGTGGTGTTGCTGGAGTACAGGACGCAGATCACGGACATGGGACCTCCGCGCTTGACGGTGTTGCTGCTCGCGCGGGCATTTCCGTCGCCTTGCATGCTGTCAGTTGAACGGCCGAGCCGGCCGTTCCGGGCTCGGAATTATCCTGATGAGCGGATTTATTTCGCCGGAAACGGTCGTGCCGGCACGTTGAAGCTGCGTCGGGCGCCGTCGCGATCCGACATGAGGGCGAGAGCGCATGCAGCTTGATGGCTTCGACGTCGTCGTGGTGGGGGCGGGCTTCTTCGGCGCTGTGATCGCCGAGCAGGTGGCGAGCAGGCTCGGCCGCTCCGTCTGCGTGCTCGACCGCCGTCCGCATATCGGCGGCAACGCCTATTCGGAGCTCGACCCCGACAGCGGCGTCGAGGTGCATCGCTACGGCACGCATATCTTCCACACCAATTCCGAGACCGTCTGGCGCTATCTGCACCGCTTCACCGAGTTCACCGGCTACCGTCACCGCGTCTTCACGGTGGCGAAGGGCCGCGTCTATTCGATGCCGATCAACCTTGCGACCGTGTGCGCGGCGTTCGGGCGCGCCATGACGCCGGACGAGGCCCGCGTCGTGATCGCGGCGCAGGCGGCCGCGCACGGCGCCGCGGGGATCGGCAATCTCGAGGACAAGGCAATCGCCTCGGTAGGCCGCACGCTCTACGATCTCTTGATCCGCGGCTATACGCAGAAGCAGTGGCAGACCGATCCGCGTGAGCTTCCGGCCGACATCATCGGCCGCCTGCCGGTCCGCTTCACGTTCGACGATCGCTACTTCGCCGATCGCTATGAGGGCATGCCGGCAGGCGGCTACACCGCGATCTTTCGCCGGATGCTCGATCATCCCAGGATCGCGGTCCACCTCGGCGTCGACTATTTCGACGTCGCCGACCGCATCAATCCGCGGCAGCTCGTGGTCTATACCGGTCCGATCGACCGCTTCTTCGGCTATGCCTGCGGCCATCTCGGCTGGCGCACCGTCGACTTCGCGCGCGAGGTGCACGACGTCGCCGACTACCAAGGCGCCGCGGTCATCAACTATGCCGACGCCGAGGTGCCGTACACCCGCGTCCACGAGTTCAGGCATCTGCATCCGGAGCGGGCGCATGCGCAAGGCCGGACGACGATCTATCGCGAATATTCCCGCTTCGCGGGCCGGAGCGACGAGCCGTATTATCCGATCAACACCGCCGCCGACCGCGCCATGCTCGCCTCCTATCACGCCATGACGGCGTCGCGGCCGAATGTCATTTTCGGTGGCCGGCTCGGCTCGTACAAATATCTCGACATGCACCAGGCGATCGGCGCGGCACTGAAGACGTTCGAGCTCGAGGTCGAGCCGTTCTTCGCGCAGCAAGGCATGCACCGGCGTGACGCGGCCGCGCGCCGCGAAGTCTTGTCGCCCTTGCCGGCGTGATCTAATCCTGCGAGCTGCGGGCAACGAACGCCATAACAAATCGCCCGCGGTCCCCGGTGAGGAAACAATGAGAAAAACCGTTATTGCCGCGGCTGCCGCCGCCACTAGCCTTGCTGTCAGCATCGCCCACGCCGCGCCGCTTCCGGAAACGTCGGCGCACCAGGCCGGTTTCTCGGAGCGGGGGCTGGTGCGGCTCGACGACTTCTTCGCGCGCGAGATCGCGGCCAAGCGCGTGCCCGGCGCCGTGGTGGCGATCGCGCGCGACGGCAAGCTCGTGCATTACAAGGCGTATGGCCAGCTCGATCCGGTGAAGGGCACGCCGATGCCGATCGACGCGGTGTTCGCGTTGGCGTCGATGACCAAGCCGATGGCGGCGGTTGCAGGCCTGACGCTGATGGAGCAGGGCAAGCTGCCGCTGCAGGCCAGGGTCGCCGAGTTCTATCCGGCGTTCGCCGACATGAAGGTCGGCGTGCAGCAGGCCGACGGCTCGCTGAAGATGGAGCCGCAGGCGCAGCCGATCTTCATCCACGATCTCTATCGCCACACCTCCGGCCTGATGTATGGCGGCCGGCCCGACAGCTCGAGCGCGCTGGCGCGGCTCTATCCCGACGGCACCGCGCCGGCGGTCGAGGGCGATACCCAGGCCTTCATCGACCGCATCACCCAGCTGCCTCTGGTGCATCAGCCCGGCACCGAGTTCGAGTACGGCTTCTCGATCGACGTGCTCGGCGCCGTGGTCGAGAAGGTCTCAGGCCAGCGGCTTGGCGAATATCTCGCGGCCAATGTCTGGAAGCCGCTCGGCATGAAGGATGCGACGTTCCACCCGGCCGAGGCGCAGCGCGCGCGGCTGGCGCGTCCGTTCCCCAACGATCCGCTCACGGGCAAGCCGCAAGCCATCAAGCTGCTCGATACACCGTCCAGGTTCGATTGCGGCGGCGCCTGCTCGTTCGCCACCGTCGGCGACTATCTGCGTTTCGGGCAGATGCTGCTCAATGGCGGCGAGCTCGACGGCAAGCGCATCCTCAGCCCCAAGACGGTGCATCACATGACGTCGAACCATCTCGGGCCCGAGATCAAGAACAACGTCGCCGCGGTCGAACCGCATCGCGGCGGCTTCGGCTTCGGGCTGTCGGTCGCGGTGCGGACCGGCGAGGGGCTGTCGTCGGTGCCGGGCAATCCCGGCGAGTTCACCTGGAACGGCGCTTACGGCACCCAGTTCTTCTGCGACCCGAAGGAGCGCCTTGTCGTCGTTGTAGGAACCGCAGCTCCGGGCGAGCTGCGCAAATATTATCGCGAGAATGTGCAGGACATCGTCTACGGCGCGATGGTGAAGTAACGCCTCAGCAGAAAAATCGGACCTCACGTTGCCAGGTTTGCATACGTGGAACGTGGAACAGCAAAAAGGCCCGTCGCTCAAGCCGAGCGACGGACCTTAAATTTTGCGTGGCTACCAGCGCCTGTAGACGCCGGTCAGCGTACCGTTGTTGTTCCCTTCAGGACCCACGTCACCCTGGGTCGAGCTCGGCGTCGGGTGGTTGGTGCCGTTGAACGAACCGTACCAGCCCGGCTCCGCTGGAGAGTACATCACGTCAGGCTGCACGGCCTGATAGCGGGGGCCGCCGTAATATCTCGGACCAGGGTTCCCATAAGGATAGTAGCCTTGTGCGAACGCGCCTGCCGTTGTTGCGATCAGGGACGCCGCGGCGAGGGACAATATCTTGGTCTTTCGTTGCATTCACACTCTCCTTGCTGGTGTCCCGACCAACGACCGCCATGGAGCGGCGTTCCTGATCTGCCATGCATCTCGCAAAGGCAAATCTGCGCGAGCGTGGGATCAGGTTCTTGTGAATGGGCTTGTGCTCCGGGAGGGCGCAGCCGGGCTATGCCCGGCAGGATGCATCCGTCGCCGGCGCGTTATGCTTCTATGGCTATAACGGCGGATGCGCGAGCAGCGCCTCGAAAAGCCGGGGCGGTTCGTAAAAGGAAGCCCGCCACTGCGGCGGGCAAGGTCTCAGGGAGGAAAAACGCCCTGACAAGGGAGCGTGCAGCCAGTCTCCCCGATTCGTGCGCGGCTGCGAAGATCGTATAACTACTGTCATCAGGGCCGGCATTATGCGAATGCTGCTGGGGCCGCGGCCGGTCGGCAAGGGAATGACAAGGCGCGCTAACACTGCGCAATTACAGGGGAAGTTCATGAGCACGTCTGGAGTTTTTGCCCGCGTCGTCGCGGCGATCGGGGCCGGCGCCCTGGCGTGGCGGCGGATGCAGGGCGCGCAGCCCGCGCCCGCCTGGGGTAGCGCGCCAGAGATCCCGCAGGCCAAACCCCAGGGCGCGATCCCGACGCTCAAGATGCCGACGGCGCGGGGCTGGGACAACGACCAGAAGCCAGTCGCCGCGCCCGGGCTCAAGGTCAACGCCTTTGCGGCCGGGCTCGATCATCCGCGCTGGATCAATGTGCTGCCCAACGGCGACGTGCTGATCGCGGAGGCGACGCAGATCGCAGGAAAGCCGCGCAGCGTCTTCCACTATGCGATGCAGGCGACGATGCGGCGCGCCGCGGCGCTCGGCGTCAGCGCCAATCGCATCACGCTGCTGCGCGACCGTGACGGCGACGGCGTCGCCGAAAGTCGCGGCGCCTTCATGGAGGGTTTGAGCCAGCCGTTCGGCATGGCGCTGGTCGGCGACACCTTCTATGTCGGCAACACCGACGGCGTCGTGGCGTTTCCCTACACCGCGGGCGCCGATCGCATCACCGCGCCGGGACGCAAGCTCGTCAGCTTCAAGCCCGACGGGCACTGGACGCGCAGCCTGCTGCCGAGCGCCGACGGCAAGAAGCTTTATGCCGGCGTCGGTTCGCTCAGCAACATCGCCGAGAACGGTTTTGCGGTCGAGGAAGGCCGCGCCGCGATCTACGAGCTCGATCCGGCAGGTGGCACCAGCCGCATCTTCGCCGGCGGCCTGCGCAATCCGGTGGGCATCGCGTGGGAGCCGAGCACCAATGTGCTGTGGACCGTCGTCAATGAGCGCGACGGCCTCGGCGACGAGACGCCGCCGGACTATCTGACCTCGGTACGCGACGGCGGCTTCTACGGCTGGCCTTATTGCTACTGGGGCAAGACGGTCGACGATCGCGTGCCGCAGGATCCGGCGATGGTCGCCAAGGCGATCCAGCCGGACTACGCGCTCGGCGGCCACACCGCCTCGCTCGGCCTGTGCTGGATGCCGCAGGGCACGCTGCCGGGTTTTCCCGACGGCATGGTGATCGGCCAGCACGGCTCGTGGAATCGCTCGACGCTGTCAGGCTACAAGGTGGTGTTCGTGCCGTTCGCGGACGGCCGTCCCGCGGGGCCGCCGCGCGACATCCTTTCGGGCTTCCTCGCGCCGGACGAGAAGGTGTCGTACGGCCGCCCGGTGGGCGTCGCGCTCGGCCCCGACGGCTCGCTGCTGGTGGCCGACGACGTCGGCAACGTGATCTGGCGCGTGACGGCGGCGTAAGCGCCTGCACTTGCGGCAAGACGACTCGAACGGCGCGGCTTCGATCGGAGCCGCGCCGTTTCATTTGGAACAGAGCGTTAGCCTTGACTTACCGTAAGTGTAGACTTACGTTAAATCCAACAACGGACGACACGATCATGATCAGCGCCGAACGCGCGCTCGACGCGCTGGGAGACCCGACCCGCCGCCTGGTGTTCAAGCGGCTGCGTGAGGGCAATCGATCGGTGCAGGAGATCGCCGACGGCCTCAAGGTGAGCCGTCCGGCAGTGTCGCAGCATCTTCGGGTGCTGAAGGACGCCGGCCTTGCCGTGGTGCGGATCGAAGGCACGCGGCGGCTCTATGCCATCGACACCCGCGGGTTGGAGAGCCTGCGCGGCTGGCTCGACGGATTCTGGGACAAGACACTGACCGCCTTCAAGCAAGCGGCCGAACGCGAAGCCGCCAAAGAGAGGAGATCCCGATGACGATGCAAGCGACCTCCGACAATTACGATCCCTACAGCGTCCGCAAGGTGATGAATGTCGAGGCGCCGCCGGCGGTGGCCTGGCGGGTCTTCACCGAGCAGATGGGCACGTGGTGGCCGCTCGCGCATTACAAAATCGGCAAGACCAATGCGGTCGATGCAATCATGGAGCCGCGCGTCGGCGGCCGCTGGTACGAACGCGGCGACGACGGCAGTACCTGCGACTGGGGCAGCGTGCTGCTCTGGGAGCCCCCGTCGCGCCTCGTGCTGTCATGGGATATCACCGCGGACTGGCAATACGATCCGAACCTGAAGACCGAGATCGAGGTGCGCTTCATTGCCGACGGCAAGGACGCCACCCGCGTCGAGCTCGAGCACCGCAAGCTCGACCGTTACGGCGCCCGCGCCGCCGAGATGCGCCGCATCTTCGATACCGAAGGCGATTGGGGCCGGCTGCTCGCGATGTTCGCGGCACGCGCCGCGCAGGGGCCGAAAGCATGACCGCGCGCGGATCGGCAATAGCGCGGCGATGTCAGACAGTCCTGATCTCGCCGCCATCGATGCGCAGCACGGTGCCGGTCATCCAGCGCGCCGGCGGCGACACGGCATAGGCGACGAGGTCGGCGATCTCCTCCGGCGTGCCGAACCGCCTGAGGCCGGCCTGCCTGAGAGTCTGACTCATAAATCACCCAACCTTAGCTGCAGCCGCGAGTCTGCGGGTCAGGAGCCTGATGTGTGCAATCAGCAGCCAGGCAGCTTCGGTTGCCACCGTCGCCTCGAAGTCCTTGGCGAGGCGGCGGCATCTGCCGAACCAAGCGAATGTGCGTTCAACCACCCACCGCCTCGGCAGAAGCTGGAAGCCTTTGACGCCTTGAGGCC